>DYLA01000108.1 GCA_020722265.1 Anaerolinea sp.
ACCCCCGTCAGGGGGCAAAGCCCCCTGAACCCCCATGTCCACGATTTACTGTGGGCTACCCTTTGAATCAGTGGGCAGTTTTTTGCAAGGATACGACGGAAACGGAGTCTGAATGACCGATTATCCCGGCGAAATCGCGCCGCATGGCGGCGTGCTGGTGGACCGAATGTTACGCGGCGCGGCACGCGACGCCGCCATCGCACGCGCGGCGCGCGCGCCACGCGTGGCGGTCGGTGCAGCGACAATGTCCGATATCGAACTGCTCGCGGTCGGCGCGCTCTCCCCCCTCACCGGCTTTATGGGCACGCGCGACTATGACGCGGTGGTCGAGACGATGCGACTCGCGAATGGACTCGTGTGGAGCATCCCCATCACGCTCGCCGTCACGCGCGAGGTGGCGGACACGCTGAACGTGGGTGCGGAAATCGCGCTGACCGAACCGGACGGGCATTTGCTCGCGGTGATGACCCTCGCGGAAAAGTTCGCCTACGACAAGACCCGCGAGGCGCAGAAGGTCTATCGTACGACAGACGCCAAGCATCCCGGCGTCGCGCGTTTGTATCAGCAGGGGGATGTGTACCTGGCGGGCGAGATTTCCGTGATTGATCTGCCGAACCACCTCGAATTTCCGGAATTTCGGCATCCGCCGCTCGCCACCCGCAAGATGTTTGCGGCGCGCGGATGGCGGCGCATCGTTGCCTTCCAGACGCGCAATCCGATTCATCGCGCGCACGAGTACATCCAAAAGACCGCGCTCGAAATCGTGGACGGGCTGTTCCTCCACCCGCTCGTCGGCGAGACCAAGGCAGACGACATTCCGGCGGACGTGCGTATGCGCTCGTACCAAGAACTGCTGCGCGATTACTATCCGCCCGACCGCGTGCTGCTCGGCGTGTTTCCCGCGGCGATGCGCTACGCGGGTCCGCGCGAAGCGATCTTTCACGCGATTTGCCGCAAGAATTATGGCTGCACGCACATCATCATCGGACGCGATCACGCCGGCGTCGGCAACTATTACGGCACGTACGACGCGCAAAAAATCTTCGACGAGTTCGCGCCGGCGGAAATCGGCATTACGCCGCTGATGTTCGAGCATACGTTTTACTGCAACAAGTGCGGGCAAATCGTTTCGGCAAAGACGTGTCCGCACGGCGAACAAGACCATCTCGTTTTGAGCGGAACGCAGGTGCGCCAGATGCTCGAACGCGGCGAGATGTTGCCGCCGGAGTTTACGCGCCCCGAAGTGGCGCGGGTGTTGATGGAGGGACTGAAACAGACCACCGATGGCAGACTGCCGACGGCAGGCGCAACGCCGCGCCCAGCGGTCGGTGGTCAGCGCTCGACGAGGCGTCGCGTTCTGATCATTGGGCTGGACTGTGCCGAACCTTCGCTCGTCTTCGACAAATTTCGCGAGGAGTTGCCGAATCTGGGGCGATTGAGGCGCGCCGGCATCTGGGGCGAAATCGAATCCACGACGCCGCCGATTACCGTGCCGGCGTGGATGTGTGCGCTCACCTCCAAAGACCCCGGGCAACTCGGCGTGTACGGCTTTCGCAATCGCGCCGATCATTCGTACGAAAAAATGACGATTGCGAACGCGCGCTCGATCCGTGAGCCAGCGGTGTGGGATTATCTCGGACGCGCCGGCAAACAGTCGTATCTGGTCGGCGTGCCCCCTTCGTTCCCGCCGATGCCGGTGCAAGGGGGTGTCATCGGCTGTTTCCTTTCGCCGAACGCGCAAGCGAAGTTCACCTACCCGGAGAGTTTGCGCCAAGAGGTCTTGCGCATCGCACCCAACTATCTGGTGGATGTGCCGAACTTTCGCACCGATGACAAGCAATGGTTACTCGGCAAAATCTACGAGATGACCGACGATCACTTCAAGGTGATCCGGTACCTGATGAAAGAAAAACCCTGGGATTTTCTGATGTCGGTCGAAATCGGCGTGGATCGGCTGCATCACGGCTTTTGGAAGTACCACGACCCGGCGCATCCCAAGCACGAGCCGAATTCCGCGCTCGTCCATTCGATTCACGATTACTATGTGTGGCTCGATCAGCAAATCGGCAGCGTGCTGGAACTGATTGATGACGACACGCGCGTCCTCGTCTTTAGCGATCACGGCGCCAAGAAAATGGACGGCGGCATCGCCCTCAACGAGTGGCTCGTTCGGGAGGGTTATCTTGTTTTGGAGGGCAAGCCGCAAGGGATCGTGCCGCTCGAAAAAGCGCAAGTGAACTGGGCAAAGACGCGTGCCTGGGGAAGCGGCGGGTACTACGGGCGCATCTTTCTGAATGTGGCGGGGCGTGAGCCGCAAGGCATCATTCCGCCGGACGAGTACGAGCGTGTGCGCGACGAACTGATCGCCAAGATTGGCGCGATTCCGGACGACCAGGGCAAGCCGATCCCAACGCGCGTCTACAAGCCGCAAGCGATCTATCGCGCGACGAGAAATATTCCCCCCGACCTCATCGTCATCTTCGGCGACCTGTACTGGCGCGCCGTCGGTTCGCTCGGTTTGAACGCGCTCCACACGTTCGAGAACGATACCGGACCCGACGACGCGAATCACGCCCAGATGGGGATGTTCATCTACTATGACCCGCGCCGCGATCTGGGCGGGCGAGAGGTGCGCGGCTTGCGATTGTACGACATCGCGCCGACGGTGTTGACCGAGTTCGAATTGCCGGTGCCGGGCGATATGATCGGCAAGGCGATTCGAGTAGAATAGAGGCACACAGCCCGCGTCGCGTATTGCGTGTTGTCTGTTTCGCGGTATAATGCCCGCGCGATGAAAGCCGTGCCACCCATCTCCACACCTCGTCCTGTGCCAACGCTCGCGCGTCCCGCCCTCTTGCTCATCCTCCTGCTCGCGTTCGCGCTGCGCGTGTACCGGCTGGACGCGCAGTCGCTCTGGTGGGACGAGAGTCTCAGTGTCTATCGCGCCACGCGCGACTGGGCGACTTTTTTTGCCAACACGATTCTCATCCAGAACGTTGTCACCGTTGACACGCTGCCGCAGGGCTATTTCTTCTGGCTACGCCTCTTGGTCCCGCTGACCGGCCTCAGTGAATTCGCCCTCCGCTTTTTCTCCGTGGCGGCGAACGTCGCGACGATTCCGTTGCTGTACGCGCTGGCGCGGCGATGGTGTTCCGCACCGGTTGGCGCGCTCGCTGCGCTGCTCGGCGCGCTCTCCCCGTTCTATGTTTGGTACGCGCAGGAGGCGCGCCCGTACGCCCTCGTGTTGCTCTGGAGCACGCTCGCCGTGTACGCGCTCACGCGCGGACTCGATGCCCGGCGCAGCACGCGGCCTGTTTCACGTTGGCTCATCGTCTATGTCTTTGCCGCCGCCGCTTCGATCTACACGCACTATTACTCCATCTTCCTCCTGCCGTTCCACATCGCCCTCATCGCGATTTTGGTCTGGCGGACGCCACCCGCGCGCGGGTGGATTCTGTTGCCCGCGCTGCCCCTCGCCTCGGCAGTCTTGCTGATTCCTCAAGTGATCGCGAGTATGGCGGGCAACGTTGGCATCGGACCGCGCGCCGTTCCACTCGACATCATCCTGCGCGATTTGCACAACTCGTTCAGCGTCGGCGTCACGTTGGACCTGGAGCAAGCGGCGTGGATTGATGTGACGATGCTCGCGTTACTTGGCGTTGGGCTGGCGTTCACCGCGCCGAAACCCAATCGAGGATTTGGGATGAGGGAGTTTCGATGGGGGATTTTAGCGTACCTGCTCGTTCCCGTTATCGTCGTGTATCTGGCGTCGTTCCTTCGTCCGCTCTACCAGAACTCGCGTTATCTCATCGCGATCAGTCCGGCGTTCTATGTGGGTGTCGCCGCCGGCATCGTCGCGCTGGCGCGGCGTGGGCGGATTTGGGCTTTAGCCGCGCTCGGCGTGTTCGTCGTCGGCGCGGCGATGTCGTTGGGCAATTGGTATTTCGACCCGCGCTGGGGCAAGGACGATCATCGCGCCTGGGCGGAGTACTTGCGCGCCCGCGTGCGCCCGGACGATTTCCTCATCCTCAATTCGCCGCACACCGAAGAGTTGTACCGCTACTATGCCGATGCAATCGTACCGATGACGACATTGCCGATTCTACGCGCGGATGGTGTGCCCGCGCCGGACGCCGATCGCGTGAGCGTGCGCGACGCGCTGGCGCGTCATGCACGCGTCTGGTATCTGGCGATGCACGTCCCGTTCGACGATCCCCAGGGACGCATCGAAGCGTTATTGCGGCAGGAGGGGGTGTTACTCGAGCAGGTCAACTTTCGCGGCGTGAGCACCGGCATCGCGCTCGCGCTGTACGCGCGCGCGCTGCCTATCGCCGACGTTAACGATATTCGCTATCCTCTGGACATTGCCTTCGCCGGGCATTTGCGCTTGCGCGGCTACGATGCGCCGGTTTCGATTGCGCCGGGAACGCGCGGCGTCGTTACGGTGTACTGGCAGATTGGCGAACCGGTCGGTGAGGACTACGCCGTCTCGCTGCGACTGGTTGACGATGCCGGGACGCGCCTCGCGCAATCGGACACGTTGATAGTGGGCAGCCGCGCCGGGACCTCGACCTGGCAGCCGCATCAGATCGTCGCCGATGCGAACGATCTGCCGGTTGCCGCGAGTGTACCGCCGGGAATGTATCGCTTGCAGATCGTCCCCTATCATTCCGCCACCGGCGCGGCGCTGGGTAATGTGGTAACCCTATGCGAGATTCAGGTCACGCTTCGATGACGTCAACGCTAAACACGTGCCCAACGAAGCGCGCCGAGTTAATGTATCCGGACGAGTACCGGGTGATGTTCGAATTGGAGGATCATTACTGGTGGTATCGCGGCGTGCGGACGTTGTTGCGCGCGTTGCTGGAGCGTTATGCGCCGCCGAACGCGCGGCTTTTGGATGGTGGCTGCGGCACCGGCGCGAATTTGCGCTGGCTCGAAGAATTCGGCAGCGCCATTGGGGTGGACATCTCCCTGCAAGCGATTCGATTTTGCCGCGCGCGCGGGCTGCCGGCGGCACGCGCCTTCGTGGCATCGCTCGACGAACTGCCCTTCCCGAACGATGGGTTCGACGTGGTGATCTCGACCGAAGTGATCTGCAATATCGCCGACGATGCGGCAACGTTCGTTGAACTTGCGCGCGTGCTCAAGCCCGGGGGCGTGCTGATCGTTCAGGTGCCGGCGTACCAGTGGTTGTGGAGCATTCACGATGTAGCGGTGGGGCATCGGCGACGCTACGCGGGGCGTGATCTGCGCGCAAAAATCGAGCGCGCCGGATTTCGCATCGAGCGGCTGACGCACGCGAACGCGTTCTTCCTGCCAGCGATTGCAGCGGAGCGGTTGGCGTTTCGGTCGGTACGCGCCGGGCGCGTCGTTCGTTCCGACCTGCAACCGTTGCCAGCCCTCGTGAACGCGATGTTGAGCGCGCTCTTCGTGGCGGAGATGCGGTTGGTGTCGCGGGTAGATTTGCCGTACGGGTTGTCGTTGATTGCGGTGGCGCGGAAATCGGTAGGCAGTGGAGCGTGGGCAGTATGAGGAAGAAGATTGGGGTTGCAGTCCTGGGGCTCGTGTTCGTTGCGTTTGCGCTGCGCGTGTACCGTCTCGATTTCGTTTCGTTGCGCGGCGATGAAGCGTTTACTGTGATTTTCGTGCAGCGAACCTGGGACGCATTGTGGAAGGGTATCAGCACGATCGAGCCGAATCCGCCGTTGCCGTACCTCGCGCTGCGCGTCTGGGTCGCGCTCGCCGGCGCGGGCGAATTCGCGACGCGCTATTTGTCCCTCTGGTTCGGCGTCTTGGGTGTGCCTTTGCTGTACCGCCTCGCGCGCGAGATGTTCGCGCGCCCAAGCGTCGCGCTGTTTGCCGCCGCGCTCCTCGCGATCAATCCATACCAAGTTTGGCATTCGCAAGATGTCCGCAATTACACCATGTGGCCCTCGCTGAGTTTAGTTGGGCTGATTTTCTTCTGGCGTTGGTGGAAGGCGGAAGTTTCAACAGTCAAAGGTTGGAATCTGCGAATCGGAAATCTTACTTTGCCTTTCTTCCTTCCTCCCTTGACGTGTTACGTCCTCGCCACGCTTGCCAGTCTTTACACCCACTATTACGATACGTTCATTCTCGCGGCAGTGAACGTTTTCGTCTTTGGGTTGGCAGGGCTGGAACGACGCTGGCGGACCCTCGCGCACTGGGTCGGCGCGCAAGTGGTGCTGGTGCTGGCGTACGCGCCTTGGGTGCTGTTCGGCACGAATCGCGTCACGTCCTACGGCGAGGCGAGCGCGGAGCGCGGCGTCGAACTGTTGGATATCATCAGTCGCACCCTTCCCACGCTCGTCCTCAGCGATACAGTCCCGGGCGCGCTCAAGGTGTGGCTGTGGCTGCCACTGGCCGTCGCGCTGATGATCATCTGGGTCTGGCTCGCGCGCGTCGAGCGAGACGGCGCGGCGTTCCTTGCGCTCTGCCTCGGCCTGCCGGTGGTTGCCATCTACATCATTTCGATTGGGCGTCCGCTCTTTCTCGAGCGCTATCTTAACGGCATTGCGCCGGAGATTTATCTCCTGTTTGCGGTTGGGCTGACGGCAACTGGGGAGGCCCGGCGGCGCGGTTCGGGATTCGATGCGGCGCGTGCGGTGGGCGCGGCGGGAATGCTTTTCTTCGTTTTGTTGTCCGGCTACGCGCTGGCGAATTACTATTTCGATCCGGCGTACGCCAAAGCGCACAATTGGCGTGCGCTGATGCAATTCATCGTTGCGCGGCGTGAGCCGGGCGATATCGTCGTGCAAAATTTTACCGATGACGCGCTCAGTTACTATCGCAATCTCCTGCTGCATCAAGGGAGGGTGGCAGAGCAGCAGCCCGGTTGCGACAACCCCCAAGGGTACTTGCCGATTGTCACGCTGCCCAAGGATTTCTGGCACACTCCCGCCGACGAGACGCGCTTGCGCCGACTGAATGTGGAGTGCGCGCGCATCTGGTTCATCCCTTCGACCAATCAAGTTTGGGACCCTGACCAGTTCGTCGAAAAGTTTCTCGCGCGGACAGACGACCGCGTCATCAACACGCGCGTGGGCGGCTATCGGTTGCAAGCGTACTTGACGCCGCGCGCGTTCGAAGCCCGCATCGTTCCGGTGGGCGCGCACATCGGCAAGGCGACGCTCGTCGGTTATCGCGTCGAAGGCGCGCGCGTGCTGCGCGTCGTGCTCTACTGGCGCGCCGAGGAAAAAATCGAAAAAGATTTCACCGTTTTCGTCCATCTCGCCGATGCCGGCGACCGCGTCATCGCGCAGCAGGACACGATGCCGGTGGAAGGCACTTTTCCGACGACGCAGTGGCAGCCCGGCGAGTTGATCGTGGATGGGTACACGCTGCATGTGGATGCCGCGCCCGGCGCGCACACTCTCTTCGTGGGGATGTACGACGGGGCCACTCTCGCGCGCGTGCCGGCGTTTGATGCGCGCGGCGCGCGCGTACCGGATGATCGCGTGTGGCTGACGCAGGTGACAGTTCAATGAATCTCCGTTCGCCAACCACTGGCGGCCGACCGTGGCTAAACCTCCGTGATTTAGCCGCGATGTTGTTGCTTGCCGCGCTCGTGCTGCTCTTCTTCTGGCGCATCCTCACGCCGCGTTGGGAAGACCGCGCGGTCTTTCCCCCGGGCGATTTCACCGATCAGTTCTGGATGTTCCGCGCGTACGCGGCGCGCGCGTTCGCGGAAGGTCGTTTGCCGCTCTGGGCAGAGAATTTCAACAGCGGACATCCATTCCTCGCCGATGTGCAAAGCGCGATCTTTTACCCGGTCGGTCTGATTTACACGCTGGGCATCGTCGCGCGGCGCGGCGGCGAATTCACGCTGTTCGATCTGGAAGTCGAAGCGATTCTGCATTTCATCCTCACCAGCGCGTTCACGTACCTCTTCGCGCGGCGCTTGCTCGGCTCGCGTGTCGCCGCGCTCGTCAGCGCGCTCGCCTTCACCTTCAGCGGCTATCTCACCGCGTATCCGCCGCAACAACTCGCGATCCTGGAGACCGCAACGTGGTTGCCGTTGATTCTTTTCTTTTTGGATCGCGGACTCGCGGCAGACTCGCCATCTTCACTCGCCAGGCTCCGATCTCTGAACTACATCGCCGCTGGCGTCGCGCTGGGCATCGCCGCGCTGGCGGGACATCCGCAGACGTTTCTGTTCATCGTGTATGCGGGCGTGGTTTATTTTGTGGCGCGGGGCGTGTGGCGTGTTTCGTTGGAAGGTTCCAAGTTCGAGGTTCGAGGTTCACGTTTCACACAGCCCGTTGCGTGTTTTGCCGTTTCGCTTTTGATTGCCGCCGGCCTCTCCGCCGCGCAATGGATTCCGACACTCGAATATCAAGCGGTTTCGACGCGCGCGGCGATGTCGTGGGAGGAGGCAGCGGGCGGTTTTCCCACGCTCGATCCGTTGCAAATGATTTTGCCCGGTTTTGCGAGCGCGTTCCAGTCGCCGTTGTATCTTGGCGTGTTGCCGCTCTGGCTCGCGCTCTTCGCTTTGTTCGTCCGGCGTTCGCGCGAAAAGATTTTCTGGGCGGGACTCGCGCTCGGTTCGCTCCTCCTCGCGTTCGGCGCGTACGTTTTCGCGTACGCCCTCTTTTATCTCTTCGTCCCCGGCTTTGCGCTCTTTCGGGGACAGGAACGCCTCGCGCTCCTCGTCAGTTTCGCGCTGGCGATTTTGGCTGGGTATGGTTTTCGTGACTTGCAATCGTCGTTCGACGCAAAACGCGCGTGGCGCGTCTGGGCGCTGTTGCCAGCTGGCGTGACCGTGAGCGCGCTGATGCTGTGTATGCTGTACGTCGCCGCACGCGAGCAGCAAACCGGGCGCTTGTTCTTTCTCACCGATCGCGCCGCGCTGATGGGGTTGCTCTTTGCGCTGGCCAGCGCGCTGGTGGCATGGCGAATTCGCTCGGACGCTCGACGCTGGCGTCAGAATTTGTTCGGCGGCTTGGCGCTCGCGTTCATCGTCTTCGATTTGTTCAGCATCAACCAGGCGGCGTACAACGCGCAACCGAAAGAACGCTTCCCGGTCACGTCCCTCGTCCAGACGATTCGCGAGGAAGGCGGGGTGTTCCGCGTCGCCGACGAGGGCAGTCTGCCGGGACATTTCGGCATCGCGTATCGCCTCGAAGAAATCGGTGGCATTAGTCCGCTGCGGGTCGCGCGCTACGAGGCGCTGCTCGATACGGTGCCGCCGGAAAAGTTGTGGGCGATGTTGAACGTTCGCTACGTCGTCACGAAACGTCCCGGTGTGCCGAACGCGCTCGTGGTCGCGCAGGAGGGCGAGACGCGCCTCTTGCGCTTGAACGATACGCTGCCGCGCGCGTGGCTCGCCGGCGCGCCGATCGTCAACCCGGACGATCGCGCGGTCCTCGCGGCGATGGCGGGCGATTCGTTCGATCCGCGCGCGACCGTCTACGTGGCTGAGCCGCCGCCGTTCCCGCTGACGCCGCGCGATGCGTACACGCCGGTTGAATTCGAGACGCGCACACCCGAACGCCTCGTCCTCACGGTTGAAACGCCCACCAATCAACTCCTTGTGTTGAGTGAGGTGTATTATCCTGGCTGGCGCGCGTTCGTGGATGGAATCGAGACGCCGATTCTGCGCGCCAACGTCGCGCTGCGCGCGGTGCCGCTGCGCGCCGGCGCGCAGCGCGTCGAGATGGTGTACGATCCGTGGTCGGTGAAGGTGGGAATCGCAGTGATGCTGCTGACGGGGTTGGGTGTGGTTGGGGGGCTGTGGAGGTGTTGTCCGCGCCCCAGGCGTATGTTATAATGCTAGCGATTGTGAATGTGCTCTCCATGAATATGGAGAGAATCAGTGGAACTGGGGTAGCACCACAGTAAATCGTGGACATGGGGGTTCAGGGGGCTTTGCCCCCTG
>DYLA01000109.1:0-7085 GCA_020722265.1 Anaerolinea sp.
GGGCGTCTCAACGGCTCATTCCTATTGCTTGGGCGAGGGTGCGAAAGCGAGGCTTGGCGTCAATACGCCAACGCGTTTTCGATGGCGATGCTTCAGGACGAAGGCGCGCGCCAGCGCCATCAGTCCCCCATCTGCCCGAAAGCCAAAACCGCGCCGGCGACGGGGAACAAGAACAAAATGCGCTCGACCGTAATATTTTTCGATAGGAAAAGGCAAGAAAGGAAAGAGGCAAACTTGCGGAGAAAGATAGTGCGGGCAAGTAATGACGGCTAGCAATAGCGCCATCCCCCACGCGCGCCTACGGGTGTCTGCTCTATCGCCTTCACCCCCCAGACTAGCCAGCGCGCGGCGAGGCAGCCGAGTAGCCGGCTTGCTGTGCGCTCAAGTCGAGCGCAAAGGTGAGGACGCGTTCAACCGGTAGCACGCGCTCGTCCGCGACCTCGCGCAGGTCAATCGTTTTGAGATAGCGATTGCACCGATTGCATGTATAGAGCCGGTAGACGCGGTCTTCCGAGAGCGCGTACGTTTGCCGTTCCGGCTCGTCGTCCTGACAAAAGGGGCATGCGACGCGCCAAAACGCCCATTCGAAATCGCAGCGGGAGCACAAGAGCCGACGCGCCCCGGTCTCTTTGGCTAGCGCGGCGAAATCCGGCTCGCCGCCACAAATCGGACAGCGCGGACGATACCACGCGTCTTGGTCCACGCAGTGCGCCAGCGCTTTGGCGTACTTGCGCAGGAACGGATGCAGCAGATTGTTGAAGAGGTAGGCGAGGAGCGACTCCTCCAACCCCTCCTCGCCCGCTCGTACACGACCCTCGCGCAAAAATTCGACTGCGAGGGTCCGTAGGGACGATTGGTGCCGGTCGAGCCAAGCGGCAATGGCATCGAATCGAGACGACAGTTCTGGGCGATACTGCGCCGTGATCGCGCACACTTGCTTGCCCAAGCCCAACAGCGCGGCATCGTCCGCCTGAAACGCTTCGGGCGAGAGGATCGGCAGCCCTTGCTGGAGACGCGTCGCCGCTTGGTTTTCGAGCGCGGTGAAATCGCACGGGGCACTCTGGACACGCGCTTGCGCCGAAAGCAACGCGACATAGAGCGGCAGTATCTCCGCCGCTTCCGGTTTTCCGTCACCTCGCTTTTTCAGTTCGTCCAGAATCCTATCGTAGCCAACCATCAAGAGGGAAAGATGAGAGAGGAGAGATGAGAGAAAACACACTCTTTCTCATCACCTCTCCTTCGATCCGTCACTCGGACATCCTCCCGCCGATTGGCACACTCGAACCGGCGGGAGGGACAGTCACTTACATACTCTCTCGCCACGCGCGCGCCCAGTGCATCCGTGTGAGCGCGGCTTGGGCTGTTCGTTGCGCCAAGGCTTGTCCTAGCGCGGGATTTTCTTTGGTGAGGTCGCGCAACGCCTTGCCATCAATCTTGAGCGCGCGGCAGGGCGCCGCCGTCCGCGCCGATGCGGTAAGGATGTACGGCTCGATCAGCGCGGAGATGCCAAACGGCTCGCCGGCGTTGATCGTGCCGGTGTGTACTTCCTTGCCTTCCTTGTCCTTGGAGTACAACTTGACGCTTCCTTCGAGCAAGACGTACAGCGACCGCGCGGGCTCCCCTTGGCGGAAAATCAACTGATTGTCGTCAAAGTTGACCTGCTCGGCAATCGCCGCGAGTCCCTGCAGCCACGCCGCTTCCGGAAAGACCAGGAACCGCGAACGCTGCAGAATTTCCGGCGTCACCACCGCCTTGGCGGGAGTGACCACGTGGTCCGCGGCGAAGAGCGGCAAGAACTTGGCAACGAGACCATACGCGACTATGCCTGCCGACCAGATGCCAATCGTGATGGCGAACTCCATCCAATTCGGCAGATACATTGACAGATTCGCCGGCCGGGGCCAACCGATGAGGCTAACGTTGAAGCGATTCAGCACCACGCCGAAGAACACAACGAGCAGCGCGGCAACGAGCATCCGCTTGCCATCGCTGCGTACCGACGGCATCGAGAAGAGCACGATCGGCGCGACGACGCCCAGCAGGATTTCAACCCAAAACAGTATACTCATTCCGCCCTGAAACGCAAACCCCCACTCGCCAGCGAGCGTGATGTCGAACACCTTGAGCAGCAGATAGATTCCCAAGAGGATGGGAATCGCCTTGGAAAGTTCACCCAACAGATCCACTTCCAGCCCGCGCCAGAACACGCGCGAACTGATGTACGATTCGACGATGACCATGGCGGGCCCCACTGCTGCCGCCGTCAGGAAAAAGTACAGCGGCAGGAACTGCGAGAACCACAACGGATTCACCTTGGTCGGCATCGCCATAAACATCGAACCGAGCGACGATTGGTGCAGCGTGGAAAGGAGCGTGCCGAGCAACACCAGTACGATCGTGATGCGATGCAAGAACTCAAGCGGCATCTTCCAGCCGAGGCGTTCGAACAGCATCGGGCTGAATTCGAGCGCGAGAACGGTGGTATAGAGCATCACGCACCAACCCACCTCAAACAGCACCGAGTGCGGGTTCCAGTAGATGATGAGATGCCAGATGCGCTCCGGGCGTCCGAGGTCAACGAGCAACGCGACGATGACCATCAGATAGCCGAGAAAACCGGTGAGGATCGCCGGGCGCAGAATCGGGCGGAAGCGCTCCATCCGAAAGATGTAGACAGCCGAGGCGGTGATGAACGCGCCCGCCGCCGTAGCCACACCACACAAAAGGTCGAAACTGATCCACAAACCCCAGGGATACGCATCGTTCAGATTGCTAATCGCGCCAATGCCGAAGAGATAGCGCACCAGCGCGACGAGCACGCCAATCACGACGAGCGCGCCCAGCATCAGGACGCCCGGGGGGACACGATAACGTGCCAGTGTAGCGGTCTTGATCATTTCGATGCCTCCTTGTTGTGTGGGTCATCCGCTGCGGGACCAATCTCCGGTTGTTTTGCGCCTCGCTCACGGAACTTGAACACAGCGGCCAAGCCCGCCAACGTCGCGAGCCACACACCCGCAAACGGGAGCGTGTATTCCATGACCTGCTCGCTGAGGGTGGTCACCGGCGCAGGCCCTAGTTTGGGCAAACCCAACTGCTCGAACGGCACCGCCGAGAGGTACAGAATCGAAGTACCGCCGGCTTCTTCCTTACCGTAGACGTGGTTCACGTACTTGTCCGGGTTCTTGCGAATCCGATTTTCCGCTTCGACAATCAGTTGGTCACGCTCGCCAAAAGTGATCGCTTTGCTTGGACAGGTTTTGGCGCACGCCGGGATCAAACCATTGCTCAACCGATCCGCGCAGAAAGTGCATTTGCGGATGAGCGCGCCTTCGAGCAAGCCCTTTTGCCAATCGAACTTCGGAATCCCGAATGGGCACGCCGCCATACAGTAGCGGCAACCGATGCACTTGTGATCGTCGTAGACGACGGGACCCTCCGGTGTCTTGCGGAGCGCGCCCACCGGACATACCGATACGCACGCGGGGTGCTCGCAGTGCATACAGGCGCGCTTGAGAAAGAAGAAACCCACTTGGCCGCCCCTGTCGATCTCTTTATATTCGATCAGATTCCAGGTCTGGGCACTGAGATGCGGAGGATTGGTGTACGACCCCGTATTGTGTGTCTCTTCTCCCGGCAGATCGTTCCACTGCTTGCAGGCGACTTGACACCCTCGGCAACCGGTGCATCGCGTTTCGTCAATCAACATTCCGTATTTAGCCATGGTGTCACCTCCTACGCTTTCTTCACGTCCACGAGGAACGCCTTGTATTCCGGAATCATCGTATTGGCATCGCCGACGTGCGGGGTGATGTCATTCGCCACATCGCCGGTCGCGAGACCTTGCCAGCCATAGTGCCATGGCATACGGACGATGTGCACTGGCTTGCCATCCACCTTCATCGGCCGCATACGCGACGTGACCAGTGCGACCACCTTGATTTCGCCGCGCGCAGAGGAGACTTGGACCATATCGCCGTTCTTGATGCCGCGCTCCTCCGCCAACTCTTTGCCGATCATCACGAACATATCCGGCTGGAGTTCGGCAAGCCAGGGGAGCGTACGTGACATCGTGCCGCTCTGCCAGTGTTCGACGAGGCGGAAGGTGGTGCAGATGATTGGATACTTGTCAGTCGTGCCCACGTTATCGCCGATGGACTTGCCTCTTTCGGTGTCCCAGAGTTTGACGACCGGGTCAATCTGACAGCCGGAGAGAGCATTCTTGATCGGCGATTCGAGTGGTTCGTAGTGTTCTGGCATCGGACCATCGGTGAGACCGGTCGGCGCGAAGAGCCAACCCTTGCCATCCGCCTTCATGATGAAGGGGTCGGTGCCGGATTGCGCCGCGAGTCCCAAGCCGGCCGGGTTTGCCTTGGCGTCCGGGGCTTTGGTCGGCACAAAGTCGGGCACGTCGTATCCCGTCCACACTTTCTTTGCCGCATCCCACCAGATCAGTTTCTTGTTCTCTGCCCAAGGCGTGCCATCGGGACGCGCGGAAGCGCGATTGTAGAGGATATGCCGATTGAGGGGCCATGTGTATCCCCAGTAGGGGTACAAGCCGAGGTTGCCGGGGTCTTTTTGACCGCGGCGTCGCGCTGCGGGACGCCAGACGCCGCGTCCGTCGTCGGCAGGCGCAAAGTAGCCGGCGTAGATCCAGCTGCCGCAAGCAATCGCGTCGTAGTTCGCCGCCAACGCGATCGTTCCGAACGAAGAGAGCAACGCGCCTTTTGCCAGAATCGTTTTGCCTGCCGCGTCCTTTACGTCTTCGAGCGCATAGCCGTTCATTTCGCGTGCGACTAACCAGACATCCGGCTCCGGATCCTCGCCATAGTTCCACGCCAGATCGAGGATAGGGCGATCCTTCGCGTCGGTTGAGCCCGCGTACGCGGCTTTGAGCGCCTTGGCCAGCCGATCGAGAATCCAGATATCGGTATGCGCGCCGCTCGGGCCGGCGGCGACGCGCGGACGCCACTGGATGCGACGACCACTGGTGACGATCGAGCCCTCTTTCTCCATCGCGTCGAGCGCGGGGAGGAGAAAAACTTCGGTGTTGATCGTCTTAGGGTCAACGCCGGGCGCTTTCCAAAAGCCCGCCGTCTCTGTCTCGAACAAGTCCATCGCGACCATCCATTCGAGTTTAGCGAGCGATTGGCGTTCCATCCGAGCGTTGGGGCCGGAGACCGCCGGATTCTGTCCCATGCAGAACAGACCCTTGATCTTGCCGGCGTACATCGCCTGGAAGAGCGAAATCCAGGAATAGTTGCCACTGGACTTGGGGATGTAGTTGTAGCAGTAGTCGTTCTCCGGTTTGGCGACGTCGCCGTACCACGCCTTCATCAGGTTGACGAAAAAGCGCGGACCGTTGGCCCAGTAACTCGTCGTGTCAAAGCGTGCGTAGTAGGATTTGAGATCGGGATTGGCATCCGTCGGCGCGCCCAGATAGCCGGGCAGGAGATGGAACAAGACGCCCTGATCGGTCGAACCCTGCACGTTCGATTCGCCGCGCAGCGCGTTGACGCCGCCGCCGGGGATGCCAATGTTGCCGAGCACAAGTTGCAGAATCGCCATCGAGCGCACGTTCTGCGAGCCGACCGTGTGCTGCGTCTGTCCCATCGCGTACAAAATGGCGCCCGATTTGTCCGGCGCGCCGGTGGAGCAGAAGAGTTGGGCGACTTGGATGAATTTGTCTTTGGGGGTGCCGCACACGCGCTCGACCATTTCGGGCGTGTAGCGCGCGTAATGCTTTTTGAAATGCGACCAGACGGTATGCGGGTCATCGAGGTTAACGGCCCGTTTGGGGACGCTCACCTCTTTGTCTACCTCGACTTCTTTGCCGGACGCATCCTTTTCTTTGACTTTGACCGTGACCTTTTCAGTCTGGTACTTCCAGGTCGAATTGTCGTAGGCGCGTTTCTCCTTGTTGTAGCCGGAGAAATAGCCGTCGAGGTCAGCGGGACCTTTAAAGTCCGGGTTGATTAGCGTCAACGCGTTGGTGTACGCCTTGACGTACTCTTCATTGTAGAGTTTATTCTGGATCGCATAGTTGATGATACCGCCCAGAAAGACAATGTCTGTGCCGGGGCGCAAGGGGGCATAGACATCGGCGGCAGATGCGCTGCGGGTGAACGCCGGGTCAACGACGATGAGTTTCGCGCCACGATTGCGCGCGTCGTTGATCCAGGCGAAGGAAGCGGGGTGGTTGTTCGCGGGGTTGGCGCCGATGATAAAGACGACATCCGCATTCTTGATGTCTATCCAATCGTTCGTCATCGCGCCGCGACCATATGTGGGGCCAAGACCGGCCACCGTCGAGGAGTGTCAGATCCGGGCTTGGTGTTCGAGGTACACCACTCCGAGCGAGCGCATCAGTTTGACGGCGAGGTAGCAATCCTCGTTGTTGTTCGCCGCACCGCCGAGCCACGCGATCCCTTCGGTACGGTTCACCGTCACGTCCTTGTCACCGACCTTGATGGTCCGGACGAAGGACTGGTCGCGCGTTTTCTTCACACGCTTGGCGATCTCCGAAATCGCCCACTCCCACGATTTCTCTTCCCACTTGTCACTGCCGGGCGCGCGGTACATCACGCGATGCAAGCGCAAGGGGCTGTTGGAGAGTTGACGCACGGCAATGGATTTGGGGTCGAGTGCGCCGCGATTCATCGGGTTTTCCGGATCACCCTCGACGTTGCTGATGTGTCCGGTTTCGTCCGTAGCCACGATGAGACCGCAGCCGCAGGAGCAATAGGGGCAGATCGTCGTGGCTTCACCGACTCGCTTGTGAAGCGGAAAATTCAGACTACTACTCCCTGCCGCCTGCGCCGCGCTGGGCAGCAGCAGACTGCCGCTGACCGCCGCGGTGACTTGGAGAAACTGTCTTCGGCTAAGTTGGGGCATGAACTCCTCCTTGAGAGTGTCTTGAAAAAGTAATAGACATCAAGTCTACCGTTGCCAGATAGGCGCGCGCAAGATGCGCGGACAGACCCGCTTCTTGCCGCTCCTCTTTCAAAGAATATCATATCCGCCGCGTGGCGGCTATCGGTAAATCCCTGTATTTCGCGAAGCCGAGTTTCGGTATTGGCAGAATA
>DYLA01000109.1:7185-9832 GCA_020722265.1 Anaerolinea sp.
CCGCTCGCCAATCTCGCGACTGCTCAATCCTTCCGCCACCAGAGCGATCACCTCTCTTTCGCGCTCGGTCAGCAACGTTGGCTTGACTGGCTCCGGCATCTCCGCGACACCACTCACCACCTCACGCGCGACCGTCGGGGGCAGGTACGCCCCCTCGGTGTGCACCGCCCGAATCGCCTCGACCAATTCTTTGGCGCGCGCGCGCTTGAGGATATAGCCCGCCGCGCCGGCGCGCAAGAGCGGCAAGACGTATTCCTTGCTCTCGTGCTGAGTCAGAACGAGAATGCGTACCCCTGGGCAGCACTGTCGCAACGCCTGCGTCGCCTCCAAGCCATTCATCACCGGCATCGCAATATCCATCAAGACGACATCCGGCTGGAGCGACTCGACCTGCGCCAGCGCTTGCTTCCCATCAGCCGCTTCACCCACCACACGAATCCCCGGGTGCCGCTGGAGGAGCGCGCGAATCCCTTCGCGGACGACCGCGTGATCATCCACGATCACCAGCCGAATTTCAGGCGGATTCTTGGTCTTCGCCATCGTCGCTTTCCTCCAGCGCCACAGACAATCGAATCACCGTTCCGCCGCCAAGAGTCGAGCGCACGCGAAATTCGCCGCCGATCGCGCTCATCCGCTCTTCCATTCCGATCAGCCCCAACCCACGCTTGCCGGGAGTGATCACGTTCGTCGTGTCAAAGCCCTTGCCATCGTCTGCGAGTGTCACTTCGAGCCGATGATCTTCAAAGTTGAAATCGAAGAGCGCGTGGTGCGCCTCGGCGTGCTTGGCGATGTTGTTGATTACCTCCTGTCCGACGCGAAAGAGGGTAGATTCGATATGGGGCGGCAAGCGGCGCGCGTTGCCCCGTTCGTGAATCGTCAGCCGCGTCTTCTGTCCGTCGAATCGCGCTTCGGCGTACCAGCGCAACGCGGGAATCAACCCCAGATGGTCGAGCATCGTCGGACGCAAGTCGAGAATGACACGATTCACCTCTTCCAGCGCGGTCGCGGCGAGGGTATGCATTCGTTCGAGCAAGGGTCGAATCTCCGGCGAGTCGGTCGTTTCGGCAGCATCATCCAGCGCGTACGAGAGTCCGGCGAGAATCTGGCAAGTCTCGTCGTGCAACTCGCGCGAAATACGCTTGCGTTCCTCCTCTTGCGCGGAAAAGACGCGGCGCAGCAACTCGCTACGGATACGTTCCTTGTGCTGTAACTCGACGCACAGATGCTCGACTTCCTCCCTGACGGCATTACATTCGGCCGTGCGTTCCCGCACGCGCGCATCCAGTTCGCGATTCCACGTCTCGATTTCCGCAATCGAATCCTTGAGGCGCGTGCGCATCGCATCGAAAGCCTGGGCGAGCACGCCAATTTCATCGCGCCCGTGCGCTCCGATGGGCGTATCCAGATTCCCTTCGGCAATCCGTCGCGTGGCTGTCGTCAGTGCCTGAACGGGCGCGATGACGCTGCGCGTGGTCACATAGACCAGAACGAGCGCGCCGACGAGACAAATCGCCATCAGCGCAAAGATGCGCAGTTGGAGCAAGCGCGTCGCGGCGAATACTTCATCCTCGCCCTGTCGAATCGCTACCCCCCACTGCGCACGTTCGAGCGGCGCGAACGCCAGCACTTCGAGACGCGGGCTCGGCGCGACCGCAGACACATCGCAGTTGTGACAAGCCGAAACGGTTTGCCGACGCGCGCGAATCATCCCAGCCAGACTCTCGCCGTGATCGTTCGCACGCCCAATGCGTTCCGGGCGCGTGCTCATCAGAATCTGCCCGCTCAAATCCACCAAGTCCATGTACCCCGTCTCGCCCAGCCCAATCGGATGCGTGAAGATGCGGACGTTGGGTCCTCCCAGATCAATCGTGACGACCAACGCGCCGATGATTTGACCGGAGTCGTCGCGCAGTGGCGTCGTCGCAATCGTCGAAGCATACTCCCCGTCCAGCGGTCGTCTGTAGCGTGAGACGGCAAAGGGCTGCCCCCCCAGCGCCGCCACGACAGACGCAAAACTACTGAACGAGACAGTGGATGTGATGGGAGGATAAACCGCGCTCACGCGTCCTTCGCGATCCAGCAGAAAGAGGTGCGTTCCGTAGAAACTCAAGCGGCGGTACGCTTGTTCCAGAGAAGACTCACGACCGGTCATGGACCAATCGTATTGCGCGGCAGTATCCACGAGGACGTTTTCGATGCTGGCAAGGAGATAGTCAATGTGGCTGGCGGCAGTTTGCGCGAGCACGATGCGCTCGTGCAAACTATGCTGAATGTTCTCTTGCAACGCCGCCGTGCCGAGATACGCAAAGAGACCGATCAACGACAGCGTGCCGATGATGACCAGCACGGTCATCTTAGCACCTAGCCCGATATTGGCTAGGCGCGTCACGAGCCGACGCGCCGATCGTTCACTCAACCCTTGCATTCGAGACTCTCCACATCATCGCAGAACAAAAAGAACGCGCCAATGTGCCTTTGACTCATCAAGAGAAAAGAACCCAACCACCTTTATTATTGTACGCGTATCCGCGTCCTAGTCAAACCATACGGCTCGCAATGACACGAGGACGCGACTTGCCAAGCCCTATCGTCCGCCCACGGCATGTGCAAAGTCTATTGACAACCACCTTTTTGTCATTTCGAGGCG
>DYLA01000110.1 GCA_020722265.1 Anaerolinea sp.
CAAAACTGGTGCACTTGATGCCCCGCAGGGCGGGGGGCTTGGGGGGGGTCCCCCGCACCCCCGTCAGGGGGCAAAGCCCCCTGACCCCCCATGTCCACGATTTACTGTGGTGCTACCCGCGATTTTACGTGCATCGTTTTTATCAACAACTGGGGGCGTTCCGGCACCGAGCCGGTCGAGATGTTCTTGCTCGAGTTGCCGGCGGATTGGACGAATCGTCTGCCGTGAAAAAGATGGATGACGAAAGAACCCGTCGTTCTTCGTCTGCCAAAAGGAGGAGGAATGAGGAAGCACAATTGGATCGTCATCGTCGCGCTCGTGCTCTTGGCGTTTGGCTGTTCCATCGGCGCGGACACCTCCGCACTGACCGGCGCGCGCCAACCGACCGCACCCCCACAGCCACCCGCCGCGCCGGTTCAGCCGGCGGCGACCACCGCGATCATCGTGGACAACCGCGCGGACGGTTTTCGCATCGAAAGCGGGGATTGGGGGACGTGTCAGCGCGGCGAATGTGGCGGTACTTGTTTCGGCGAAGATTTCCGCTACGCCGACATCGGCTGCACCGATTGCCGCGCGCGCTTTGAACTGAGCGCACCGAACGCCGGCAACTACGACGTGTACACCTGGTGGCCCCACGGCGACGATCGCGCCACCGATACACCCTTCACGATTCAATTCAGCGGCGGCACAAACACGATCAAGGTGAATCAACGCAACAGCGGCGATGATTGGTTCTGGCTGCAAACGATTTCCGTTCAAGGCGGCGAAAGAATCGTCGTGACCGTCGCCGGGAGTGCGAGTGGTTACGCGAATGCCGATGCGCTCGCGCTCGCGCCGGCGGGAACGCCTCCCACCGCGATTGGCGCGCCGCCAGCGCAGCCGCCCCAACCGACCGCCGCGCAACCATCTGCCGCGCAACCGACGCGTGCTGCTGCGACGCAACCCGCCGCGCCGTCCGTCGTGAGCAAGCCGGGAACATTCCGCAAAATCATCTTCCTGCACCACTCGACCGGCGAGGCGTTGATCGCAGAAGGTGGCGTGCGCGAACGACTCACCGCACTCGGTTACGAGTTCTACGATCACGGCTACAACGACGATGGGCTGACGCTCGCGAACGGTCAGCGCGCGAATATGAGTTTCAACATTCCGGACGACAATACCGATCCGGACGGGTTCAACGCGCTCTTCGCGCAACCGGTGACAAGCCCGCCGACGAACGCGTTGAGCCACCTGATGCAGTACGACGTGATCGCCTTCAAGTCTTGTTTTCCAACGAGCGACATCCAGAGCAACGAACAACTCGAAGAGTACAAGACGTACTATCGCAACATCCGCGCGGTGATGGACAGGTATCCCAACAAAATCTTTATCGTCGTCACGCCGCCGCCGCTCGTGCCCGCGGCGACGGAGGCGACGATAGCCGCGCGCGCCCGCGCGTTCGCGAATTGGCTCAAGTCGGCAGAGTATCTCAGCGGTCACCCTAACGTCTTCACCTTTGATTTCTTCAACCTCCTCGCCGAAAGCAACACCGGCGCGCGCGATTACAATATGCTGCGCGCCGCGTACCGCGCCGACCCGAACGACTCGCACCCGAACGAACGCGCGAACCGCGAGATCGGACCGCAGTTCGCGGATTTCATTGATCGCGCCATCAAGACGTACGCCAAATAGTTCACCCTCTCGCAAGTTCCGATGTGGAGCGACCGGGCAGGGAGGATGGCTACATTCCAATACGGAGGTAAAAGATGAAAAACACACGCACACGTTGGCTCGCCGTACTGGTCATGTTAATCGTGTTGACCGGCTGCACGATCAACATCGGCGGTGCGCCTACGCCTGTGCCAACCGCGCCGCCAGAGCAACCACCGCCGGGGCAACCGCCGGCGGAACCGCCACCGCCCGGCGCACAACCACCGGGAGAAAAGCCGCCGGGAGAGCCGCCACCCGGCGCGCCGCCCGGTGAAGCCCAGGTTACCTTCACGGCGAGTCGTACGCAACTCAACGCCGGCGAATGTGCAACGCTCTCGTGGAGCGTGCAAGGGCAAGTTTTCAGCGTGGAGATCAACGGGCAAAAGGTCAATCCTTCCGGACAGCAACAGGTCTGCCCCAAGGAACCCATCGTCTACATACTGAGCGCAGACACAGGGACGGCGATGCTTCACCGCGAAATCGTGATCAATGTGGGAGGCGGAGGACAACCGCAGCCGCAACCTCAACCGCAGCCACAACCGACCAGCCCACCGCCGCCTACATCACCGCCACCACCTCCATCCTCGGGATGCCCCGGCGCACCGGTCTTTGGGCATTTCACCGCTAACCCATCCACGATCATCGCCGGGCAATCCAGCACGTTGAGTTGGGGCAACGTGACCAACGGGAACAGCACTATCCTGGTCCAATCGCTGAAACTCGAGCCCGGCTTTGGCGAAGTGGGGTCGGGCGCAAGTCAGCGAAACGTCAAGCCGACACAAACGACAACCTACACGCTCACCGCGACCGGCTGCGGCGGCACGGCGACCAAGCAGGTGACCGTCACCGTCACCAAGTTGGTCATCACGCCCATTCCCGGCTTTCTGCTCTCTGACTTGGAGATCACTGACATCTACGCCGATCAAAACTGGAAAGCGTACGTCAAGATTCGGAACAACGGTCCCAGCAATCTGTCGAATGCCACTGCGACGCTTTCCTGCACCATCGGCAAGTCGCCGACCGGCGGCATTCCCTCGGCAAAGGGCTGGTCAGGACCACTCACCATCAATCTCCAGATCAAACAGGAAACCTCCTATTCGCTGAATGAAGTACTCTACCAAGTCGGGTATTACGACATTTCTTGCACCGTCAAGGCGCAGTCCTTTAGCGATTCAGTGGGAGGCAACGACAGCAAAACCAAGAAGATTACGCGGGGACCGTAACGGCTTTCTCCCCTGGTGGATCCGATGCGCGGAATATTTGCCAACGCTCTCCTTGTCACCGAGCGTTGGCAATTTTTACTTGCGAAATTCCGCGCCTTCGAGTATACTGACCGCAGGATCGAATCGGAGGCGAGGAGTGGGTGAAGAGCAAGGGGGCGGTGAGCGAGCCACCGGCAACCCGGCCCGATCGAATCTTTCTGATCTGACCGGCGCGACGCTCGGCAAGTACCGTTTGGTCGAGAAACTGGGGCAGGGTGGAATGGCGCAAGTCTACAAAGCGTACCAGCCCGATCTCGACCGCTACGTCGCCATTAAAATCCTGCATCCACACTTGACGAGTGACGAAGAATTCGCCGCGCGCTTCCAGCGCGAAGCGCGCGCCATCGCCGCGCTGGAACATCCCCACATCGTCCGCATTTACGATTTCGGATCCGATGGGGTAGCGTTCCTTGTGATGGAGTACGTCGTCGGCGCTGGGCTCAAAGCGCGCCTGCGCGAACTCAACTGTCGTAACGAGGTGATGAGCCCAGCAGAAGCCGCGCACATCGTCGGCGCGCTGGCGGACGCGCTCGATTACGCGCACGTGCACGGCGTTATCCATCGCGACATCAAACCATCGAACGTATTGATCACAAACGACGGGCGCCCGGTGCTGACCGATTTCGGCATCGCGCGGATGGTGGACGCGACGACGATCACCGGCAGCAGCGGCACACTCGGCACGCCGGCGTATATGTCGCCGGAGCAAGGGCGCGGCGAGCCGGGCGACGCGCGCTCGGACATTTACGCGCTCGGCGTGCTGTTGTATCAACTCTGCACCGGCCATCTCCCCTTCGACGCGGACACGCCCTACGCGATCATCCTCAAACACCTGACCGCACCCCTGCCGCCCCCGCGCGAACTGCGTCCCGATTTGCCGGACGCACTCGAACGGGTCATCCTCAAGTCGCTCGCGAAAGAACCAGACGCGCGTTATCAAACTGCCGGCGAAATGGGCGCGGCGGTGCGCGCCGCCGTCGAACCCGGCGCGCTGCCGACTGCGCCGCGCAAGCCCGCGTTCGCCGGTCTGCGCGTGCGTCTAGCCGATTGGTCGCGCGACGCGAACGTTTGGAAAAGTGTTGCCTTGATCGCGCTGACACTTCTCGCGTGTATCGCGTTGTTCATCGTCAGTATGCCGTGGCGCACGGAGCGCTATTTGGCACGATTGACGCTTACGCCGATTTCCGAAGCCGGCGCGAACACCCTCATCCTCGAAGGACCGGATGCCATCGTGGATACGTGGCTCAATCCTGACAGACCCGATGAAGCAGGATACGTCATCGAACGCGCGCAGTTACGGAACTTGGATCGCCTCTTGATTGGGATGAACGTGTCGCAATTGCCGCCGGAGGCAAATGTGATTTCGGCAACGTTGACTCTGCGCGTCGAAACGCAGAGAGAAACCTCCGCACCGTGTCGCCTCGTCGCGTACCGCATGGCAACGGTCTGGCGTCCCGCGTCCACCACCTACAATTCGCCGTGGAGCGTGCCGGGGTTACAAGCGGGGGTGGACTATGACTCGACGCCGATGGATCGAGTGACTTTGCCGGATTCGGGAACCGTCGCGCTCAATATGGCGCAGACCATCGCCGGCTGGCAAAAGCGCGGTCGCGCCGGCGGCGGCTTGATACTGATGCTTTCGGACGATAGCCCGCGCGAGTGCGCGTACTGGGTCTATACCACCGAACAAGCGAATCCAGCGGATCGTCCAACTCTGCGCGTTTCCTACGAGGGACAGCAATGACAGAGCAGGCGCCGTACTTGACGGACGCGGCGGGACGACGATTCGCGCTCGCCGCTCAACCGATCCTTTTGGGACGTTCCGAAAAATGCGCGGTCTACATCGCCGATCCGCGCGCCTCGCGGCGCCACGCGCAAATCGCGTGGGATGGCGAAACGTCCACCCTCTCCGATCTCGGCAGTGCGAACGGAACCCTCCTCAATGGGCGGCGCATTTCCACTGGCGAGACCTTGCGCGACGGCGACGAAATCACCATCGCGAGCGCGGTCTTGACGTTCCACGATCCCGATTCCACACTCCGCGCAGGCAATCTCCCGCTGCTCGTCGTTGACGCCACGCGCGGCGAAATCTGGGTCAATCGCAAATCGGTCACGCTTTCTCCGAAAGAACAAGCCCTCTTCGATCTCCTCTTTCGCAACGCCGGCGCGCCCATCAGCAAGCAACAAATCGCGGAAGCCGTCTGGCCCGAGTACGAAGCGCAAGTGTACGATTACCAGATCGAAAGTCTGGTCAAACGCCTGCGCGAAAAAATCGAACCCGACCCGGCAAAGCCGGTACTGATCGTGACAATGCACAGGCGCGGGTACAAGTTAGTCAAATAGTCTCGTGGTCAAATAGTCGAATCGTCGCGTAGTCGGATGCTCCAGCCGGCTGCGCGATTTTTGTGTGACTGCCCGATTAACTGTTGGCAATTTGTTGGCGGACTGTTTGCCCTGGTCTAGGAAATTTTCCGCACAGTGTCGTAAACTATGGACGAAAATTGACGACGGGCGGCGGCTTGCCGTCGGCGGTCGTACTTCGAGGGGGTGTCCTATGTTCTGGCGACGACGACGAATTGCCATACGACGCGCGTACTGGTGGGGCGGAGGCGGATGTTTTTTGATTCTCCTCTTCATCCTCGCGCTCTTCCTCTGCCGCGCCGCGTTCTTCTTCCGCTGAATTGGAGGTCCAAAAATGAACCACTTGAAAGCACTACTTTTGATCGGGCTGGTTGCCGCGCTAACCACGACCGCGTGTCGCGGACGCGAGCAGCCGACGGCACTCCAACCAACACAACCCTCAGTGATCCAGCAACCAGGACAGCCGGTGCAACCAACGCAGCCGCCCGCCGGCAAACCACCCACCCAGCCGCCGGCTGGCAAACAGCCCACCAAGCCGCCGCAACCTGCCGCTGGACAACCAGACCTGACCATCGCCGAAGCAACGGTAACGCCGGCTGGAAATTCGGGGCAGGTGCGTATTCACATCGTCGCGCGCAATCAGGGCGGACCGATCAGCGCGGCGTTCACGATTCGCTGGCATCCGCATCAGAAAGACAAAGGACTCGTCGGATGCAGTCAAGATTTCTACAACCTCAACCAGTCCGAATGGGTCGTGGACTGCACCTACACCTATCCGGCGAATCAGCGCGGGGAGATGCACTGGGCCGCGGTCGTGGACGCGGAAAACGACGTGAAGAACGAAGCGAACGAAAAGAACAACGAAAAGACCGGTACGATCGCGATCGGCGGCAGCGGCGGACCAACGCAACCGCCTGCCGGGCAAGCGCCGCCCGCGCCGACGAATTGCCGCGCACGCATTCCGACTTCGGGCGCGGCGCAGGTGATCGTGGACTGGGATTTCGCGGGACAGCCTGCGCCGACCGGCTTTCGCATCTATCAGGGCACGACTAGTCTGGAGAAGACAGTTGGCGCGAGCGAGCGCTCGGCAGGGCTCTCCAACCTGACGCGCGGCGTGCAGTATCATTTCGACGTGCGCGCTTACAACGCCGCTGGTGAATCGCGCGCGGACGCGTGCAGCGTGGATGTGACGCCGCCGCGATGAGAAAGTGAGGTGGCCCATGCGTAACACAGTCATCGGTTGTTTGACCGTCGTGGTGATCATTCTGATCGGCGTGTTGCTCTTCGTCGCGTGCCGCGCGCGCCAGGAAGCAGCATCACCAGCGGCGCCGCCGGCGGCGGCGAGTCAGCCGACGATCAAGATTATGTGGCCCCAAAACGGAGCGCGCGTACAAGTCGGACAGCAATTCCAGGTGCACGCGGTCGCGACTGATCCGCGCGGCATCGTCAGTATCGGAATTGCCGTAGACGGACAGCCCGGCACACCCGGCACTGCCTCCCCGCCGATCACAACCTTCTCGGCGGTGATTCCGATCACATTCCAGACGAAAGGCGTGCACACGATCGCGGTGCGGGCGAACAGCACGACCGGCGCGAAAAGCGAGGCGGCGAGCATCAAAGTCGTCGCGGTGCAAAATCTGAGCGATCCGCCCGCCGCCGGCGATCCGCCTACGCCCGCGCCCGAAGTGCCGTCGGGCCCACCGCCGCCACCACCCCCCGACCAACCACCACCACCGCCCCCGCCTTCTGGCGCGACGGTGAATTTCGTCGCGAATCCGACGAGCATCACGCAAGGACAATGTAGCACGCTCCGCTGGGATGTCGAAGGCGTACGCGAAATCTACTTTGAAGGTGTCGGGGTGACCGGGCACGAACAGCGTCAGCAATGTCCGACGCAGACGACGACGTACACGCTGCGCGTCGTCTTCGCCGATGGCAGCACGCAGAATTACACAGCAACCGTCACTGTGACCGGCGCGGAAGAGGATGGACAGTCGCCTGCCGCGCCGACCAACCTGCGCGTCATCTCGACGACTAAAACGACGGCGCGGCTCGCGTGGACGGACAACGCGAACAACGAGACCGGTTTTGAAATCGGAATTGAGGGAGGGCAGAATCTCTCTGCGAATGCCAACGAGACGCAGTTCGAAGTCACGGGGTTGACGTGCAACAGAGCATACAACTTGCGTGTGCGCGCGGTCAACGCGGTGGGCAATTCGGCGTGGAGCAACCAAGTTACCGCGCAAACGCTGGCGTGCGACGGCGGCGGTGGCGGCTCCGCGAGCGCCCCGGCAGCGCCGACCAACCTGCGCGTCATCTCGACGACTAAAACGACGGCGCGGCTCGCGTGGACGGACAACGCGAACAACGAGACCGGTTTTGAAATCGGAATTGAGGGAGGGCAGAATCTCTCTGCGAATGCCAACGAGACGCAGTTCGAAGTCACGGGGTTGACGTGCAACAGAGCATACAACTTGCGTGTGCGCGCGGTCAACGCGGTGGGCAATTCGGCGTGGAGCAACCAAGTTACCGCGCAAACGCTGGCGTGCGACCCGGGTCTGCAACGGCCGACCGCGCCGTCGAATCTGCGCCAAGCCACTACGTCACTCGTCGGCCAAGTCGCGCTCCAATGGAACGACAACTCGAACAACGAAGACGGTTTTGACATCGAACGCGTCGCGGCGGACGGAACGTCCAGTCGCATCGCGACGGCGAACGCGAACGCGACGGGTGCAAGCGTGGACGCGCCGCCGTGCGGCACGACGTACCAATTCCAAGTTTCGGCGCGCAACGGCGCGGGCTACTCGGCGGCGAGCAACAAGATCTCGGTGGCAGGGATTTGCGCCAACAGCAGTGGCGTGCCTGCCAAGCCGGTCAATCTTCGCGTGCAATCGGTGACGGCGACGGCAATCAACTTGACGTGGGACGATCCGGCGACGAACGAAACGCGGTTCGAGGTGTTGCAAACCGGCAAGAGCGCACCGGTCGCGCAAACGAACGCGAACGACAAGACCGCGCAAATCCTCAATCAGCCGTGCGGTCAATCGTTCGAGTTTCGCGTGCGCGCGTGCAACGCCCAGGGCTGTTCCGAGCCGAGCAACGCCGCCACCGCGACGACGCCCGCGTGCGCGCCCAAGCCACTCGTCATCACGGGCGTCAAGGTGACGATTACGCCGGAGAACTTTAGCGGACCCTGTCCGTACGAAGTGAATCTTTCCGGCACAATCAGCGCGAGCGCGGCAGGGACAGTCAAGTATCTGTGGATTCTGGATGGCACAGCCCACTCGGTTCGCGAACTCCACTTTGATAGCGCGGGCACCAAATCGGTTGAAACGGGGACGTGGAAGGTCAACGCCGGCACGCACACGGCACAACTCAAAGTGACCGAGCCAACCGAGACGTGGGCGGAAGACAAAATCGGCGTGTTCTGTTCGCCGTAGCGACATTGCTCATATCCTAGCCTCGCTTTCGCACCCTCGCCCAAGCAATAGGAATGAGCGTAGAACTGTGGCTTTGGCTAAGGTTGTTGGCTTATTCAAGCGTGCAGGTGCGAAATCTAGGCTTAGCCTCGCTTTCGCACCCCTACACTGTCGCCACGGCGAATATTCTTCGACTGACCATTGACCTGACGATAGTGGGTGGCAAGATCGTGTACCCAAAAACGCGATTGGAGATTGGAGGTTAGAGATCTGATTGATGGACAGATGCCGACCGCGTTCTGCCATCAACCGCACAACGGCATCAGTTGGAATATGTCCACCTGGGAGCCGACGATGTTCAAGCAAGCGGTGCGCCTGATGCACGATACGGGCTTGCAAATTTGCGTCCACTGCGTTGGCGACGCGGCAGCCGATTTGGTGCTCGACGCCTACGAAGCCGCGATGAAAGCGAACCCGCGCCCTGATCCGCGCCACCGCATCGAGCACGCGGTCATCACCACGCGCGAAGCGACGCGGCGAATGAAAGACCTGGGTGTCATCGTCAGCACGCAACCCGCGTTCATCTACGTTGGCGGCGATGGCTGGGTCAGACAATTCGGCGAAGAACGTGCCCAGCGCGCGATCGTCACGCGCGAATGGCTGGACAACGGCGTGCGCCTCGCGCTCGGCTCCGACGCGCCGACAGGTCCGCTGATCTCGCCGCAGATGACGCTCGCGGGCGCGGTGTTTCGCCCCACCTTCTCGGGCAAGACGCTGGGACCGGACCAGTGTTTGACGATCCAAGAAGCGCTGCGCGCACACACGAGCGGCGCGGCGTACGCGATGCACGAGGAAAAAATCAAAGGCTCGATTGAGATCGGCAAACTGGCTGACCTCGCGGTGTGGAACGAAGACCCGTACTCCGCGACCGATCACATCGGGCAAGTGACGATGGCGATGACAGTGGTGGGCGGCAAGGTGGTGTATCCGGCGGGGTGAGCGCCAATCAAAAAGCCCTTCGAGTTCTGGCAGCGACTTCGTCGCGCTGGAATTTTAAGGC
>DYLA01000111.1:0-2254 GCA_020722265.1 Anaerolinea sp.
GGCATCAAGTGCACCAGTTTTGACGTCTCCACGATTGAATGTAGCGTTACCCCGACTTGGTACCTTATTGTGGATAACTCGCAGATATTTGGGGATAAACAAGCCAATATGGGGATAACTTGACCTTTATTCTCTCCTGCCCACTATGCGTTGTATCTGGTAGAACTTGCAGCACAACCTGTTGGACAACTCTAGCAGGAGCACTGCCTGTGGAAAACGCAATTTGCCTTTCACACCCCGTTCCCAATCTTCTCTAAGAACTCGTCTTGACTCACCCCTAAATCTCGCGAAGCGGCGCGCGGTGCGCCCAAGCCCTTGTGTACTTTCGCACACGCGTTCTCTGGCTACACATATCCACAAGCCCTACTGCTACCACTACCTTACTTATTGAGAAAGCGCGCAAGCAAGTTTAACAAGAGGGTCAAAACGAGACTGAGCAAAATCGAAGTGGCAAGCGGCAAGAAGCACGTCATATTTTCGTTTCGAATGACGAGGTCGCCGGGCAGGCGTCCCAGCCAAGGGATTTTCCCGGCGAGCACTAGCACACCGCCGGTGATGAGCAGCAGTAAGCCCAAGCCGATTAGCCATTTGCCGATTTCTTGTGTTACCATTGCACGTCACTTCTTTCGTTTGTAGAGCGTGAGGAATTTTTCGAGCGCGAGGTCGTCTGTCCAGCGCGCCGCCGCGCGTTCGTACTCTTTCACGCTATCGAACAAATCTCCGTAGATGATGACGTATTCGGGGGCACGCGCGATCACGTATGCCAGATCGAATTTTTCGTGTCCGGGTGTCCCCTGTCCCAACGTCGCGACCGGCATTCGCCCGATGTGCCAATCGTTGATGCCAAACATATCAATCGCTGGCAACTCGGAAAAGTAAGGGACCTGCCCCGCCGCGTCTACGGCAATCAACGTTCCACGCGGCGCGTTCGCTTTGAGCCATTTTCCCATCGCCACGCGCGCTTCGGTCGCGCGCGCCGCATCGAATCCACGGATGTAGATGCCGTATTCGCCGCGCCACGAAGAAGCCGCGAACATTCCCGCTATCAACAAGATGCTCGCAACATATTCAATCCGTTTGCCTTTGTCATTCAGCCACCTGTCCACATACCCTTTCCACAAATCCCCAAGCCCTGTGGAAAAAAGCAAATAGAAGAACGGTAACAGCGGAACGAAGAATCGTCCCACCGACCAATCGCCACCCACGTAGACGATGTACGCGGCGTACAGGATGATGAGCGCGGCGAAGTAGGTGGTCCAAAAAGCAGGCGAGCGGGAGTAGAGGATAGGGGACAGGGGATGCGGCACGTGACACGTGATACGTTCTTTGTCACTTGCTACCTGCCACTTGGCACGGCGTACGTCACGCACCAACAAAGCCACCGGCGGCAACACGATGAGCCAGCCCAGGTGTACGTCAACGAACTGTGTCAGGTGTCTCCAACCGCGCTCGATTTGCGCGGCGGGACCGGACGCGGCGACTTTGGCGTGAAACGAGTTGGGAAGGAACGATTTGTAGTACCACCAGCGACCGAGCCAGTAGGGTGCGAACAGCGCTCCGAATGTAACGATGCGCAGCACATCGCGCACTGTGAACAATCGTCGCTCCGCCAGCACGCGCCACGCGGCTTGGTGCGCGACCGTGATGGCAAAGACCAGCAACCCTTCCGGCCGCGTCATCGCAGCGAGCGCGAAGAAAATGCCGGAGAAAGGGAAGGTCGCGGGTGACGAGAGACGTGGGAGGTAAAACGTCAAACGTGAGACGTGAAACCTTGCCCTGAGCGAAGCCGAAGGGGTGAAACGTTCCTTGTCACTTGTTACTTGCCACTCGTCAGTTTGTTCACGCACGTAGAGCCACGCGCCGGCGAAAACGAGAAACGCAAAGAGCGGTGTCTCCAATCCAGCGATTGCCCACAGTGCGAACGAGCCATCCACCGCGAGCAGTAGCGCGGCAAGCCAGCCCGCGCCACGCGGCGCATCCGCAATTTTCGTGAATCGCGCGACGAGCCACAGCGTCGCCAGCGCGAATGACACGCCCAGCAGCATACTCGCGCGTCCTACCTCCACCCCCGTGCCTTCGAACGGTAGCATCAGCGTCGTCCACAGGAAATTGGTGAACCCTTCGACGCGTTCGCCGGGGTTGAAGACCAAGCCATGGCCGCGTATCGCATTTTGGGCGTAGCGGAAGGAGATGTACGCATCGTCCACCGCGTCGGTGCCGAGGGCGAAAAAGTAAAAGAGGGTATGGGCGAGGA
>DYLA01000111.1:2354-9722 GCA_020722265.1 Anaerolinea sp.
GCGCGTCGCCACGCGCCCGCGCGGCGTGCGATCCAAAAAGCCAAGTTGCAGCAGGTATGGCTCGTACACGTCCATAATCGTATCCGCTTCTTCGCTGATGGACGCGGCGATCGTTTCCAAACCGACCGGACCGCCGCCGAACTTTTCGATGATGGCGCGCAGCACCTTGCGATCCACATCGTCCAAGCCGCGCTCGTCCACCTCCAGCATCGCGAGCGCGTCACGCGCGACGCTGGCTGTGATCGTCCCGTCCGCGCGCACCTGCGCGTAATCGCGCACGCGCTTGAGCAGCCGGTTCGCGACGCGCGGAGTCCCCCGCGCGCGCCGCGCGATTTCGGTCACGCCAGCCGCGTCAATCGTCACGCCGAGGATGCCCGCCGAGCGCGCGACGATCGTCTCCATCGCGGCTTGATCGTAAAAGTCGAGCCGATAGACCGCGCCGAAGCGGTCGCGCAGCGGCGCGGACATCATCGCAAAGCGCGTTGTCGCGCCGATGAGTGTAAAGCGCGGCAGGTTGAGCCGGATGCTGCGCGCGCTCGGTCCCTTGCCGATGATGAGATCGAGCGAGAAATCTTCCATCGCCGGATAGAGCACTTCTTCGACCGGGCGGGCGAGGCGATGCACCTCGTCAATGAACAACACGTCACCCGCGCGCAGGTTCGTGAGAATCGCGGCGAGGTCGCCGGGACGTTCGATGGCGGGGCCCGAAGTCGTTCTGATGGCCACTTGCATTTCGTTGGCGATGATGTTCGCGAGCGTCGTCTTGCCCAAGCCAGGCGGACCGTACAGCAAGACGTGGTCAATCGCTTCGCCGCGCGTACGTGCGGCTTGGAGCAGGATGCCCAAGTTCTGTTTTACCTTGTCCTGCCCAATGTACTCGGCGAGTCGTTTGGGACGCAGCGATAGTTCGAATTTGCCTTCGTCTTCGGTCGGTTTTGGCGATACGATGCGATCAGTCATTTCAGTCATCGGCAGCCAGCCGTCGGGCGTCTGGCTACTGTGGTCATTATACCAAAAATATGGCAGGAAGGAAAGCCGCGCGCGGTCGGGGCGGATCGTTTCACTTGCCAGCAATCCATCGTTGATATTCTTCACTCAAATCGCACGCGCACGCTTCCTGCGCCGTTTTCAGTACGGCGTCGGGGAATACTACCTTGTAGCGATGGCGTTCGTAGTACGTTCGCAGGAACTCGAAGAACTTGGCGTCTCCCATCTTGGTGCGGATGGCATCGAAGAAGAGGGGCGCTTTGCCGTAGACGATTCCCACATATTCGTCTTCGCTGTACGCGGCGACGGGTCGGTCGGCAGGCGCGTCGCGTCCGGCGGTGCGGATGGCGTTGTAGGAAGGTTCGAAATATCTTTGTGCGATGGTCTGTCGCGCACTCGCGCCGCGCTGTTTTTCAAAGTAGAGGAGCGCGCTGTACTGCGCCAGCGCTTCGTCCACCCAAGGGGCGTTGACTTGATCGTTTCCGACGACGGCGTACCACCACTGGTGCGCGACTTCGTGCGCGATGACGAATTCGAGAACGTCCCGTCCCGCTTGGTTCTGATACAAGGCGCGTCCGATGACGATGAGGCCGGGATACTCGATGCCGCCGGCGGTTGTGGGTGTTTCTACCACGTCCAATTCGCGATAGGGGTACGCGCCGAACGAGTCGTTGAAAGTCCGCAGCGCGTTCACCGCGACTTGGAGCGCGCGCGTGCCCGCTGCGGCGTCGGCTGGCTCGTACCACGAGTTGACGGTCACGTCGCCGACGGTCGCGCTGACCTTCTCCAATCGGTTGGCAAGGACGAGGTGGAAATCGCGCATCGGCGCGCCGACGATTCGCCACGTTGTTGTGGCGTCGTCGTTCTCGCGCCGGTCAATTGTCGTACCCGATGCGATGACGGTCAGCGTCGAGGAGGTGGTTAGTGTCACCGCATATAGCGACGCGTCGGCGTAGACCCAATCGCCGTACGTCGGCGAGATTTCCAAGTGCCAGCCGGCGTTGTCGTAGGCGGGGATGAGTGGATAGATCGTCGGCAGAGTCGTGATGTCGTCGTTCGCCGTGAAATCCGCATAGTGCTTGTCGCTGTGGCGCGGGATCGTCACAGCCAAGTCAAGGCGCAGGGTGATTGCCGCGCCCGGCGCGAGCGGTTCGGCAAGAGGAACGCGCAGCGCGGTGTTCTGCGCTTGGAGGGTGGGAGTGACTAGCGTTCCGTTCGCCGTCACTGTCGAGACGACAATCTTTCCGCCAGAGTCGGGATAGTTGGCAAACAGGCGAAAGTAGATTTCGTTCAGCGGCGCGGATTGTCGGTTCGAGTAGCGTACCTCTGCGCTGCCCCATAGCGTCGGCGTGGCGTGGTCGTACGTCAGAGTGAGCGCGTAGCGCGTCGGATAGTCCAGATGCGCGAGATCACCTTGATTTGCCGGGGCAAGGGCTGGGCGGTAGATTGCCAGATCGTCCGCAGGCGCGATGGGGGTAGGTGTTGGAGGGGGCGCAGGGGTTGGGCTAGGAGCGCAGGCGGCAACGAGCAGGATGGTTAGGAGGAGGAATCGTTTGGGCATAAGTTTACAAATTACCCGCCCAACGATTTTATCGTCGGGCGGGTCAAGCCGCGCGATGTTGCGGCGCTAGCCGGGTTGGAGACAAGTCAAAAATCTTACGGCTCGGATGGCGCGGATGGGTCTGTGGAGGTAGGAGTCGGCGCAGGTGCCGGCGCGGCGTCCACCGCCGGGGCGGCCTTTTTCGCCGAAATGAATTTCGTCATCTTGGTACCACAGGACGAGCAGACGCCTTGCAGAGCCATCTTGCCGTTTTTCAGCGTAACCTGCTTGGCGTCTTTCATCGGTTTTTGTGTCTTTTCTTTCATACAATAACCCATAATGATTTCATCTGTCATTTGAAATGCCTCCGTTTTGGACAAGAAATCGGCGGATCTGACGAACCGCACTTTTGTTCGGTAGACTACCGCCATTCTAGCATCAAACCTTTGGCTTGGCAAATGGGGCAAATGTAGTGCAGTTTGACATAATTCAAATCTGTGTTTCCACAACGACCGCGTCCCCCAGCCGAATACCGAGCGATTGGGCAGCGTTGCCCTCTCGCACGGCGATTTCCAAATGCCACGATGACGAAATCAGCGCGAGCGTATCGCCCGGCGCGGCTGACGCGTACGTCGTCTGGATGCCGCGCAGCGCGCGTTTGCCGATGCGAATGACGAGGCGCGCGCGGTCTAGCCCGGCGAGCATCTCCTCTTCGATGTTCGTAACGATGTTGCCAAAGTGGTCAATGTGCGCCACGCGTCCGATAATGCGTTCGCCCAATCGCCGCGCCGCGACGCGTTCCAGTTCCACCCAATCGTCCAGCGGTGTTCCCAGTGCGTCCAGGGGTACGCCCAGCGAAAGGTGTGCGGCGACTGGCGCGAAGAGATCGCGTCCGTGAAAGGTGTTGGAAATGCGCGGCAAAAAGTATGCGGGGTTGGCGAGGCGGACGGCGCGAATTTTCGGATGGGCGACTGACAATCGCCAATGGTCAATGGCGTGCGTCAGGACGCCATTGTCCGGCGCAACAAACAGCGTTTCGCCCAGTTGCATCGCGAGCGGGCGGCGCGCGCTCCCCACGCCCGGATCAACGACGACGACGTGGATCGCGCGCGGCGGAAAATAACGCGCCGCGTTCGCAAACAAAAACGCGCCCTGCTCGATGTGGTGCGGCGCGAGGTCGTGCGTGATGTCCACGATGACCGCGCGCGGATTGATGCTCAGAATGACCCCTTTCATCATCCCGACGAAACCATCGCCGGCCCCAAAGTCCGTTGTCAGCGTGATGATGCGCTCCATACTCCCCCCCCACCAACAGTGTTTGCCATGCGTCGTTGTCAATTGGTCATTGGCGAGTATAATCTGTGCCAGCCGCGCTGTCAATCGTATCGCGACGCCAGCACGCGCGCGGGGTTTTGTAGTGTAGGAGGAACAATGACGAAAACACTAGCAATCTTGAATCCGATTTCTGGGAATGGGAACGGCGCGCGTGTGGAAGCGCGTATCCAAGCCGCGCTGCGCGCGGGAGGACTGGATTTCGATTGGACGCGCACGTCCGCGCCGTACGAGGCGATCGTGCTCGCCGAGGAGGCAATGCGGCGCGGCTACCAAACGCTCATTTCGATTGGGGGCGACGGCACGGTGAACGAAATCGTCAACGGGATGCTGCGCGCGTCAAAGGGCGCGCCGACCGGCACGCTCGGCATCATCTCCGTCGGCTCCGGCAACGATTTCATCAAGTCCTTTTCGCCGACGCTCGGGCGCGTGCCCACCGGCAAGCACGCCGATTGGCAAGCCGGTGTCCGGCGCGTCCTCGCCGGCGAGACGCGCCGAGTAGATGTGGGTCAGGTGGTGGCGGATCAACCGGCGCGCGGCGCATCTTCCACCACCCTTTACTTTGCCAACTGTCTCGATACCGGTTTTGGCGCGCAGGTCGCGATGCATGCGCACGATTTTCCGTTTCTGCAGGGCACGGCGATGTATCTGGCTGCCGTCTTCAAGACGCTGATTCGATACGCCGTGCCGCGTGTCCAAGTAGACCTCGACGAGGCGCACATCGAGCAGGCGAGCACGATGATCGCGGTGGCGAACGGTCGCTGCATCGGTGGCGGGTTCTGGGTTGCGCCAGAGGCGCGCAACGACGATGGCTTGCTCGACGTGATGATCGCGGCAGGATTGGGGCGCGTCGGTATTCTAACGCTTCTCCCCAAAGTGATGCAAGGGACGCACCTCGGCGATCCGCGCGTCCAGTTCGCGCGTGCGGCGCGCGTCGTCATCGAATCGCCGGACGCGCTTACCATCGAAGCGGACGGCGAGATTCCGTTCGTCGGCGTTCACCGCGTCGAGGTGGAGGTGTTGCCCAAGCGATTGCAAGTGATTATGTGAGAATTCGGCATCACTTGCGCGTCGCCGTCCAATTGCCGTTCCAGTCCGATGAACTTTCGTAGCGCCATTTGCCTGTCATCGCCTTGCCATCTGGCGATACGATGACATAGCCGACGCCGCGTTCGTTGACCTGGGCGTCATAGTACGTCTTGCCCCGCGCTTTTTCCCACCACTTGAAATCCCAGCGACGATTCGACGGATTGAACAAACCATCGAGCATGCCATCGTCCCAGGTGTACACGCCGACGACCTGATTGTTGTTGGTGTTGTGCAGCAAGGTCGTCGCGCCCCATTCGGGCGAGTCCCACTGCCCGGTCAAGATGAGCGTTACCGTCGTCGGCGCGGGGTTGACGGTGACCTTGACTTGCTTGGTGACCGTTCCACCGCAGCCAGTCGCGGTCAGTGTGTAGGTAGTCGTCGTTGCCGGGCTGACCGTGCGCGAGTCCGGCGTGGCGACGCCGCCGATGCCTTGATCAATCGAGACGTTCGTCGCGTTTTCCACCTTGCCCCAACTCAGCGTCGTGGATTGGCCGGCGGTGATCGTCGCCGGATTCGCGGTGAACGTCCCGAGTACGGGCGCGCCGGGGCACGCGGGCGGCGGGGGCGCGGTGGGCGGAGCGGTGGGCGCGGGGGGAACGCGCGTCGGCACGGGCGATGGGGGTGGCTTTGTCGGTGGACTGGTCGGCGCGGTGCGCGGCGCGGTCGGTTGAACTTGTGTAGGCGGCGGCAGTGGCGCCGTCGGCTGCGCCGCAGGCGGCGGCTGTGTCGCTTGCGCGAGCGCGGCAATCACTTCGATTGAAATCGCGGTGGGGTCGCTGGCTGCGCCGCTCGCGTTGTACGCGCGCACTTGAAGCGTGTGCGCGCCGGGCGTCGTCGCCGTCCAGCGTTGCACGACGTTGTACGTCGTCTGCGGCGAGAGCAAGGGGCTGTTCGCGACGAGATTACCATCCACCCACAGTTCGACGCGCGCGATGCCCTGTGCGTCGGTCGCGACCGATTGCACTTCGACTTCACTGCCGGCGGTGGTGCGCGTGCCGCTCGGCGGCGCGGCAATCACGACGGTTGGTTTGGCGGGCGCGGTGGGCGCGCAACTTACCCCGACGGTGAGCAGCAGGAGCGCGCCGAGCGCGAGCTGCAGGACGATTGTAAGTTGTTGTCTTGTATACATCGAAGACCTCCTCAAGGGTGTTGTGGATCAATAGCCGCACTCGGGTACTGCGATTGGATATTTGGAATTCTGTTTTAGCGCGTTCACGACCACCTGATATTGCCTGGCTTGCGGTCCGAAGAGTCGGGACAGTTGGGCATTGGGCACGACATTGGGATCTGGATTGATGGTGGCGCGGTAGAGTCGTTTGATGGTCTCGATACCAGAGTCGTAATACAGAATCAGCACCAGATTCTCGAAAAGTGTCGCGCAGGGGGGATCAGTCGTAATGTGTCTTGAATCCGGCTGTGGGGTTGCGTTCCTTCGTATATCTGGTATGAGTTTCTTTTCCACCCAGTTCGCCGTGAGGTCTCTGCCGGGATAATGCCAAGTGGATGTCCCAGTCAGAGTCAGGTCAATATGACTTTCGATTGCACTGTGAAAGACGTGGTTGTCGAGCGCGTGGTTGCAGAACGTACTGATCGTGTGCAAGATCTCGTGCGAGTCATAGAGGGGCAGCGGGGCAAAGTTTAGCGTTGCGCGCAATGAGTACAAGATCTGGTTTTTGTTCGCTTCTCCCTGGTGCGTTGACAATTGTTCGTCCGGCACGATTTTGTAATACACGGCATCATAACACTGCGAAAGCGATGTGCCGGTAATGTCCCGCAAGATTGGATAGACCAGGTCGCGCGTGTTGGCGATGTAGAGATTGCAATCCGGTAACCAGGTAGGATCGAGTGCGCTGCAATCTATGTGGAAAGGCAAATCGGCGGGCGGGAACGGCGTCGCCGGTTTTCGGATCACCGTGGTCGGATTGGGCAGGCGTCTCGACGACGGCGCCGTTGGCGCAGGACGGGCGGGCGAAGGGGGTGGCGGTGATGCGTTGGGTTCCCGTGCGGCAGTTGGCGTCAGAATGACACCCGGCGGCGTTGTCTGCGCGACGGTCGGAACAACTTCGATGGAAATCACCGCTGGGTCGCTGGCTGCGCCGCTCGCGTTGTACGCGCGCACTTGGAGCGTGTGCGCGCCGGGCGTCGTCGCCGTCCAGCGTTGCACGACGTTGTACGTCGTCTGCGGCGAGAGCAAGGGGCTGTTCGCGACGAGATTACCATCCACCCACAGTTCGACGCGCGCGATGCCCTGTGCGTCGGTCGCGACCGATTGCACTTCGACTTCACTGCCGGCGGTGGCGCGCGCGCCACTCGGCGGCGCGGCGATGATGACAGTCGGCTTGGTCGGCGCGCCGGCGAGCAAAGTCAGGTCGCACGCGAGCAGCAGGATTGCAAAGAACGCGAGCACGTATGCGTAGCGT
>DYLA01000112.1 GCA_020722265.1 Anaerolinea sp.
GGCATCAAGTGCACCAGTTTTGACGTCTCCACGATTGAATGTAGCGTTACCCTTTTCTACATCGCTGGCGTTATGTGGTATAATTGCGATAGTATCCCATCGAGTCAAAGAGGCGAGTTGCCCAAGCGAACCTAGTGCAGCCACTTACCCTTGCACCGCCCGCTCGGGCAGATGTCAAGTTGATGCACTACCAAGTCGAGGAGGAATAACGATGAAACTCAACAGAAATCTCGGCACCTCGTTGCTGGCAATCTGGTTGATCGTAAGCGGTCTGCGCGCGTTCGGACTGGCGTTTCCCAATCTCGACGTTCTGCTCTCCATCGTCGCGATGGCGGCGGGTGTCCTGATTCTGCTTGGACGATAGACCGTGACGATTACCCACATCAATCTCGAGACAGGCGCGGCAACCGAGTTGACGCGCGACGCCCCGCGTCCACTCGTTCCGAACGTGTGCGTCTGGCTCGACGTCAGTGCGCCGACCGAAGATGACCTCGCGTGGCTCGAGCGCGCGTACGACTTGCACCCCCTCGCCATCGAAGATTGCCGGCACTTTGAACAGCGCGCCAAAGTGGAGGCGTACGCCGGCTATCTCTTCATCTCGGTAGACGCGGTCACGCGCCGTGACGGCGCGCTGCACGTCTACGAGATGGAAACTTTTCTTGGCGCCGATTATCTCATCACCGTGCATCGCAAGCCGATCCCCGCGCTCGACGCGATGCGGACGCGCTGCGCCGCCGACCATCGCACCGGCGCGTACCGCGCCGATTGGCTTTTCTATCAGATCGTAGACCAGTTGGTGGACGCGCTCTTTCCTCTCCTCGACCAGATCGAAGACGAGATTGACGCGCTCGAAGACGAGGTGCTCGGCGCGGCGACGCGCGAAACAGTCGAGCGATTGTTCCGACTCAAGCGGCAGTTAATCGAATTGCGCAAAGTCGTGGGACCGCTGCGCGACGCGATGGACGCGCTCGCCGACACGCGCTACGAAATCATCGAGGCGCGCACCGCGCTCTACTTTCGCGACGTGTACGACCACCTCGTCCGCATCTACGATCTCATCGAAACTTCGCGCGATCTCTTGAGCGGCGCGCTCGACGCGTACCTTTCGACCATATCGAATCGGCTCAACGATATTATGAAACGGCTCACGCTCTTTACGACGGTGTTTATGCCGATTTCTTTCCTGGTCGGCTTTGGCGGAATGAATTTCACACACTTGCCGTTCGATAACGCCATCGCCTTCGCCAGCGTGCTGCTCTTGATCGCGCTCTTCCCGGCGGCGATGCTGATTTACTATCGGCGCAGCGGATGGATTTGAGGCGAGAATGGATCCGGTCTTGCAAGCCTTGGTGGACGCATTGCAAAACAATCAGCCCGCCGCGCTCGCGACAGTCGTGAAAACGCGCGGCGCGAGTCCGCGCGAGGCGGGCGCCAAGATGCTCATCTACCCTGATGGCGCGATCGTCGGCTCGGTGGGCGGCGGCGCGATGGAGTTGCGCGTCATCGCTGCCGCCCAAGACGCGCTGCGCGACGGCAAGCCGCGCTATCTCGATACGAGTCTCTCGAACGAATCGCGCGGCGACCCAATGATTTGCGGCGGCGAGATGGAAATCTTCGTCGAGCCGCTGGGGCTGACGGAAACGCTCGTCGTCGTCGGCGCGGGACACATCGGCGCGGCGGTGGCGCGGCTGGGTCAATCGCTTGGCTTTCGAGTCGTCGTCCTCGATGACCGCCCGGAGTTCGTCGCGCCGGACAGGTTTCCGCACGCGGACGAACGTCGCGTGGGGGACCTCGTGCAAGAGATCGGCAAACTGGAAATAACGCCGCGCACGTACGTCGTTCTGGTCACGCGCGCGCATACACTCGACACGCAATTGCTCGGCGCCGTCGTGGACAAACCCGCCGCGTACATCGGAATGCTGGGAAGCAAACGCCGCGTGCTGACGGTGATGGAATCGCTCCAACAGCAAGGCGCGAGTCCCGCCGCGCTCGCACGCGTCCACGCGCCGATTGGGTTGGACATTCACGCCGAGACGCCGGAGGAAATCGCAGTGAGTATTCTGGCGGAGATCATCAGCGAAAGGAGGAGCAGGTAGACGCGTAGACGCGTATGAACCGAGCGCCCGCGCGGTCTGTCTACTTGTGGCTGCAATGTGGGACACTTTTATTACCGCAACCTCGATTGACGAAACACTCGATTGGCTCGCGCACTATGGGAGCGACGCGCGCCTCATCAATGGCGGCACGGACTTGATGCTGGAAATCGAGCGCAAGGTGCGGACGCCGCGCGTGTTGATTGACGTGAGTCGTGTGCCCGGTCTGGACGACATTCGTTTCGACGATGGCGTGTTTCGCTTGGGCGCGGGCGTGACGCACAATCAGGTCGTTGGCGATGCGCGACTCGTTGCGCACGCGTATCCGCTGGCGCGCGCGTGCTGGGAGGTGGGCGCGCCGCAGATTCGCAATCGCGGCACCATCGCCGGTAACCTCATCACCGCCTCGCCGGCGAACGATACGACTCCGCCGCTGATGGCGCTCGGTGCGCGGGTGACGTTGCAAAGCCGCGCGCGCGGCGCGCGCGTGCTCGCGCTCGAAGAATTCATTCGCGGCGTGCGCCAGACCGCGCTCGAACCTGACGAAATGCTCACCGAAATTTCGTTCCCCGCGCTCGAGCCGAATCAAGTGGGTACGTTCATCAAACTGCGTTTGCGCCGCGCGCTTGCCATCTCGGTCGTCAGCGTTGCCGTCGTGTTGAGTTTGGAGCCATCGGCGGGCTCACTCCGCTCCGCTTCGGGGATTATGATCAGCCGTCAGCGGTCGGCGGTCGAATCGGCTTGGATTACGCTCGGATCGGTCGCGCCCACGGTCATCGCGGCGGAGGAGGCGCAGCGGTTCCTCGCGGGCAAAACGCTCGACGACGCGACGATAGATGCGGCGGCGCGCCTCGCCAGCCAAGCCGCGCGTCCGATTGATGATATTCGCGGCACCGCCGAGTATCGGCGTGAGATGACGCGGGTGTTGGTCGCGCGCGCGCTGCGTCAGTTGCGCGCCGGTACCGAGCGCGAGGATTTTCCATCTAGTCCTGTGATGTTGTGGGGGAAGACGGATGGGAAATTCAAAATCCAGCGGTCAGCGGCCAGCGGTCCCGCGCCGCTTCGCTTCGGGGATTATCATCAGCCGTCGGATGAAATCGAAACGATCGTGAACGGTGCAAGGTACGTTGTTCGCGGAGCAAGCGACAAGAGTTTGTTACGTCTGTTGCGCGAGGACATCGGTCTGCAAGGCACGAAGGAGGGGTGCGCGGAGGGCGAGTGCGGGGCGTGTACGGTCTGGCTCGATGGGATCGCGGTCTTGAGTTGTCTCGTTCCCGCGCCGCGCGCGCACCACGCCGAGATTGTGACGATCGAAGGACTCGCGCGCGGCGATGAGTTGCATCCCGTTCAGCGCGCGTTCATCGAGACGGGCGCGGTGCAGTGCGGTTATTGCACACCGGGTTTCATTATGAGCGGCGCGGCGCTGCTCGACGAGAGGCCGCGCCCGACGCGCGAACAGATTCAGTTCGCGCTCGCCGGCAATTTGTGTCGCTGCACCGGCTATTACAAAATCCTCCAAGCCATCGAAAAGGCGGCGCAGTGAAACTGAATGTTGTCGCCGCGGCGCTTATCGGTTTGCTTCTCGGTATTGCCGCTGATTTTCTGTTTGTGTTTCTCGCCGAAATCCCCCTGCTCGGTTGTCTGCTCGCCCCGCTGGCGTGGCTGTTTGGGCTGGGCGTGCCGATTCTCATCGGCGCGCTGGCGGTGATGTTCGCGCCGGCGCGCGGTTTGTCCGCTCCGCTGGATGGCGCGCTTGCGGCTGTGCTCGCGGAACTTGGCAGTCGCGCGTTCGGTTTTTGCGCGAGTGTTTTTGCCGCGCGCACGTTCTTCTTGGGTCCGCGCTTTCTTGGCGTCGAGCCCACGGCGCGGATGGCGTTTGCCGGCATCTGGTCGCTGGGTTGGCTCGTGCTCGCGTTGGTCATTGCCGCGTTGCTCGGCGCATTGGGCGCGTTCGTGTACGCGGCGCGACGTTGAGATTTCACGGAGGGAAAATGGACGAGCGAAGTTTGAATCGGCGGTACGAGACGATTGCCTGGGGCGCGTTCTTCATTCTGCTCGGCGTGACCAGTCTGCTGCCGGTGCCGAATGGTACCGGCACCGTGGGCATCGGCGTCATCCTGCTGGGGTTGAATCTGGCGCGCTACGTCAGCAAAATTCCGACGAGCAGTCTCACGATTACGCTCGGCGTGATTGCGCTAGCGGTTGGCGCGTTCGATGTGGCGCGCGCGGCGTTCTATCTGCCGATGGACCTGCCCCTTTTCCCGTTGCTGCTCATCGTGATTGGTGTCGTGTGGCTGGCGCGCGGGCTCACAGGCGTCAGGCGATGATCGGTTCGACTGTGCTGATCCGTCCCACCGATGCGACGGATCGCGACTGGGTGAGACGATTCGTCGCGCAGCGCTGGGGCAGCGAGAGCATCGTCGCGCACGGCAAGGAGTACTATCCGCACGAACTCGATGGCTGGGTGGCAGAGCGCGACGGTGCCATCGTCGGGTTGCTTACGTACCACATCGCAGACGACGCCTGCGAAATCGTCACGCTCGACAGTCTGCAACCCGGCGGCGGTGTGGGCACCGCGCTGATCGAAGCAGTTGCCGAGTGCGCGCGTCGAGCCGGTTGTGTGCGCCTCTGGCTTGTGACGACGAACGACAATCTCGCGGCGCTGCGCTTTTATCAGAAACGCGGCTTTGTGCTCGTCGCGGTGCATCGCAACGCGCTGGATGCGTCGCGCCGGTTAAAGCCCGAAATTCCGCTCATCGGCTACGAGGGCATTCCGCTGCGCGATGAAATCGAATTGGAATGGAGAATGGAGCGTTCGTGAACACACTGCGCGTGCGCCTAATTGCGTTTGGGCTTGCGCTCATCCTCGCCGTCGCTTGCGGCGCGCCGCCGCGCGCGGAAATATCGAACACGCCGACAGCCATCGCCACCGGCAACATCAGAACGTGGGCGGTGGCCGCCGACGCCGCGAATATCTACTGGACGGATTGCGGCGATAGCCCGGCGGCGAAGAATGGCAAGGTGCTGCGCGCGGCAAAAACCGGCGGCGCGCCGATCGCACTCGCCTCAGGCGAAGCCTGCCCGACGAGTATCGCGCTCGACGCGACGCACGTGTACTGGCTCGGCGGCGCGACCGGGACGACCGCGATTGCGCGGGTCGCCAAAACCGGCGGCGCGGTGGAAAGGCTCGCGCGTGGCAGCGACGTTCGCGCGTTCGCAGTGGACGACGCGAATGTATACTGGACGGAGTGCTTGCTATCTGTCAAGACCGCTATGGTATTGAAGCAACCCAAGTCGGGCGGCGAACCCGTGCAAGTGGCTTGGGTTTCGGACTGCGCGAACGATCTGGCCGTGGACGATGCCGGCGTCTTTTGGATTGACTCACTCGGCATCCGACGCGTTGCCAAAACAGGGGGCGAGCCGGTGACGCTTGCGCCCCCGCAGTTCCAGCCGCGCAACCTCGTCCTCGATGACGCGCGCGCGTACTGGATCGGCGGCGCGACGATTTTCCAAGTTCCCAAGACCGGCGGCGCGATCAGTGTGGTCGTCTCTGGGCAGAAGAATCTCGGCACGCTCGCGGTGGACACGGCGAACGTGTACTGGACGACGGCGGGCGCGTTGATGCGAATCAAGTCCGGCGATGCGCCCCTGCTCGTCGCGAAGGTGGAGGGAATGCCCACGGCTATCGCGGTGGACGACGCGCAACTCTACTGGACGACTCTCGACGCGGTGATGCGGGTGAGCAAGTGGAGCGGCGCGCCGGTGGCGCTCCGCGCGGACGAACCCCAAATCCTCGCCGCCGCACAAGAGGGCTTGAACGCGCTCGCGGTGGACGACGCCTACGTGTACTGGGCGACCTGTCGGTACGAGCCGGAAAAGTACGGACGCGGCACAGTCGCGCGCGTGTCGAAGAATGGCGGCACACTGACGGTGCTGGCATCGAACCAGCAATGCCCGGGCAACCTCGTCCTCGATGCGACGCACGCGTACTGGATCGTCCAGGGACCCGAAACCGGACCCAATGATTATCGGCGCGGTGCGGTGATGCGCGTGAGCAAGACCGGCGGCGAACCGGTCGCGCTGGCAACGAACCAGAATGGTCGCGCCGCGCTCGCGGTGGACGAAGCGAACGTGTACTGGACGGTGTGCGGCGTCGAACGCGGCATCTTCCAACTGGCGAAATCTGGAGGCGCGCCCACCCTCATCCCGGTCGAAACGACTTGCCCGAACAGCCTCGCGGTTGACGCAACGCATTTGTACTGGCACGATAGCAACGCCATCGTGAAGATGGCCAAGCCGAGTGGCGCGCGTCAGGTCGTCGTCACGAGCGCGGGCGGCTCGATTGCGGTGGACGCGGCGGCCGTCTATTGGGCGCGCACCGAGCGCACCGCGCGTACGACGTATCGCAGTTGCGCCGAGGAGCGGAGCGCGTTGTACGCCGCGCCGAAGGATGGACGCGCACCGATGCGACTCGCAGAGACGAGCGGCTATGCCCCGTCAAGAATCGTGATGGACGAAACGCATCTCTTTTGGGCGAACGACTGCACGAACGGCATCATCAAGATTCCAAAGACCGGTGGTGCGCCGATTCAAGTGATTTCGAACATCACCGCGCAGCACCTCGCGGTGGACGCGACGAGCGTGTACTGGACGGTGTATCCAAGCGGAATGATCGTCAAGGGGGTCAAATAACGGGCAGCGCAATCGCGGGCGACTCGGCGGGTCGCCCGATTTTTTTGCGCGTTCGCACCGCGCGCATTTGCCCGCAAATGACAAATGGTGTAGAATATCGCTGGAAGAAAAGGAGATGCAGATCGCTCGCGCCGAACGTTGCGTAACCGCACGACGTTTAGCGGCTGTGAGGCGGTCAAGCGCGTCACTCCCATATCGAAGACGCAAAATGGCTCAACCGATTTTTCCTTTCACGGCTATCGTCAACCAAGATAAAATGAAGCGCGCCCTCGTGCTGAACGCGATCAATCCGCTCATCGGTGGAGTGCTCGTGCGCGGCGAACGCGGCACCGCCAAGTCCACGGCTGTGCGCGCACTCGCCGCGCTTTTGCCGGAAATCAGCGTCGTCGCCGATTGCCCCTTCAGTTGCAATCCGTACGAAAAAGATCGCCTGTGCGACAACTGCCGCGCGCGCGTCGCGCGCGGCGAAGAATTGCCGGTGGCGCGGCGCAAAGTCCGGCTCGTGGATTTGCCGGTGAGCGCGACCGAAGACCGCGTCGTCGGCACGCTTGACATCGAACAGGCGATCAAAAAGGGCGAAAAGAAATTCGAGCCGGGCGTCCTCGCCGCCGCCAATCGCGGCATTTTGTATGTGGACGAGGTGAACTTGCTCGACGATCACGTCGTTGATCTGCTGCTCGATAGCGCGGCGATGGGCGTGAACGTCGTCGAACGCGAAGGGATTTCGTTTCAGCACCCCGCGCAATTCGTCCTCGTCGGCACGATGAATCCGGAAGAAGGGGAACTGCGTCCGCAGCTCCTCGATCGCTTTGGACTCGCCGTCGAAATCAAAGGTATCGCCGATGCGGACGCGCGCGTCGAAATCATCGAACGCCGACTCGCCTTCGAGCAAGACCCCATCGGGTTCTGCCAAGAATGGTGCGTCGCGGAAGAAAAACTCTCGAAAGAAATCGAAGCGGCGCGGCACGCGCTCCACGCGGTCACACACTCGCAAACCGATTTGTACGCCATCGCGGAATTGTCCGCCGGCTTGGAGGTGGACGGACATCGCTCCGACCTTGTGATTCTCAAAGCCGCACGCGCGCACGCGGCGTTGATGGGACGCCGCGCGATCACCGAAGAGGATATTGTCCTCGCGGCAGAACTCGCGCTGCCCCACCGCTTGAAGCGCCGAGCGGTTCAAGATGTCGAACTGCGTTTTGAACATCTGGAGAAACGTCTCGAGTCGGCAAAGCAAGGCACGGCCGCCCAGAAGAGCCAAGCCGAGCCGACGCGCGACGTAAAAAAAAAGCCGGCGTAGCATCTGACCAAACCGCGAGTCAGCCGCCTGAGCCGAGTGAACAATCGGTGCAGGGGCAGGGACACGAGCCGGGCAAACCCTCGCCGCGTCCCGCCGATACCCGCGTGGATGTCGGCAAGACGTTTCGTCCCCAACGTTTGCAAACTCCTCTCGATAAACTGCCGCGCCAAGTGAGCGGCAAGCGTTCGCGTACGCGCACCGAGCGCAAGCGCGGTCGCTACATCTCCTCGCGTCCGATGGAGGGCAAGCCGAGTGATCTCGCGTTCGATGCGACGCTGCGCCAAGCCGCGCCGCACCAAATCCGCCGCGCGCACAGTGAGGTCGCGCTTGCCATCGAGAAGCACGACTTGATGCGTAAAGTGCGCGTGCGCCGCGCGGCGAATTTGATTTTGTTCGTCGTGGACGCGTCGTGGTCTATGGCAGCCGCCGAGCGAATGATCGCAACCAAGGGGGCGATTATGTCGCTGTTGATTGATGCGTATCAAAAGCGCGACCGCGTCGGCTTGATCGTGTTCCAAAAAGAGGATGCGCGCGTCGCACTCTCACCGACCTCGTCCGTGGATCTCGCGGAGAAAGCGTTGAAAGACTTGCCGGTCGGCGGCAAGACGCCGTTGAGCGCGGGGCTGCTCCTGGCGCACCAGGTTCTCGTCCGTGAACGGATGCGCGATCGCGAGGTGATGCCACTGATGATCGTCGTGACCGACGGGGCGGGGAATGTTTCGATGAGCGAGATACCACCGCAGGAGGAAGCGCTCCGTGTCGCGGCGATGATCAAGAAAGCCGATCTGCGTACCGTCGTCATCAACACGGAACACGAAGCGTTTGATCGCGGCTTGGCGGCGGAGTTAGCGAGCGCGATGGGTGGTCCATGCTACACGCTCAAACAGTTGCGCGCGGAGGAGTTGTACGCGCGGGTGCGGGAGGAAATGCGGGGGCTGGGGAAGGCGTGAGGCATGGGTAGTCGTGGAGTGAAGAACCGATGGCTTGGATTCAAATGATCGAAGAAGCGGACGCGACGGGCGAGTTGGCGGAACTCTACGCCCAAGAGAAGATTGATTGGAGTAAAGACAACCCTTTCAAGGTTCAGTCGCTCAACCCACCGTCGCTCAAAGCGCATCACCTCCTCTTTCGTACGCTGATGTACGGCAAGTCCGGTTTGAGCCGCGCGCAGCGCGAAATGATTGGCGTCGTCGTCTCCGTGATCAACCAGTGTCGCTACTGTATCGTCCAGCACGGCGAAGGTCTTCGCCGCTGGACGCGCGACCCAAAACTCGTCCAGCAGTTGATCGCCGATTACCGCGCCGCGCCACTCGCCGCGCCTGACCGCGCGATGCTGGACTATGCCGCCAAGTTGGCACGTGAACCGTGGATGGTGCGCGAGAGCGATGTGCAAACCCTGCGCGAGGCAGGTTTTAGTGACGCCGATATCCTCGACATCGCGCAGGTCGTTGGCTATCTTTCCTACGCCAACCGCCTCGCCGATGGTCTGGGAGTGGCGTTCGAACCGCGCGAGTTTGAAAAAATCACCCAGGGGCAGTAAAGGCAGGTAACGCTACATTCAATCGTGGAGACGTCAAAACTGGTGCACTTGATGCCCCG
>DYLA01000113.1 GCA_020722265.1 Anaerolinea sp.
CGACGGCCGTCCAGAACGCGCCGACACGCACGTCGCGGATTTGTCCGTCTGGCAGCGCGTCGAGCAAATCGTCAATCACGTTCATTTGTTTTTTCTCTCCAACGCCTCTTTGATCAGCGCGGTAAACTCTTCCGCCTGAATGTAGCCGACGATTTGCACATCTTGCTCTGTCACGCCATCAACCTGCGCGACCGCTTGTTGAATCTCCCACGCCAGCGGTACGGCAATCGGACACAGCGGCGACGACGGGCGGAACTTGTACGCGACGCGCCCTTGTTCGTCCACCGTCAGGTCTTCGATCAAGCGCATCCGCACGACATCCACACCCGTTTCTGGGTCAATCACCGACGCGAGCCGCTGCAAGATCGCGGCGCGTAGTTGTTCTGGATCACTCATCGCGATTTTCCTGACTATGCAAACGCGCGACGACACGTTCCCACACCGCGCGCAGCGCGCGACTCGCAGGCGCGTCCGCACGATACGCGATCACGGGCGCGCCGTTCACCATCGCCTCCGTCACCGTCTGGTCGAAGGGAATCCGCCCGACGATCTCGATCGCGTGTTCGCGGCAATACACTTCGATTTGCGCCGCGCCGTCGGGGTACACGTCCGCTTTGTTGATGCACACGAACGACGGGACGCGAAAATGCGCGGTCGTCTTGAGCGCGCGGTCCAAATCGTGAATGCCCGCGACTGTCGGCTCGGTCACGATCAGCGCAAGGTCTGCGCCCGACACCGCCGAGATGACGGGACAGCCGATGCCAGGTGGTCCGTCCACGATTACAATCGAATAGTTTTCGTCGAGGGCGCGCAAACGCGCTTGTTGCTTGACGAGCGTGACGAGTTTGCCTGAATTCTCCTGCGCGGGACGCAACGCCGCGTGGAACAAAGGACCGTAGCGCGTCTCGGAACGAAACCAGCGTCCCACGATTTGTGGCTCCATTCGAATCGCGTTCGTCGGGCATTGATAGACGCACGCCGCGCAGCCATCGCACGCGATCGGATCGACGCGATATCCCTCGGCGCGCACCTGCACGGCGTCGAATCGGCAAACGGACGCGCACACCCCACAGCCCTCGCACTTGGTCGGGTCAATCACTGCGATTGCACCACCAACGAAATCGTGTTCTTCGATCACGCGCGGCGACAGCACCAACTCCAAATTCGCCGCGTCCACATCCGCATCGGCGAGCACCGCGCGCAGTGAGTCGGCGTGCGCGAGATGGGCGAACGCGGCGGCGACGCTCGTTTTGCCTGTGCCGCCTTTACCGCTGAGAATAACCAGTTGTTTCATCATTTGTATTCCAATCGAACATTCCGAAATAGTAATTCATCCCACGCGTCGCCGACGCCTTGACCGTCGGGGATGTATTGCCCGACCTCGATCACCAACTCATTATAGCCCGCGCGCAACCAATCGTTAGAAACAGGAAACGCGACATTCGTCCACACGTCCGACCAACTTTGACTTGGCAAGTAGCCGACGAGTTGACCGTTCAAACGAATCGAATGTGTGCGTTCGTGACTCTGCGTTTCGAGACGCAAGACCCCAGAACTCGAATTGGAATTCGTCACGTAGAAACCGCCGCGCCAGATCAAACTGGGATGCTTAGCCCCGTACAGGGGCTTGAGCGGCGGTCAGTCGTTGTCGCCGAGATGGACGATTTCATCGGCGGCGAGAATCGGAATGGACAATGGCTCGACGCGCGTTACGCGATTCGCCCAACGCGACAAACGCTGATTCCAGCGCGCGTCCAATTCGGCGCGCAGCGCGTTGTACGCGGGCTTGGGTTTGCCGTCTTCGTTCAGCAGACTGTACCCCGCCATCTCATTCGTCGTCGCCAAACCGCGACTCAGATTCCAAATCGCCGCCATGCGCACCCAGGTCCATTCGCGCGCGATCCGCTGCCACGCGCGCGCGAGATAATCGGCTTGCTGTTGCGGTGAAACCGCCTGCCATGCGTGTTCCCCTTCACCGCGCGTTGTCCAACCCAGTTCCGTGATCCAAACGGGTTTGCGCGCGTCGCCATAGACTTGCATAATCTCGCGCAAATCAAGGACGCGCGCCAGATTCAAACTTTGATGCGCGCCGCGCGGATCGTCGGGCGGATAACCAAAGCCGTAGGCGTGAACACCCAGCACATCGAAACATGCGCGCGCGCCCGCGCGATACATCGTCTCCCCAAAAACGCGATCGTCCTGCGCTTGCGCGTTCTGATCGTTTGTGGGCGCAAGCCCCGCGCTGACGACAATCGCCTGCGCGTCGACCGATTTGATCGCGCGAGACGCGCGGCAGAGCATTTCAGTGTACGCCACCGCATCGGGTGGACGATTGCCCCACTCGCGCGCCAGGTTCGGCTCGTTCCAAATGATGTAACCCTTGATGCGTCCGCGATAGCGCTCTGCGACCGCGCGCGCGAAATTCGCGTAATCGTCCAAGCGGTCGGGCGGCGCGTTGTCTTCGCGTTCGGGTTTCGTTGCCCAGTACGGTTGTTGATCCAAACGCGCGATCACATCAAGATCGTAATACTCTGCCGCGCGCAGAAGAAAATCGGGATACTCCCAGTACCGATCGTCGCGACGCGGTTCGATCTCGCGCCACGAGAAAACCTGGACAACGGCATCAAAGCCCGCGTCGGCGGCAAGCCGCAACATTTCGTCGTCAGCTCTGAGCGTGTGAACGGCGATGCTGGGCGCGTCGTCCGTTGCGAGTTGCCGCGCGAACCAGATGAGCGGCAATAGCGCGAGCAGAGCGAAAACAAGTCGCGCGCGAGTGAAGATTTTCATTCAAACACTCCGCGCCAAATACCTTGGTCAGTCGCAACAAAAATTGTCTTGCCATCCGCGCTGAAAAGCATCGCGCGGACGGTTGAAGTTGCAAGCCGCTCAGTCCAAGCCGATTGCCAGGTCGCGCCGCCATCGTGCGTGACGTACAAACCTTTGTAGCGTGTGCCCGCGAACGCGTTGCGCGCATTGGCGGGATTCAGCGCGAGCGCGGCGACCGTCACGTTTTCCAATCCCTTGCCCCAGCGATTCCATGTCGCGCCACCGTCCGCGCTTTTCCAGAGCGAATCGGTCGCGCCCGCGTAGATCACATTCGCGTCGCGCGGATCGGTCAGCGTCACCAACACGGCTTGATTCGAGAACGGCGTTGGAATCGTCTGCCAGCGCGCGTTCGCGGCATCCCAACGAAACAAGCCATCGCTCGCGCCCGCGAAGAATCGCTCACGCGCATCGAGGTTCAGCGCAAAGACCTGGCGCGTGAGTCCCAGTCCATCCCAACGCGTCACCCAAGTTCGGCCACCATCCCAACTTTCGTTGACGCGCTCGAAGAGCAAGCGCACGTAGAGATGATCGGGTTGGCGCGGGTCAACGACGATGCCTGTGATGCCGCGCCCCGTGAGTTCGGACGGAACATCGCGCCAGGTTTCGCCGCCGTCGTCGCTTTTCAACAAACCAATCGTCGCGCCTGCGTAAAAAGTTTTTTCGTCGCCCGCAGCCGCGAACGAAAGAATCGAATAACTTGGAGATTGCTCGTCGCGCATCCACGCATCCGACGTGCGGCGATAAATTCCCGCGCGCGTTCCTGCCAGCAACCGTCCCGCGCGATCCCAGATCAGCGCGTTGACATCGGCGTAGCCCAGTAGGGGCAGGGTGCCCCCGCCCTCGCTACGCCACGTCCACGTCGTGCCGCCGTCGCGGCTACGATAGACGCCGTCTGCTGCGGCGACGTAGACGCGATTGGGATCGTCAGGCGCAATCGCAAGATCGAAGATGCGGTCTTGGACGCGCAGACCTTCGCCGACGAATTCCCAATGATTGCCATCGCGCGATTTGGCGACGCGCCCAGTCATCGCCGCGTACAGCGCGCCATTGCTTGCGCGCGCAAACGCAAAAACGCGTTTCAGGTCTGGCAACGATGTCCAAGTGTAGCCGTTATCGGTCGAACGAAAAACCTCGCGCGAGCCGCTCGCGAAAATTCCCAGTTCAGGATCGAAGAACAAGGACGAAACGTAATCGTCCGTGAGATCATCCACCGTCGCCCAAGTTTTGCCGCCGTCGTGACTGATCCAGAGTCCTTGCCCCGAAGTGCCCGCGAAAAGATGTTGACCATCGGGCGAGGCGGTGAGAGCCAAGACGATAGGCGCGGGATCGCGCATCGGCAACGACACCCAGTTCTCGCCGTCGCTCGAACGCATGATGCCGCCGTTCGCATACGCGATGTACAACTGCCCCGCGCGATCTTGCGCGATCGCGTAGACCGCGTAATCGTTCTGCCCGATTCTGCGCCACGCGTCGCGCGCATCGGCGCGCGTGTACAATCCGCTGACCGCGCCGATCAACCAGCGCGCGCGCGGCGCGTCCCAATGCGCGACGAGCACCGCGCTATCGTTCAGTCCGCGATCATCCCTGACCCAGGTGTCGCCGCCGTCGTCCGAGCGCCACAGCGCGGGCGGATCGTACGTGCCGACGAAAATCGTTTTGGGATCGGTGGGTTGCATGGCGATGGTGATGGCGGTAGCGTAAGTGGGCAGACCTTGGTTGTAGGACTCCCAGCGCGCGGTGTGATTCTGACACGCGACAAGCAACATCGTCGTCAGAAACAAATACATCAATCGCGTCATTGAAACTCACTCGCTGGCAACCCGCGCTGCGATCGCGTCAGCAAGTTCTTCAAAGCGCACGCGATATTCTGGTTCCAAGTCTACTAGCGTCTGCCCGCGCGCGATACCTTCAGCAATCGCGCGGTCGAAGGGGACGCGCATCAAGATCGGCAGATGTTCCGCCGCGCAAAACGCGTCCACCCCCGCGTTGCCGATGCCGTCGCGATTGACGACGACACCCGCAGGAATCTTCAACTCGCGCGCGATCTGCGCGGCAAGGCGCAAGTCGTGCAAACCAAACGGCGTCGGCTCGGTGACGAGCAACAAAAAGTCGGCGCCACGCACCGACTCGACCACGGGACAAGATGTGCCTGGCGGCGCGTCCAGAATCACAATTTGATTCGGCTCTGGCGTGATCCACTTTTTGAGTTGACGAATCACGGGCACCGCCATCGGCTCGCCGACATTCATCACGCCGCGCGCGAAAGCGATGCCCGCGCGCGCGGTTCCTGATTCGACGACGCCCATCACATCGGAGATTTCGCTGATCGCGTGTTCGGGGCAGACGAGAGTGCAACTGCCGCAGCCGTGGCACAGTTGCGCGAAGACGAGCGTCTTTTTGCCTAGCACGGCAATCGCGTGATATTGACACACCTCCGCGCACTTGCCGCAGTGCGTGCATTTCGCTTCGTCCACGCGCGGGATCAAGATACCAACTTCTTGACGGCGCTCGAAGGTTGGACGAAGAAACAAGTGCGCGTTCGGCGCTTCGACATCGCAATCGAGAAAGAGCGGCGACGGGCGTGTCGCGTCGGTCGCGAGAGCCAACGCGAGACTCGTCGCGATCGTCGTTTTGCCCGTGCCGCCCTTGCCGCTCGCAACGGCGATCCGCATCAGGGCTTGCTCTCAGAGTGACCGCCGGCGCGCGTTGCCGTACCGACGCGTTCCAGTTGTCCTGCGTTGAATCGCGCGATCGCATCACGCGCCGTGCGCGTCGCGCCGAAAACGTACATCGGCACATTCGCCGCGTGGAGCGCGTCGAACGCATTCGGACCGAAATCGCCGCTGATGACCGCGTCCACTTTTTGTTCGACGACGAATTGTGCTGCCTTGATCCCCGCGCCACCTGACGCGTTCACGCCTGGATTCGGATGCGCCTGCCATTCGAGCGTGTTGGGGTCAACGACGAGCAGGTACGCGCCGCGTCCAAAGCGTGGATCCACTTCGGAGTCGAGGTTGGGCGTAGTGGTTGTGATGACGATTTTCATGACACTAACTCAACAGGTTCTCGAATTCGTCCTCGTGCTCGATTTCCTCGGTGAGGATGTGGACGACGAGGTTGTACGTGATCATATCCTTGCCGTGCGTTTTCTGCGCCAGTTTGTTGTACACTTCGATAGTGCCACGTTCAGCCGCGATGACGGTCTTGACGATGGCATCGAAATCTTTTTCGTTGGCGGGTGGTGTTGGATAGCCATCGTTGCTGGAGGCGGCCAACTGGCTGATGTCCGCCAGCGGCTTGCCGCCAAGCGAGACGATGCGCGCCGCCAGTTCCTGCTGATGCTCCAACTCATCTTTCGACGTATCCAGAAGCAACGCGGACAACTGCTTGGCGGCAGGGCGTCCAGTGACCACTTGCCCCATGTAGTTGTAAGCATACACGGCGAGCCACTCGTCTGCATAAGCGCGGTTGAGATCGGCGATCAGGTCTGTCACGTCTAGACCTACGATTTGTTTGCCTTTACTACCCATTCTGTTTTCTCCCTATTCGCGAATCATCTTTGTCCCACACTTGGGACACGTCAAGTCAATGCAGCGCTGTCCTACTTGGTGCGGTATCTTGTGCCCGCACTGCGGACAGACGCAGTTGCCGCCAGGTCCCGAACCCGGCTTTGTGCCGCCGCCGCGCCCGCGTCCGCCACTGCCTTGTCCGCGTCCACCGCGCGAGAATGGATTGTTCATTTTTTCGTTTCCTTTCTTGCTTCCCTTTGCTCGGTCTGTGTGTCTACCGATCACTTCTCCCAGCGCGCCGCCGCAAACGTCGTGGGCGATTTTCTCGAACAGATGGAGATGAGCGCGACGGCGTTCGCTCTGGCGCGCGATTGAGCACCATTTCCACAACTGCCGACGCCACGCGCGGAGCCACCTCGCGCCCCAGAAACGCCAGCACCGTGCCGATGGCGGGGGCGAGCCCGCGCGAGGGCGCGGTCAACGTCTTCGCCTCTCCGGTCGGAGCGGAGAGAATCTGCACCGTGGGTACCGGTGAAAGCGCGCGCGCGGCTGGAACGATGGCTGGCACGGCAGTGATGATCGCGTCGGAGGGGCAAACCTCCACGCACGCCCGGCAATCGTTGCACCGCGCGGCGTCAATCTGCGCGCAGTCGTTCACCAAGCGAATGGCGTCGGACGGACAAACTTGCAGACACGCGCCGCAGCCCGTGCAACGCGTTGAATCAACGTACATCGTTCACTTCCTTCCAATGCTTGGAAGGACCCAAAGGGTTTGGAAAAACCCTTTGGGTCTCGCGCTTACTTGCCTTTTAGGTCTTCGATGCGCTTGTTGATCGCATCCAATTCGCGCTGGAGCCATTCGGCTTGTGCCTTGAGTGCATCGCTTTCTTGTTGCGGTGTAGGCGGTGTATAGCCAAAGCGCTGCCAACCCGGCAAGCCGGTGGCGTAGAACATATTACGCCAGCCGCGCCCGCCGCCTTGGAAACCCAAGCCGAGTCCACGACGCGGTCCTGGATTCGCGAACCCAGGCACGCCGTAGCCCGCGCAGTATCCGGCGCGACGTCCAGTCATCGGCCCTGCGCCCATGGGTCCCGTTCCATCTCCACGTGGCATATTTTTCACCTCCCTTCAACATCGTTCATTATGGTTTCCAAACTTCCCACACTTTGCCGACCAGCGCCGGACCAGGCTTCAACGTGACCTGTCCGGGTTGCCAGCCGGAAGGTGTCACTTGGCCAGTTTTCTTGACGTGCTGGTATGCTTTGATCTGGCGAATCAACTCTTCGGGGTTACGACCGACTTCGGGCGTCAGCACTTCCATGGCGAGGATCACACCATCGGGATCAATGATGAATCGCCCGCGAATGTCCACGCCCGCGTCTTCGTCGTACACACCGTACGCGGTGCCGATTCGACCCCCGGCGTCCGAAAGCATTGGGAAAGGCACGCCGCCTTTCACCATCTTCGATAGTTCTTGCTCCTGCCAAATTTTGTGGACAAAGCGACTGTCCGTGCTCATCGCCAGTACTTCGACGCCCAGCGCTTTGAGTTCGTCATACCGCGCGGCGACCGCCGCCAGCTCGGTTGGTCAGACGAACGTAAAGTCACCTGGGTAAAAGCACAGGACGACCCATAGGCCTTTGTAGTCGGAAAGTTTGACGGGTTTGAACCCCTCGCCGATGAACGCGTTGGCTTCAAAATCCGGCGCGGGTTTACCGACACGCGCTAACACGGTTTTCACCTCCTGAGTTGGTGCGCCTCCTGTCGGAGCCGCTGCTGGGGCTGTGGGTGCGATTACCCCACGAGCAGGTTTGACACAACCATCTTGGGCTTCCGCCATACACGCCTCCTTCTACGCCCGGATGGGCAACGGAATCGCGAATCAGTGCAGGCGTTCGACCTGATCCACGATTCGACCTTCGATGTACGCTTGCACCGCTTCATCCATCGAAGCGATGTCAGTGACGATCGGTTGGATGCCGCGCGCGCGCATACTCTCGTACGCGCCCATGCCCATGCCGCCGCAAAGCAAGGCCTGGCAATCCGCGATCGCTTCCGCCATGCGCGTGTGGCGATCTTGCGCGGCGGGCCCAAAGCCGTGCGGCTGACCGGGCGGGTCGCCTTCGTATGGGTCGTTCGCAAAGTGCGCGTGTCCGAGTTTATCGCGCAGTTCACGCTTGACGACTGTGCCATTCTCGACCGTGATGACGAGATAGTACGCGGCGCGTCCAAAGTGTTGGCTGATGGTTTTGCCATCATCAGTGATTGCTGCAATTTTCACTCGATGCTCCTCACCAGGCGACCGGCGACGAATGACTGCCGACCGCTGTGTAGATTTTCATCCGCGAGTCACGCGAACTTTCGCTCCTTGTTTTCGATTCGCGCAGTACGTGTCATTCGCGGGTGAGTTCGTTTTCCGTTCGATCACGCTGCCTTGGGCTCGAAATGCCATTCGGACGAATATTCGCGCGTTTCGGTGGGATACAATACGATCAACACCTGCGATGGTTCGCTTTCCACATTTTGCCAGTGATGCGGCAAATGCGATTCGAACAACAGACTGTCGCCGGGTTCAAGCAGATACGCGCGGTCTTGAATGATGTACGTGACGCGTCCTTGGAGACAGTACACAAACTCGTACCCTGTGTGGACCGTCGGTTGGGTGCCGCTGCCGGCGTGCGGTTCCAGCGTAACAAAGAAGGGTTGCACCGCGCGCGGCGTCAGCCCCACCCCCAAATCCGCGAGCGTACCGTGCGCGAACGTCACAGGAGCGCGGCGATTCACGGGCGTATGCACGATGCGCGTCGGCGGCGCGCCGCTCTCGAAGAACGCGGTGAGCGGCACATTGAGCGCGTGTGCGATGTGTTGGAGGGTGCTGACACTGGGTGAAGTCTTGGCGTTTTCGATGAGACTGAGCGTATTCATGGCCAAGCCGCTCGCTTCCGCCAATTCGCGGATAGACCAGCGGCGTTCCTCGCGCAGGGCGCGCACGCGCTCCCCCACGTTGACGGGAGGCATCGACAAGACACTCGGCACTAGACCGGCAGCGCGCAGGCGGCGCCGCCTGCCGAACAAACGACCACGCGACGGCAAGTTCGAGGATTTCGGCATAACCCATTCCATTGTGATTATCTACTAAAATTATATCAGAAATCGCCCGATTTGTCAATAGAGATAACCAAAATGTTGGTTGTCTTGCTAGAATATCAGCCCCCATCGTGCCACCGCGGGTAACGCTACATTCAATCGTGGAGACGTCAAAACTGGTGCACTTGATGCC
>DYLA01000114.1 GCA_020722265.1 Anaerolinea sp.
CCTAATCGGTTTCTCCGTCAGAAATGCGTTGACACCAATTCCCGCGCACAAATCTCTACGCATTTCGCCAGCAGCGCTTCCCCTACCTCCCGCGTCGCGCCGCGCGGGTCAAATCCGATCACCCCGTCGGGATATTTCTGCGGGAATGTGCGCCACGTGACAAACTCGCGCGCCGCTTGCGCCGGCGCATCCCGTCCGGTCAGCCGCGCCAACTTGACCGCGCGCGGACACACCGCCAGCATAAACGCGGTCTCGCCGGGCGACGCGTGCGAACCACGCTGGTCGCCCAACCGCTCGACCACGACGCGATACGCCTCAGCATCCGTCCACCACTCGAATATCTTGACGCGCAGGTCGGGCAAATCGTCCGCGACGAGATGCAGCGCGCTCGCCAGCGCCGCCGCGTTTCCGCCATGCCCGTTGACGACGAGCACACGCCGAAACCCGTGACGGTACAGCGAACGAAACAAATCCTCCAGCACCGCCATCAACGTCGTCGGGCGGAGCGAGAGGGTACCGGGAAACGCCAGTTGCGCGTGCGACATCCCATAGTTCAGCGTCGGCGCAACCGCAACGCCGGTCGCCTCGCCCGCGCCGCGCGCAATCGCCTCCGCTTCGATAGCATCAGTGCCCAGGCCCAGATGCCGACCGTGCTCCTCCGTCGAACCCAGTGGTAGAATCACGCGATCATCGCGCGCCAGATACTCGCGCGTTTCCTCCCAAGACATTTCCGCCAACAAATTCATCTCCACCTCCATTTGAACCCAATTATACGCCCCCCACCGCCAACCGCAAACCCTCAACCACACCTTGGGCATTTGGTTCATTGGCTCATTGGCTCATTGGCTCATTCGGTTCATTGGCTCATTGGCTCATTCGGTTCATTGGCTCATTGGCTCACTTGCCAAACATCCCGGTTACGAGTAGAATAACGCTAACCCAAACCCCGGAGGACAAGGATGTCTCAACAACTCGACCGCAACCTCGCGCTGGAAATCGTGCGCGTCACCGAAGGCGCTGCGCTGGCGTCGGCACGCTGGATGGGACGCGGCGACAAGACCAATGCCGATGCCGCCGCCGTCGGCGCGATGCGATTGCTCCTTGGTCAGATAGACGTGGATGGACTCGTCGTCATCGGCGAAGGAGAAAAAGACCACGCCCCGATGCTGTACAACGGCGAACGCATCGGACGCGCCACCCAGAACTCATCCAACAAGCCGATCCAGAGCGTAGACATCGCCGTAGACCCGATTGACGGCACGCGGCTGCTCTCGCTTGGCTTGCCCAACGCCCTCTCGGTCATCGCCATCGCCGATCGCGGCTCGATGTTCTCGCCCGGGCACCTCGTCTATATGGACAAACTCGCTGTCGGGCCTGCTGGGCGCGGGCGCGTCTCTCTCGATGCACCCGTGGCGGACAATCTCGCCGCCCTTGCGCGCGCCAAGCACACAGCGGTCCAAGACCTCACCGCCGTCATCCTCGACCGCCCGCGCAATCAAAAGTACATCGAAGCGGTGCGCGCGTGCGGCGCGCGACTCAAACTCATCACCGACGGCGATGTCGCCGCCGGCATCTCGACTGCGCTCGAAGGGACCGGCGTGGACATTCTCTTCGGCATCGGCGGCTCGCCCGAAGCGGTCATCACCGCCGCCGCGCTCAAGTGTCTCGGCGGCGAAATGCAATGCCGACTCTGGGCGCGTGACGATGCCGACCGCGCGTACGCGCAGCGCGCCGGCTACGATCTGGACAAGACCCTGACGATGGATGACCTCGTTCACAGCGACAATGTCTTTTTCTCCGCCACCGGCATTACCGACGGCGAATTGCTCAAGGGGGTTCACTACGTCAGCGGCGGCGCCACCACCGAATCGCTCGTGATGCGTTCACTTTCCGGCACCGTGCGCCGCATCATCGCCACGCACCGCTGGGACAAACTCGAACGCTTTTCGCAAGTCGAATACAGCGCGTAGGGACACCCACTCCGCCTCCCGCAGGCTCACTACTGGCGGATCATACCCGGTTGGAGGAAAGATGCATAACGCGCAGAAAAACAAGACCCGTCAGGCGATGACGATTTGGGGCGCCATCACCCTGTTGTACTTTCTGCTGACCTGGGTATTGGCGCAATTCGTCGCGCACACCACCCAAGAACGCATCTTGGCTGCGCTCGCCACCACCATCACCTACTCGGTCATCGCGGTGATGCTGGGACAGCAAATCATCCGCGAAGCGGACGCCGCCTACCGCCAACTCCAAGCCAGTCTCGCCAGCGAACGCGCCAAAGAAGCCGAACGTCAGCAAGCCGAAGCCGCGCTCCGGCGCAGCCGCGAAGAACTCGCCCTCGTTGCCAATGGAATTCCCGCCCTCATCGCGCACGCCGATGTCAACCAGCGCTACCTTTTCGTCAACCAAGCGTATGCCGCTTGGGTCGGACGCCCGGCATCGGAGATCGTCGGCAAAACCATCCGCGAGGTCATCGGTGAAGAACTGTACCAAGTCTCCCAGCCCTACATCGAAGCCGTGTTCAAGGGCGAACACGTCTCGTTCGAACGAATTGTCAAAGGGAAAGACGGCGAAGCGCGCGTGCAAAACCTCCTGTTCGTCCCACATTTCGACGAAAAAGGCAACGTCATCGCCGCCTTTTCGCTAGTGATGGACATCACCGAACGAAAACGCGCCGAGGAACAACTCAAAGCCAATCTGCGCGAGACCCTCTTGCTGAATTCCGTCATTGCCGCCGCCGCCTCCACCCTCGACCCGACGATGGTGTTACAGACGATTTGCCAAGAACTCGCGGACGCGCTCGATTTGCCCCAAGCCATCGCCGGTCTCCTCGACGACGCGCACGAACGACTGAACGTCGTCGCCGATTACCGCCTCGCCGGCCCGTCCACCGCGCTCAACGTCACGATTCCGCTCACCGAAAACGCCGCGACGCGCGAATCTATCGAACAACGCACGCCGGTCGTCATCGCCAACCTTCAGAGCGAGACGCGCGAATCTCTGGAGATGCGCGCACTCGCCCGGCAGCGCGGCACCATCTCGATGCTCATCATCCCTCTCGTCGTCCGCCACCAAGCCATCGGCATCCTCGCGCTCGAGGCGACCGAGCCGCACACTTTTACGCGCGAAGAGATCACGCTCGCCCAGCACGTCGCGGCAACGGCGAGTCAGGTGCTGGACAATGCGCGCCTCCACACCCAACTGCGCCAAGAACTCGAAGAGCGCAAACGTGCCGACAGACAACTCCAAGATATGTTCACCGAATTGGAGCACGCCCAGACCAAAGCGATTGCCACCCTCGACGCGACGTCGGATGGGATGCTGCTCATCGCGCCCGACCGACGCATCCTCTCAGCCAATCGGAATTTCTGCGCGCTCTTTTTCGGCGACTCGCCGCGCGAAATCTACGGACAGCGCCTCGCCGATTATCGCGCCGAGATCGAACGCCTCTTCGATGACCCAGCGGGCTTTTTGGCAATGGTCGAGCAAACGGCGAGCGACCGCGCCGGGCAGTTCACCCAACTCGTCACCCAACGCGCGCCACACCGCCGCGAATTCCAACTCTCCTCCTCCCCGGTGCTCACACGTCGCGGCGAATACCTGGGACGCCTCTACGTCTTTCACGATGTCACCCACGAGCGCGAAGTAGATCGAATGAAAACCGAATTCGTCTCGATGGTCTCGCACGAACTTCGGACGCCGCTCACCTCCATCAAAGGGTACGTGGACTTGCTGGCGGCTGGCGAAGTGGGAGAAGTAACGCCAGAGCAACGCGAGTTTCTCGACATCGTGAAAACGAACGCGGACCGACTCGTCGAACTCATCAACGAACTACTCGATATTTCGCGCATCGAAGCGGGACGCATCGAATTGCGCCGCAAGGCGCTGGACATCAACGTGCTCATCCGCCAAGTCGCCGACACGATGCGCCCGCAAATCAAGGCGAAGGAACAGCACCTAACGCTCGACCTCACCGACGAGACTCCGCCGGTGTGGGGCGATGCAGACCGCGTGATTCAGATTCTCACCAATCTCCTCTCGAACGCGTACAAGTACACCCCCACCGGCGGCAACGTGACGATTACCGCGCGCGCGCGCGGCGACTATGCGCGCGTGGAGGTGCAGGACTCGGGCATCGGACTCACGCCCGACGACCAGGCGAAACTGTTCACCAAATTCTTTCGCGCCAAGAATCGCGCCACGCAAGAAGCCGGGGGCACCGGGCTAGGCCTCGCCATCACGCGTTCGCTCGTCGAACTGCATGGCGGCGAGATTACCGTGCGCAGCGAACCGGGCAGGGGCTCGACCTTCAGTTTCACCCTGCCGCTCGCGCGCCAAGCCATCGAAAAGGAAATCGCACCGACCGCGCAACCGGGCAAACGCATCCTCGTCGTGGACGACGAACCGGACATTGCGCGCCTGATTCAGCGCTACCTCGAACGCGCCGGCTATCGCGTCTTCGTCGCGCACAACGGCAAAGACGCACTGCAACTCGCGCAGAACGAACAGCCCGATCTGATCACGCTCGATATCATTCTTCCCGACTGCGATGGCTTTACCGTGCTCGAATGGCTCAAGGGAAACTCGGCGACGCGACCGATTCCAGTGCTTCTCCTCTCGATTATGCCGGACGAACAGCAAGGCAAACTGCTCGGCGCGGTGGATTACCTGACCAAGCCGGTCAACGAGAAAGAACTCCTCGCCCACGTTGGCAAAATCCTAGAGCAAGACCACCGGCGACTCGTTCTCATCGTAGACGACGACGCCGAACATCGCCAACTCGTCGCGACGCATTTGCGCAATGCCGGCTATCAGACCCTCCAAGCCAGCGATGGCGCAGAAGGCGTCCAACGGGCAAAACAAGACCGACCGGGCTTGATCCTGCTGGATATTCGTATGCCCAAGATGGACGGTGTCGCCGCCCTGCGCGCGCTGCGCGGCGACCCAGCCACGCGCGCGGTGCCCGTAGTGATGATGACCGCATATCCAAATCTCTTGGAAGAGGATCGTTCCATCGCTGCAGAACTAGAACCGCTGCCCCTCTTGAGCAAACCCTTCACCGCTGAACAACTGGCCAACGCGATCGCCCAAGCGTTGGAAAAAGGAAAAGCCTTATGACAGTCCGCATCCTCGTCGCCGACGACGACCCGTTCGTCCGCCGACTGATCATTTTCACGCTCAAGAAACGCGGCTATACGATCCTCGAAGCCACCGATGGCGATGCCGCGCTCGCGCGCATTCGTCAGGAGAAACCAGACCTTGCCGTGCTCGACGTGGTGATGCCGGGACTGACCGGCATCGAGGTCACACGCGCCCTCGCCCAAGACCAAACCACTGCGGCGATTCCGGTGCTACTGCTCTCCGCGAGCGCGCAGGCGGCGGAGATTCAAGCCGGCCTCGCCAGCGGCGCGGTGTCGTACCTCACCAAGCCGTTCGAGCCGAGCGCGCTGTGGGAACGCGTCGAGGCAATCCTGCAGAGGAAAATAGAATGAGGCTGGCTCCAATCATCGAACAGCGCATCCGCGCCGAAAGCGCCAAGCGGTACGGCGCGCTGCGCTTGCCCGCCGAATTCATCGCGCCCAACTACGCGGGGCGTTCCATCGTCAACGTGCCGGCAAGCATCGTCGCGACTCTGGGTGGACAGACGCACACGCCGCCACTCGATGCGGAGATTCTCGACGATCTCTCCGCGGCTGTCCAGCGCGTCGTCCTCGTCATCGCCGATGCGGCGCCGTACCAACGTCTCCTCGACGCGCTCGCCGCGAATCCGGACAATGGCTTGCACGCGCTCTTGCGCGCGGGCGCGCGCCTCGTCCCGCTCACTTCGACCTTTCCCTCGACGACGACCGCTGCGCTCACCGCGCTCTGGTCGGGTTACACCCCCGCGCAGCATGGTTTCGTCGGCTATCAACTCTTCCTGCGCGAGTACGGCGTGCGCGCGGATATGATCACCTTTAGCCCCGTCGTCACTAAGAAACAAAGCCCGCAGCAATTGGTGAACGCGGGCTTGGCGCCGGACAAGTTCGTGCCTACCCCTGCGCTGCCGCATCTCCTCGAACCGCTGGGTATCCCAACGTACGGTCTCATCGAAGAGCGCTACGTCGAGAGCGCGCTCTCGCGCGCACAGATGCGCGGGGTGAAAGCGATGCATGGCTTTGTCACCTCGTCCGATATGTGGGTCGCGCTGCGCGCACTGATCGAACAACATCGAGCCGAACGCGCGCTCTTCGTCGCCTACTGGAGCGCGATGGACAGCATCGCGCACACGTACGGACCCACGTCGGACGCGCTCCTCGCCGAACTCGACAATCTGGCGTACTCGTTCGAGCGCGAGTTTCTGCGCCGACTTGCCCCGGCGGCGCGGCGGGGCACACTCTTCCTCCTCGTCGCCGATCACGGACAACTCGATACGCCCGCGGCGCGCGCGGTGTATCTGCATCGCCATCCCGAATTGTGGGAGCGCTTGCTGATGGATTTCGCCGGCGAGCCGCGCGCGGCGTACCTGTACTGCCGCGCCGGCGAGGTGGAGGCAGTGCGCGAGTACCTCACCACGCAACTCGGCGACAAGTTCTTCGTGCTGGATTCGCGCGCCGCGCTGGAAGGCGGGCTCTTCGGCGAGGGAACGCCCGCCCCCCAAGTCAAACACCGCATCGGCGACCTGATCGTGCTTCCGCGCGATAACTATTACATCTGGGACAAGGATGACACACCCAAACTGTTGGGACGGCACGGCGGACTCGCAGAGAAAGAAATGCTGGTCCCGCTGATTGCTGCGCGGCTGGACGCGTGAAATGATGATTTGACATTTCTCGCCGCGAGGATATAATGCGCCCTAGAAAATAACGCGCGGACACCGCGCTGTGTCCGCCAATCCACATCGAGCCCAGACGCTCTTCGACTCGCGCAGCATCGCTGCTGACGTCGAAGGGCGTTTTTCATTTGGGGCGGACATTATCTTCAGGAGGCATCCATGCAAATCAAGACGAAAGAGATCGTCGAACGCGCCCAGGCCGATGGTGTGCGGTTCGTCAGTCTGCAACTGACCGACGTCGTGGGCGCGATCAAGAGCGTAACGATTCCCTTGCCTATGCTCGATGAAGCCATCGAGCGCGGCGTCTGGTTCGACGGCTCGTCGGTGCAGGGCTTTGCGCGCGTGTACGAAAGCGATATGTTTATGATCCCGGACCTCGCTACCTACCGCGTGCTTCCTTGGACCAATGGCGAACATCGGACGGCGCGCATCATCTGCGACGCGTATCAGCCGGACGGCCAACCCTTCGATGGCGATCCGCGCCGCGTCCTGCGCCGCGTGCTCCAACGCGCCGAGGCGATGGGCTTGCGCTATTTCACGAGTTCGGAACCGGAATTCTTCTTGTTTCGCCGCGAGGACAGCGCCCAGCCCGTGCCGCACGACGTCGCCGGGTATTTCGATTTCTCGCCGCGCGACCTAGCCTCCGAAGTGCGCCAGAACATCATCCTCGCCCTCGAAGCGCTCGAGATTCAGGTCGAACGCGGGCATCACGAAGTTGCCACCGGGCAGCACGAAATCAACTTTCGCTATTCCGACGCGTTGACGAGCGCGGACAATCTGATGACGTTCAAGTACACCGTCAAAGCCATCGCTCAAGCGCACGACTTGTACGCGACGTTTATGCCCAAGCCGATTGCCGGCATCAACGGCTCCGGCATGCACACGCATCAAAGCATCTTCGATATGGCAGGCGAACAAAACCTGTTCTACGACCCGAAGGACGCGTATCGCCTCTCGCCGCTGGCGTACAGTTTTATGGCAGGTCAACTCGCGCACGCGCGCGCCCTCGCCGCCGTCGTCGCGCCAACGGTCAACTCGTACAAGCGGCTCGTGCCGGGGTACGAAGCGCCGGTGTACGTGTGCTGGGGGCAGATCAATCGCTCCGCACTGATTCGCATCCCCCGCTATTCGGTCGGGCGCGACAAGTCAACCCGGATGGAACTGCGCTGCCCCGATCCGAGTAGCAATCCGTACCTCGCGCTCGCGGTGATGCTGGCGGCCGGACTGGATGGCATCGAACGCCAACTCACCGCCCCGCCGCCCATCGAGGAGAGCGCGTACGAACTGACCGAAGCGGAATTGCGCGAGCGGAGTATCGGCGTTTTGCCTGGCTCGCTCGCCGAAGCGCTAGAGGAACTCGAACGGGATGCGGTGGTGCGCGCCGCCCTGGGGGAGCATACGTATCGCGCGTTTGTGCGCGCCAAGCGGCGCGAGTGGGATGATTATCGTTTGCAGGTCACACCCTGGGAATGGTCGCGCTATTTCGAGACGGTGTGAACAGACGATCCGCGCGGTACATCGCGAGCGCGCGCTGGCGCGGACACGGATTCGCCTGGGCGAGGATGCCGCTGGGCGCGCCGCCGTCGAACGGCGCACCGTCGGCATTCCCTACTGTCATCACGAACGCTGGGATGGCGCCGGCTACCCGCGCGGCTTGGCGAGAAAATTCCACTCCCCGCGCGCATTTTCGCGCTGGTGGATGTCTGGGACGCGATGCGCTCCGACCGCCCCTATCGCCCCGGTCTGTCCGAGCGTGGTCACGGGCGGTTGAAAGCGCAAGACCCTGTGCGGGACTCGCACTCGCACAGGGTCTTGGTCATCCGGCATCCAACTCCTCCACCACACTCGCCCTGCTTCAGCCAACCACTCGACGCGCACTTGCTCCAGCGCGTCTTGCGGCGTGCGCAACCAATTGTACTCGCGCATAAAAGACGGCATCAATCTCCACATCGCGGAACGATGCGTGATCGCTGCCGTACCCCTCGCCCAACTTGAAACCGCGCACCGCGACTCTCCCTATTGGCTCATTGACACATTGGCTCATCGTTCACGGCACACCGCTCCACCCTGCCAGGCGCGCCAGCATCCACCAAAGCGCCGCGCCTTTGCGTTTGCAGTTGAACCCGTGCGAGTGCGCGCAACTCGGCAGATTGACGCATTGGTCGGGATGCGCCGCGCACCACGTCGTACACCAATTGCACGCGTCGGTCTCGTTGGGATAGTAATTGCCATCCGGATCATAACTCTCGATGTCGGCAAAGTCGAACA
>DYLA01000115.1:0-4623 GCA_020722265.1 Anaerolinea sp.
GCATCAAGTGCACCAGTTTTGACGTCTCCACGATTGAATGTAGCGTTACCCAAAACCAATCCGCACGCCTGGTGCCAAGTCGAATTTGGTGATCTCGCGCCGTTGCCGTCGTTGGCAAGACCTTGCCGCGTACGTACAACAACCGCCCGGCGGATTCGCCATATAGCCTTGTTCCGTCGGGCGGTTTACAAGGGTGACTGACGGGGCTCGAACCCGCAACCACTTGATCCACAGTCAAGTGCTCTACCATTGAGCTACAGCCACCACGCGCTCGCGCGCCTCCGCGAGCCACTGTATTTTAGCACGATTGACGTCGTTAGGCAAATCGCCCCACGTCAAGCGCGAAGATTACGTTCCAACGCATCCGCTACTTGATCCTGCGCGACCTGCACCTGCTCGCCGCTGGCTAGATTGCGCAGCGTCGCTTGTTGCGCGGCGTTTTCGTCGGGTCCGATGATGAGGGCAAAGGGAATGGATTTAGCAGCCGCGTACTTCAACTGCTTACCTAGCCCCTCCGTGTCGAGCGCGAGGTCGGCGTTGATGCCTGCGGCGCGCAGTTGGTTCGCGAGGCGAATGGACGCGCCGATCAGATCGCGGTTGAACACGGTGACGAGGACTTGGGTGACGCTCTTGCCAATGCTCGCCGGGTACATCGCGAGTTCGTCCATCACGTCAATGATGCGCTCGATGCCGAACGAGGTGCCGGTCATTGGGAGTGCTTGGTTGCCGAACAATCCCATCAGTTCATCGTAGCGCCCGCCGCCGGTGAGCGAACCGATTTTGGGTTCGGTCACGATGGTTTCGTAGATCGGTCCGGTGTAGTAGGCGAGTCCGCGTACCAGCGAAACGTCGAACGTGTAATTCGCGCGCGGCACGCCGGCATCGTCGAGGTAGGCGGCGAGTTGTTTCAGTTCCTCCAGCCCTTCCATCGCGATGGGAACATCGCCCAACAACTCGCGCAGTTCGCCGAACGCGTTTGCCGGCCGCGCGATCAACGTCATCACTTTGTCTATCGCGGGGGTGGGAATTTGGTTCTGCGCCATTTCCGCGCGTACGCCCTCCGCTCCGATTTTTTCCAATTTATCAATCGCACGATACAATCCGCCGCGTCTTTCTGCCGGGACGCCGGCGTACTGCCCGATGCCGGTCAAGATTTTGCGATTGTTGATTTTCGTAACGAAGGATTGAAAACCGAGTTGCCGCAACACCGCGACGACCATCGTCACGATTTCCGCGTCCGCGAGCATAGACTTGGAGCCAACGATGTCCGCGTCGCACTGATAGAACTCGCGATAGCGCCCCTTTTGTGGCCGCTCCGCGCGCCACACCGGCGCGATCTGATACCGCTTGAACGGCTTGACCAGTTCCGGGTACATTGCCACGACGCGCGTCAAGGGCACAGTGAGATCGTAGCGCAGCGACAAATCCTCCTTACCCTCGCGATGTCGCGCGTCGTAGATGAGTTTTTCGGCCTCCTCGCCGTACTTGCCCATCAACGTCTCGCGCAATTCGAGCACCGGCGTTTGCAGCGGCTCGAACCCAAAGCGCTGGAAGATCTTTTCAATTTCGCCAATGACGTACTGGCGTTGGAGCATTCTTTGCGGCAGAATGTCGCGCATCCCGCGCGGGACACGCGGCTGAATTTTGGGCGACATCAGACACCTCGATGACACAGCGAGCAACAAAAACGGCGTGGACAACACCACGCCACACGGACCTCTGATGACTGACGGCGGACTGTTGATCCCTGTCACCCGGCGCGGCAAAACAGCGCAACACGAGGGTGCGCGTGAGGATGATGGATCCAGATCAGAATGTTTTGGGCGTCCACCTTGATCAACATTATAGCACAAAATGCTTCGACTTGGCAATCGCACTACTTTGGCTATAATCGAAGCGAAAGGATGTCACGATGCCTCACACTCGGAATAGTTTCGGCGCGCGCGCGCGTTGGGGCGATCATACCATCTATCGTCTCGATGCGCTCGCCCGCGCCGGCGTCGCCCCCAATTTGGAGCGCTTGCCGTTTTCCATTCGCCTTCTCCTCGAAGCGCTGCTGCGAAACGAAGACGGCGCGCGCGTCACTGCCCAAGACATCGCGCGGCTCGCGACGTGGAATGCCGCCGCACCCGCCCCAGACGAATTGCCATTTCTACCCGCGCGGGTCCTGATGCAGGATTTCGCCGGCTTGCCGTGCCTGGTTGACCTTGCCGCGATGCGCGAGGCGGTCCATCGGCTTGGCGGGGACGCGCGCGCGATCAATCCGCGCGTGCCGACGGATTTGGTGATTGACCATTCGTTGTACGTGGATGTCTTTGGCGCGCCGGATGCGCCGCGTCAGAACGCGCAACTCGAATTCGAGCGGAATCGCGAGCGATACGAATTTCTGCGCTGGAGCGCGCAAGCGTTCGAGAATGTGCGCGTCATCCCACCGGCAACCGGCATCATTCACCAGATCCATCTCGAATACCTCGCGCAGGGCGTACTCACGCGCGCGGGCGAATTGTTCCCCGATTCGGTCGTCGGCACCGATTCGCACACGACGATGGTCAACGGACTCGGCGTGCTCGGCTGGGGCGTCGGCGGCATCGAAGCGGAAGCGGTGATGCTCGGTCAGCCCCTCTTCATTCTCACGCCGCGCGTTCTTGGCGTCGAACTCGTCGGCGCGCTGCGCGATGGAGTGATCGCCACCGACTTGGCACTGACGCTGACAGCGGTCTTGCGGGCGAAGGGGGTGGTGGATCACTGGATCGAATTCTATGGCGTGGGGCTGTCCTCGCTGACGCTGCCAGACCGCGCCACGATAGCCAATATGGCGCCCGAGTACGGCGCGACGATGGGATTTTTCCCAACGGATGCCGAAACGCTCCGTTACCTAAGACAGACCGGGCGCGCACGTTCGGCGGATTTGCTCGAACGCTACGCCAAAGAGCAAGGGCTGTTCCGCTCCGACGCGACTCCCGTTCCGATCTTTAGCGACACGCTCACATTCGATCTCGCCACCGTCGAGCCGAGTGTGGCGGGTCCCCAAAAGCCGGAACAGCGCGTCGCTCGGCGCGATCTGAAAACGCGAATGCGGAACGTACTGACCGCGCCGGTGACGCAAGGTGGCTATGGTCTTGAACGATCGAGTATGGGCCAAGCCCCGTCGTCAATGGAACACGGCGCGGTCGTGCTCGCCGCGATCACGTCTTGCACCAACACAAGTAACCCGGCGGCGATGCTCGGCGCTGGACTGTTGGCGAAAAAAGCCGTGCTTGCCGGCCTCGCCGTCAAGCCGTACGTCAAGACGATTCTCGCGCCCGGTTCCCCAGTCGTGACCGAGTATCTCGTCCGCACGGGCTTGTTGCACTATCTAGAACAACTCGGCTTTTATTTGGTTGGCTATGGCTGTACGGTGTGCATCGGCAATTCGGGGGCGTTGCTGGAATCAGCGGCGCGTGCGATCCGCGAGAACGATTTGGTCGCGGCCGCCGTGATCTCTGGCAATCGAAATTTCGAAGGGCGCGTCCATCCGCAGGTGCGCGCGAATTTTCTCGCCGCGCCCCATCTGGTCATCGCCTACGCGCTCGCTGGGACCGTGGCGATTGATCTGGAGACCGAGCCGCTGGGCATGGGTCGAGCAGGCGCGCCGGTGTACCTGCGCGATGTGCTGCCCACGCGAGAAGAAATCGCAGAGGCGATGGCAGCCATCGAGCCGGCGATGTTCGAGCGATGCTACGCGCACATCTTCGATGGAAATGCGCTGTGGAACGCACTGCCAACGCGCGGCGGCGAGACGTTCGCTTGGGCGGACGCGTCCACGTACATCCGCAAGCCGCCGTTCTTCGACGATTTCGAATTGGGGGTCGAGCCGCTGCGAGAGATTCGCGGGGCGCGCGTCCTGGGACTGTTTGGCGATGGGATGACGACAGACCATATTTCGCCGGCGGGCGGCATCGCGCTCGATTCGCCGGCGGGTAAGTATCTTGCCGCGTGTGGCATCGCGCTCCAAGACTTTAATCAATACGGCGCGCGGCGCGGCAATCACGAGGTCTTGGTGCGCGGCACGTTCGCGAATATTCGCATCAAAAATCTGATGCTGGGCGGCGAGGAGGGGGGCAATACTCTGTACTTTGGACCGCCGACCGCAGGCGAGCGATCGCAGACGACGGAGGGCGGTCAGCGTTCGGCAGTCGGCGGTGAAAAGATGCCGATGTACGACGCGGCGATGAAATATTGCCAAGCCGGCGTGCCGCTCATCGTGATCGCCGGTCGGGAGTACGGCACCGGCTCGGCGCGCGATTGGGCGGCGAAGGGAGTCGCGCGGCTGGGCGTCAAAGCGGTCCTCGCGGCGTCGTTCGAGCGGATTCATCGCGCGAATCTGGTGGGAATGGGCGTGCTGCCGCTCCAATTCGCCGCCGGCGAGAACGCGTCCTCGCTCGGCTTGAGCGGACGCGAAGTGTACGACATTCTGGGCATCGCGGACGATATGCGCCCACGTCAGCCGCTCACGGTGAGAGCGGTGGACGCGGACGGGCGCGCCAAAGAGTTCCGGGTGATCGCGCGATTGGATACCTTGACGGAGATCGAGTACTACAAGCACGGAGGGATTTTGCCGGCGATGTTGCGCGGGATGCTGAA
>DYLA01000115.1:4723-9027 GCA_020722265.1 Anaerolinea sp.
TTCACACGAGCCGCAGCGCGATGAGGGCGATGCCTAGAAGGATCGCGCAAATCGCCAGCAGCGCGAGGGTCAGCGCAAGCCGTGCCGCCGTCGCGCCGCGCGCGCGCCGCGTCGCCGCGACGTGCGCGGCGGAAGAGACCGGCGCGGAGGAAGGGGGCAGGCGCACGCTCTCGCGGATTTTTTTGACACGCAGCCACCACCGCGCATCCTTGATCGCTTCGTCGTTCGGGTTGATTTCGAGGGCGCGTTCCATACAGGTCAACGCCTCGTCGGTATTCAGCGCGGTGCTGCCGCGCCACAGCCACGCCGATACGTTTTGCGGGTCGAGTTCGGTGGCGCGCTTGAACAAGTCGCGCGCCGTCTGCGTTTTATCCGCGCGCAAGGCTTGTTGCGCTTGTTCGCAGAGGGCTTGGGCTTGGCGGGCGGCTTCGGGGGAGGTAGGCGCGCTCGGTTTTTGTTGTGCGAGTGCCCATTTCAAACCGGCCTGCGCGCGGCGATCGCTCGGATTGAGGGCGAGGGCTTGATTCAAACAGGAAATCGTCTCTGTGAGATCCTGCGCCAGCCCGGCGCGCCAGACCCATGCCTCCTCGTTCGTGGGGTCGAGTTGCGTCGCGTGGGTGAACAACCGATACGCGCTAGGTTTTTGCCCGATCTCGGTGAGTGTGCGTCCCACTGCGACGAGAACCGCTGCATCGCTGCGACCGCTGCGCTCGATTCTTTCGGTGATATGCGCGTCCAGTTCGATTTGTGCGTCAAAATTTCCCGGCGCGAGGGTGAGGGCATAGCCCCAACTGATGATGGCTTCATCGAGGGTGGAGGCGGTGGCGCCCAGCCCTGACCAGCCGCGGGGGTCGCGCGGGCTCAACTGAACAGCGCGCGCGTAAAAGGCGTGTGCGCGCGGATTGTCTCCGGCGATGCGCGCTTCGGAGGCGTGGCGCAAAACTGTTTCGAGGTCTTCCCAGGTCTGGGACGTATTCGGCGTGCCGACGGGAGTCCAAGAGAGAGGGGGTGTGCTCATCGGTGCTGTTCTTCTGGCGCGTGTCCTTCGAGGAGCGGGACTAGTCGCCCTTTGGCATGCACGCGCAAAAGCGCATCCACAACCATCGGATCGAATTGAGTCCCGCGGCTGCTAATGATTTCCTCGATCGCATCGTCCACACTGATTCGCTCGCGATAGGGACGCGTCGAAGTCATCGCGTCGAAACTATCGGCGACGGCAAGCAAGCGTCCCTCCAGCGGAATTTCCGTGCCGGTCAAGCCAAAGGGATAGCCTGCGCCATCGAAGCGTTCTTGATGAAACAAGATGTAGGGCAACATAGGGCGGAGGATGCTGACCCCTTCGAGCATCTGCGCGCCGACGATGGGGTGCTGTTGCATCTGCGAGTACTCGTCCTCGGTCAACTCGTTGGGCTTGCGGAGCACCAAATCCGAAATGCCGATTTTGCCGATGTCGTGCAAAAGCGCGCCGATTTCCAGAATCTCCAATTGCTCGCGGCTCCAGCCGAGTTCGCGCGCCATCTCCAGCGCGATGCGCGTGACGCGCTCGGTATGCCCGGCGGTGTACGGGTCGCGCGCTTCGACCGCGTTCGTGATGACGCGCACCGTGTCGGTGAAGGAGCGCTTGAGTTCCGAGTAGAGACGCGCGTTCTCCATCGCGATGACGCTTTGGATGGCAAAGGCGGTGAGCACATCGCGGTCTTCTTCGTCGAGGAGCGTGCCGTCCGTTTTGTTCATCACCTCGACGACTCCGATGACACGTCCTTGGCTAAAGAGGGGCACACACAACAGCGAGCGCGTCGTCAGCGCGGTGCTGTAATCAATCTTGTCATAGTGGCGCGGATCGGCTTTGGCGTCGTTCACGATGAGGGGGATACCCTCTTTTGCCACCGCGCCGGCGATGCCCGCGCCGGCCGGTAGGCGTGTGTTGATGAGTTTTTCGCTTGCCGGTCCCCTTGCCACTTTGAAGACCAATTCGCCCGTCTGCTCGTCTACCAAGAGGAGCGAGCCGGCTTGGCAGTGCAGCAGTTCGATGGCGCGATCTATGATGGCGCGCAAGACGGTGTCAATATCTAGCGTCGAGATCAAGTGCTGGCTGATTTCGATGAGGTGCTGCAGTTGCGCGACCCGGCGTTCGGCGCGGCTGTGGAGGCGCGCCGTATGCAGCACATTCGCCGTGTGCTGGCAGAACGCCGAAAGCAGATGCAAGTCGTCTTGCGTCAGCATGGGCGCGCCGTGACGGCGGCTCACGTTGACGACGCCGAGCAGATGCGGCGCGTCCGCCGTCGAAACGATGAGCGGAGCGCAGATCGAAGAAGCGATCTGCTTGGGCTTGGGGAACGCCTTGGGGTACTGCGCGCTGGCAAGGTCGCCGACGAGGAGAAGCGGTTGTCGCTGCTGCGCGACCCAGCCAGCCATCCCTTCGCCGAGTTGGACGCGCGTATGGGCGACGACGGCGTCGGGCAGGTTATGGGCGCGCGCGATGTACAGAGAGTCAGTGCGTTCGTCCATCAGCATCAACGACGCGCTATCCGCCCGCGCGAGTTGCACGACGGTTGCCAGTGTTTCTTCGAGCAGGTGGCTCCACTCCATCGTCGCGCTCAAGCGCGCGCTCGCCGCGTAGAGCGTGGTGAGTTCGTCGTGACGACGGCGCAGCGCGTCGAGCGCCGCCCGCACCGAATCCGACTCGGGCGGCGTGAGCGGCTCGGGCAAAGAATCGAGCAAAGGTGTAGGGTTCGGGGGGGAGGAGTGGCTTGGCATTGGGTTCGACTGCTGGTGGGCTAGGCGTATGCGATTTGGTTTGCGCCGCGTCGCTGTGCGTCGCGCTGGGCTTGCTGCGCGAGCGAGAGCAAGTCAAAGATGGACGCGCAACCGCTGCGCGGATAGGCGCAAACGCCCAGAGATGCCGAGACCAAGAGGCTGTCTTGACCGTGCTGGATCTGGATCACGCTGATTTCGGAGCGCAAACGTTCGGCGACGGTACGCGCGCCCTCGCGACCGGTCATGAGCAAGAGCAGCGCGAACGCGTCCTCGTCGTAGCGTCCGACGAGATCAATCGAACGCAGACTGCTGCGGCACACTTGCGCGACGCGACGCAGAACGCGATTGCCGAACTCGCGTCCATAGTTCGCGTTGATCGCGCTCATATTGTCCACATCCACAACGATAGCGGTGAGGGGTTGACTGTAACGCCAACTGCGGCGAAACTCGTGTTCCGCTTGTTCGAGAAAGAATTCACGTTTGAGCACGCCGATTTCCGGGTCTACCATCGCCAGCCGCGTGTTCTCCTCGCGCAGCCGTGCCAGTTCGATGGCGACCGCGCCTTGCTGGGCGAGTAATTCGAGCCAGGTGACTTGGGTGGAAGAAGCGGATTCTTCCGGCAGCGGAAAGGCAAGGACCACTCCCAGCGCGCGTTCTCCGCAGAGCATCGGCGTGCCGATGATTTGGGCGGGGGGCGCGGACGCGTCTCCGCCAATGGCGTCGAGAAGGGTTTTGCGCGCGGCGATGACGCGGTAGGCAAAGCCATCGGACGGACGAGAGATAAAGTCCCATTGGTCGGGCAGCGCATCCGGACCGAAGGAGGCAGCAATTTGCATTTCGCCACCCCCGGGGTAGGCTAGGACGAGGGCTTGGTCGGTCTCTAACAAGGACGCTACGGCTTCGGCGAGCAGGGGCATCGTCTCGGACAGGGGTTCGTTGCCGGTGGCTTCGATGACATCGCGCATCAGATAGACGGGCTGTTCTTCGGGCTCGGGCGTGGGAGCGGGCGCGGGGAGTTGGCTCTGTCGCGACAGTTGCTCGCGTAGGTGTCTCGTCTCCATCGCGCGTGCCACCAGGTATCCCAAGATCGCCGTGTCTTCGAGGGGAGTCTGCAAATACGCGAACGCGCCCAGTTCCATCCCACGATGCACTTGCTCGAGGTGCTGCGCGTCGCTGAGGAGGATGATTTCGGTTTCCGGACTGCTTCGCTTGATCTCGCGTAGAATCTGCACTCCGTCCAGATGTGGCGGCGCGACGCCCACGATTACAATGTCGAACTCGGTGGACGCAAAGCGGGTCAGCACATCTACCGTGTCTTGGGCGATCGTCACCACGCACCCAAGCCGCTGCAACACGCGACGGAGGGTCAAGCAAAGAGCCGCGTCGGTGTCGGCGAGTAGGATTCGGATGGAAGGAAGGGGTTGGGTGTCCATAGTCTTTTCGATGCGATTATACACCAAAACGCGCAAAGCGTAAATGGCGGAGGGTGGGAAGCCACGGCATGTGCAAAGTCGCATCGCTGTCATTCCGAGCGAAGCGAGGAATCT
>DYLA01000116.1 GCA_020722265.1 Anaerolinea sp.
CGAGATTCCTCGCTTCGCTCGGAATGACAGCGATGCGACTTTGCACATGCCGTGAGACCTTCCAGGTCTGTAATTGACACCCTCGCCCCAAATGATATAATGGCATTGCCACTCTTGATAGAATGTGGGAATGTGGGACGGGCGGCTCGCCCGTCCCGTCAAGCGCCAGGCGGCTCGCCCGTCGCTACAGGTCACTTTCAGGGAGGCGCCCTTGTCTGCCAAAGATTTCTTGCAAAAACTCTCCGAAGCGCACGGCGTTTCCGGCTATGAACACGCCATTCGCGATCTGGTCATCGAGGAGTTTCGCCCGTACGCCGACGAAATCCACATCACGCCGATGGGCAGCGTCATCGCGCTCAAGCGCGGTGCGCGCGATCGAGCCAAAACTCCCGCGCCCAAAGTGCTCATCGAAGGGCATATGGACGAAATCGGCTTGATGGTCACCGAGATTGATCATGGCTATCTTCGCTTCACCCAGGTCGGTGGATTCGACGTGCGCGTCCTGCTGGCGCAAGAAGTCATCGTGCACGGCAAGCGACCGCTGCGCGGCATCATCGGCGCGCGTCCGCCGCACCTGCTCACCCCCGCGGAACGGGACAAGGTCATCCCCATGCGCGACCTGTGGATTGACGTCGGCTTGCCCGAAGCGCGTGTGCGCGAACTGGTCCAAGTCGGTGATGCGATCACGCTGGCGCGCTCAATGGTCTCGTTGAAGAGCGATTTTGTCGCCGGCAAAGCGTTCGACGACCGGTGCGCGATCGTCTGCCTTGCGGAGGCGCTCAGGCACCTGACGACGATGAAACACACGTGGGACGTGTATGCGGTAGCGAACGTGCAGGAGGAAGCCGGCGCGTGGTTCGGCGGTGCATTCACTTCGACGTACACCATCAATCCGGATATGGCTCTCGCGCTCGACGTGAGCCATGCCGACCAGCCAAACACGAGCGAAGTCAACGCGGTGCCGCTCGGCAGCGGGATGGGCATCGCGACGGGACCGAACATCCACCCCCTCGTCCACCAGAAACTGGTGCAGGTCGCCAAGGCGAGCGAGATTCCGCACAAGATCACCGCGTACGCCGGTCCGACCGGCACGGACGCTTGGGCGATTCAGGTGGTGCGCGAGGGGATTCCGACCGGCTTGATTGACATTCCGCTGCGCTATATGCACACCTCGGTCGAGACGCTCTGCGTCACCGATCTCGAACGGATTGGGCGATTGCTCGCGCTCGTTTGCTCGTCGCTGGACGACGAGTTCTTGAAACAATTGCGCGGCGAAACGAATGCCGCCCCTCCCAAGACCCGACGCGTCACTCGACGCCAGCCGAAGAATCCCAAACGAAAATGAACCCTGCGGACACGATGTTGAGGATGCCATGCTCCTAGAAAAACTCTCCAACGCGCGCGGTGTCTCGGGTAACGAAGCCGAAGTACGCGAGATTTTGCTGGATGCCATCCAAGACCGCGTGGATGAACACCGCGTCGACACGCTCGGCAATCTCATAGCGCTGAAAAAAGCCAAAGGCACGCGGCAGAAAAGCGCGCTCAAAGTGATGCTCGCCGCGCATATGGACGAAGTCGGTTTGATGATCGTCCACCACGAATCGAACGGCCACCTGCGCTTTCGCAAAGTCGGCGGCATAGACGACCGCGTGCTCCTCAGCAAAGTCGTCTTGATCGGCAAAGACAAAATCCCCGGCGTCATCGGCGTCAAACCGATTCACCTGCTCAAGGAGAAAGAGCGCGAGGAGGTGCTAGAGGCAGACGCGTTGACGATTGACATCGGCGCCAAATCGAAGGAACAAGCGGAGGAAGCGGTTCGGCTCGGCGAGTACGCGACCTTCGCGACAGAATTCGCGGAGATGGGCGAGCGCATCGTCAAGGGGAAAGCGTTCGACGACCGCGCCGGCTGCGCCGCGCTCGTACAAATTCTGAAACGCGACTATCCCTTCGACGTGTATGGCGTCTTTACGGCGCAAGAAGAAGTCGGCTTGCGCGGCGCGCGCGTCGCCGCGTATGCCATCGAGCCGGATTTTGCCTTCGCGCTCGAAGGGACGGTGTGCGACGACTCGCCCAAGCAAAAAGACGTGTCGCCGGTCACCCGCGTGGGGGCAGGACCGGCGATCACGATTGCGGACGCCTCGTTGATTTCGGATCGGCGTCTGGTCAACCTGCTCGTCGAGACCGCAGAGGAGAATCGGATTCCGTACCAATTCAAACAGGCGATTGCCGGCGGCACCGACGCGGGACGCATCAGTCTGACCAAAACCGGCGTCCCCGCCGTGGCTGTCGCCGTACCAACGCGTTACATCCACTCACCGGTCAGTTTGCTTAGTCTCTCCGATTTCGATCATCTGGTCGCGCTGGTCAGCAAAGCGCTGCCCAGACTGACGAGACTCTAGACGAAAGATTAGGAGCCCCATGACAACCACGAAGAAAAACGTCCACTTTCCACTTTTCGATAACGACCCCTCCGCCGCGCCACGCTTGCACCCGCTGAAGGAACTCATCAAGAAACTGACGGAGGCGTACGGTCCTTCCGGTTCCGAGCAAGTGATCCGCGAAATGATTCGCGACGAGATCAAGGGCTTGGCAGACGACGTGCGCGTGGATGCGCTGGGTAATTTGATCGCGCGACTCAAGGGCAGCGGTCCCGCGCCGCGCAAAAAAGTGATGCTCGCCGCGCATATGGACGAAATCGGCGTGATGGTGACACACGTGGACGAGAAAGGTTTTCTGCGTTTCGCGAACATCGGGGGAGTGCGCCCGCTGACTCTCATCGGGCATCGCTGCCGATTTGCCAATGGCGTCATTGGCACATTCGGCGTCGAAAAGAAAGACGCGTCGCGCACCGAAGTCGAGATGTCGAAACTGTTCATTGATGTCGGCGCGACAAGCCCTACGGACGCCCCGGTCGGCGTGGGCGATGCCGCTGGGTTCTGGCGCGATTTCACCGACCTCGGCAAGCGCATCATCTCGAAGGCAATGGACGACCGCATCGGCACCGTCGTGCTCATCGAAACGCTCAAGCAGTTGAAGAGATCGCCGCACGATGTCTTTTTCGTCTTCACCGTGCAGGAAGAAGTGGGACTGCGCGGCGCAACGACCTCCGCCTACGGCATTCAGCCCGACCTCGCGCTCGCGATTGATGTGACCGATACCGGCGATACACCGGAATCGAATTGGATGGCGGTGGCGCTCGGCAAGGGTCCAGCCATCAAGGTGAAGGACTCGGGGATGCTGGCGCATCCGGGCGTCAAGCGTCTTCTCGTCGAAACCGCGCAGGCGGAGAAGATTCCGTACCAGTTCGAAGTGCTCGTCGGCGGGACGACGGACGCGATGGCAATGCAAACCGCGCGCGAGGGTGTGCCGGCAGGCGTCGTTTCCGTGCCGACGCGTTACCTGCACACGCCATCCGAAATGGTGGATTTCGAGGATGTGCAGAACACCATCAAGTTGTTCGTGGCACTGCTGAGCAAGCCGTTCAAGTTGGATTAGTCAGAGAGGCGACTAACGAGACCCCTAGTTCCGTCTACCTCTATTATTTCCCCTTCGTGAATTTCCGCGACGATATTTGGAATCCCCGCGACTGCCGGGAGGCGATACTCGCGCGCGACGACCGCGCTGTGGGATAGCACGCCTCCCCGCTCGACGATCAAGCCCGCCAGGAGCGCAAAGACCGGCGTCCACGCCGGGTCCGTTGCCGGCGCGACGAGAATGTCGCCGCGCTGCACGCGCGTCAATTCGTCGGCGGAGCGAACGACGCGCGCGATGCCGCGCGCCTTGCCAGGACTGATCGCGCGTCCATGCCATCGAGTCGGGCTAGAGGACCTCGCGCCGGCGAGGTTCAGCGGCGTGTCGCCGCGCAGGAAGGGGGGATACGCGCGCGCGGGCGCTTGCGCAAACTCGCGCTGGTACTCGCGCCACTCACTCTGCCGCGCGGCGATGCGCCGCGCCAATTCTGCCTTAGGTAACCACGCGTCGAAAACATCCACGAGTTCCGGCAGCGTCGCGTAGAACACCGCGTCGCGATCCGCGATCACCCCGTCGGCCCGGAGTCGCTCGGCGAGGAGCAAACACAGCTGCCGCGAGACCGCCAGCGATTTTTGCCAATAGTAGCGCTGATCCTCGCGCAGCGCCATATAGCGGCGCGCGAGCGAAAGAACCCAGTTGAAAATCACTCGCTTGCCCCAAGACAACGGCGGAAGAACGAAAGACGAAACGTCGGTCGTCGGTCGGCGGTCAGCGGTCATCTGCGCGAGCCGCGCCACCTGCGCCGGCGCTTCCGCAAACGTCGGTACGGCAATATCGAGCGAGAACGAGCGATGACCATGCTCCTTGAGGAAATGATCAATGCTCGATGGACAATTGTCCATCGAGAGTTGCCGCAGCGCGGCATCTACCTCTAGCGTCTTGTTCGGCACATCGGCAACGAGACGCGCGGCGATGTCGCCGGCATGATCACGATCAAGCCAGGCGCGCGCCAGTCGCTTGAGTACGCCGAACGTCAAATCCGCGTGCATCAAACTCCAGCGATGGATTCGCAACACACCCCGACTGGTGCGCTTTGCCTCGTCCAGCGCGGCGAAAATCTGGCGCGGGGGTGCGTGCGCGAGTGTGCCCAGTTGTGCGCGCAGCGCGGCGATCTGCGCGTCGTGCTCGCGCGTATAGCGCGCCCAACGGCGATAGTTGTGGAGCGGCGAGACGTTGAATGGATCGGCGAGGAACGCGCGGAAAAGTGCGCGGACAACTCGCGGCGCGTCGCGCCGGCGCGGGTACGGCGCACGCCGGCGGAGCGCTACATCCCCAGCGGGAAAGTAGCGGTAGGCATCTTCGGGCAGAATCCAATCGGGGAAGACTTTGTAGAAGATCTGAAAGGCGCGCGCGTTCGCGTACGGAAGCCCGTGCCACAAGCGCGTCAGCGGGATCGTCTCGGCGTCGGGATAACCCAGAAACCGCAGCGGATCGCGCAGCGCCAGTTCCTCGATGAAGGAACCGACGAGTGACCATCCCAGCGGCGAAATCGGCGCGAGGATCCGTTCATTGATGAACCCACTCGTCCACAGGATTTCATTCGTCGTTTGTCCATTCGCCATTTCATCGTCCATTATACACCACGCCTCACGTTTGACAAACGCGCCGCACAAATCTATAATGTCTATGAAGCAATGAGCCAATGAGCCAATTGGCTTCGGGCGAGTAGCTCAGTTGGTAGAGCGCTTCCCTTACACGGAAGAAGTCACGGGTTCGAGCCCTGTCTCGCCCATTCCATTCAGGCGATTGCCTTGCCTGCCGTTATCTTCGACCGCCGCGGCTGACCGCACGCGCACGCGGCGGTTTGCTGTCAGCGATTCGCAGTCGTGACCAATGCCTCTCTCCCACCTCGATGAACAAGGACGCGCCCAAATGGTAGACGTGAGCGCGAAAGCGGACAGTGCGCGCGTCGCCATCGCCAAGGGCGAGGTGACGATGCGCGCGGAAACGCTCGCGCTCATTCGCGCCGGCAAGATCGAAAAGGGCCAAGTGTTCGCCGTCGCGCGCGTGGCTGGCATCCTAGCGGCTAAACGCACGCACGAACTCATCCCGATGTGCCACCCCCTCCTCCTCACCGACATCGCCATAGATTTCGAGATCCTCTCCGAAGGCGATGCGCGCGCGCCGGCGCGCGTCGGCATCGTCAGCACAGCCAAGACGTTTGGCAAAACCGGTGTCGAAATGGAAGCGCTCGTCGCCGTGACGACCGCCGCGCTCACCCTCTACGATATGGCAAAAGCCGTGGACCGCGCGATGCGAATCGAAAACGTACGGTTGGTGTTGAAACAGGGGGGCAAGAGCGGACTAGTCCGTACCGAATCGTCCGCGCCGCCAACCTAACCGTGCGCGTGCCTCCGCACACGCGCGTAAAACCTGGCTATCGAAATCCAAGAAGGAGCATCTATGACGGACAATCAACGACGCGTGGTCGTGACAGGAATGGGTGCCATTTCACCCCTTGGCCATTCGGTCGAAAAATTATGGGCAGGACTTGTGGCAGGCACTTCGGCGGTGGATCGCATCACACGCTTCGACCCCTCCCGCTTTGCCGTCCAGATCGCCGCGCAGGTGAATGATTTCAATGTGGAGGAGTACGCGGAGTACATTGACCGCAAAGAGGCGCGGCGGATTGATTGGTTCATCCAACTCGCCGTCGCCGGCACCGCGCAAGCGCTCAAGCAAGCCGGATTGAAAATTGACGAATCAAACGCCGACCGAATCGGCGCGGTCATCGGCTCCGGCATCGGCGGCATGGTCACCATCGAGCAAAGTTTTCGCACCCTTATCGAAAAAGGTCCAATGCGCGTGAGCCCATTCACCGGGACGTATATGATTCCGAATATGGCGCCCGGTCAGATCGCCATCACCTTCGGCGCGCGCGGTCCGAACTTTTCGATTGCGTCCGCGTGCGCGACCGGCACGAACGCTATCGGCGAGGCGTACGAAATCATCCGGCGCGGCGACGCCGACGCGATGATCACCGGCGGCGTCGAATCCCAACTGACCGAGTTCGGGCTTGCCGCGTTCCATCGCACGACAGCGATGTGCACCTCGCACAACGACGATCCCAAGCACGCGTCGCGCCCGTTCGACGCCAAACGCGATGGCTTTGTCTTCGGTGAAGGTGGCGGCATCCTGATTCTGGAATCTCTCGAGTTCGCGCGCGCGCGCGGCGCGAAGGTGATCGCCGAGATGATTGGCTATGGCGCGACCAACGATGCGTACCATATCAGCGCGCCGGCAGAAGGCGGTGCGGGCGCAGCGAGAGCCATACGACGCGCACTGCAAAAAGCCGGGCTAAAGCCAGAAGATGTGGATTACATCAACGCGCACGGCACCTCAACCATCCTGAACGATGTTGCCGAGACCGCCGCCATCAAAACCGTCTTCGGCGAGCGCGCCTACAAAATTCCCATCAGTTCCACCAAGTCAATGGTGGGACACTTGCTCGGCGCAGCCGGCGCGATCGAAGCGATCGCGACGATCAAAACCATCGAGACGGGCTGGATTCATCCAACCATCAACTACGAGTACCCCGACCCCCTCTGCGATTTGGATTACGTGCCGAACCAAGCGCGTCAAGCCAATGTCCGCGTGGCAATGTCGAACTCGTTTGGATTTGGCGGACACAACGCGATTATCGTCTTCAAGCGATTTGAAGGATAAACCGGACAAGGTGACGGGGTGACCAGGAGAAATGGCTCACCCTGTCAACGTGTCATCTATGGACTTGCAAGACCTTGAATCTACACTCGGCGTCACGTTCACAGACAAATCGCTGTTGACCCGCGCGCTCACCCATCGCTCGTACCTCAACGAAAACGCCGATTTGTCCTACCTCGACAACGAGCGTTTGGAATTCTTGGGCGATGCGATTCTGGATTTCATCGCGGCAGAATACTTGTATCGCCACTACCCCGAACTGAACGAGGGCGACCTCACCTCACTGCGCGCCGCGCTCGTCAAAGGCAATACGCTGGCGCGCTTTGCGATTGACCTGGGCTTGCCGCCGTACTTGCTGATGTCGCGCGGCGAGGACGCCGCGCGCGGACGCGAACGCGCGCCACTCCTCGCCGGCGCGTTCGAAGCGCTCGTCGGCGCGCTCTACCTCGATCAAGGCCTGGACACCGCGCGCGAATTCATCCTGCGCTTTTTGCCCGCTGAAGCAGAACGCGTCTACGCACTGCGCTTGGACCGCGACGCCAAAAGTATGTTGCAAGAATTGAGCCAGAGCCAATTGCAATTGACGCCGCAGTATCGTTTGCTGCAAGCGCGCGGTCCCGATCATGCCAAAGAATTCACCGTCGCCGTCGTCCTCAACGACCGCGAGTACGGGCGCGGCACGGGACGGAGCAAACAACTCGCGGAGCAAGAAGCCGCACGCGTCGCGCTGGAAAATCTCCAAGCCGAAATTTCACGCGAGGATCACGCCGCGCTCATTGCGCTCAAAGGCCAAGTGGAATAGATGAAACTTTTGGTCACAGGCGGCAGCGGCTATGTGGGCGCGAGGATTTTGCGCCGCGCGCCGCAAGAATGGAAAATCGCGGCAACGTATCTCACGCATCCCATCGAACGCGCGGACGTTGCCGCGTTTTGTATTGACATCCGCGACGCGGACGCGCTCCAGCGCGCGTTCAACCAATTTCGCCCCGACGTGGTGATCCACACCGCCGCGCGGATGACGGGCGATGTGATGATGGCGACGAACGTGGAGGGTTCGCGCAATGTCGCGCGCGCGGCGGCGCGCGTCAACGCGCACCTGATCCACTTGTCGAGCGATGTGATCTTCGATGGCGAGCACGCGCCGTACGACGAGGACGCCGCCCCCGCGCCCATCACGCCGTACGCGGAATCGAAAGCACAAGCGGAACGCGCGGTCACTCAAACCTTCCAGGTTTCGGAAACCTGGAAGGTTTGCTCGACCGCGCTCATCGTCCGCGTATCGCTCGTGTACGGTTTCGCACCGCTGGATCCGCGCACGCGGCAGACGCTGGCGGGCGAAATGCCGCATCTCTTCACCGACGAATATCGCTGCCCGATTTTCGTAGACGACCTCGCGGACGCGCTGATCGAACTCGCCCATCTGTCGTGGCGAGCGGAGCAAGCCATCTCCATCCTCAACCTCGCGGGTGCGCAACGCGTGAGCCGCTACGAATTCGGCGTCAAACTCGCGCGCGCGTTCCGCGTCGAGCCAAAATTCGCGCCCGCGCTCAGCGCGTCCAGTCCGACGCCACGCCCGCGCGATTGCACGCTCGACATTACGCGCACACAGAAGACTTTGCAGACGCGCTTGCGCGGCGTTGACCAAGTCCTAGCCGAATCGAAAAACGAATGAACGAAGCGCAAAATTCGTTCGTTCGTTTTTTATTTGTGGAATTCTCCCTCTTGTTGTATACTCCGGTAGCACCACAGTAAATCGTGGACATGGGGGTTCAGGGGGCTTTGCCCCCTG
>DYLA01000117.1 GCA_020722265.1 Anaerolinea sp.
AGGGGGCAAAGCCCCCTGAACCCCCATGTCCACGATTTACTGTGGTGCTACCTTTGCTTCGCTGGCGGCGAGCAATTGCTGGACTCTTTGGGTGCAGCGCCACGCCGGTTGGAGCGGCGCGGCAATCGAGCAGTTGCTCGCGCGTCACGGTGTTCGCATCTGGGGACGCGGCTTCGTCGGCGAGCGAATCTACTTTCGCGTGAAGAAACGGCAAGCCCCCGGAAAGAGCGTGGAACCGACGGCTTAATCGGTCAGTTTGTCCGAGAGTGTAGGCGCGAAATCTAGGTTCAGTCTTCCTTTTCGACTGTGAAGAACTCGCCGGTCTCGACGAGCATATACGTTTCGAGGTACGCGGTGGCGTCGTCGTGCTTGGCGACACGCGCGGCAATGCCGCGATTGACAGCCGCCTCGGTCAGTTCGGGCAATTGCATCAGTGTCCGCTGAATCGAGAGAGCACGGATCAAGTGTTCCCCCCAGCGCGAGGCGTACTGGCGGCGATTCTCTTCGCCGCGCAGCCCGGTTTCCGGCGCTTTGACGACGGCGATGTCGTCCGGGCTGATTTCCCCTTCCACAAGCACTTCGGGCGCGCGAAACATGCCGGGCAGGTACTCGTGAACCGGCAGCGCGAGTTTTTCGTACGCGGCGACGAGCCGCGCGGCGATTTCCGGATTCTTGGGCTGCCCGCGCCCGATGTGGTTGATGTACGCGGCGACGGCAAGTTCCATCGGCGCCATGCGGCAGCGCGCCGAGTCTACCCGCGCCCGCAGACAGACATAGTGCGGGTTCTCGTTATAGCCCATCACGTCGTAATCCGGCGCAAGCCATGCGTAGACCGATCGGGCGCGCAGCGCCGAGTCCACGATGATCAGTCGCGCACCGGGTTTGAGCCCCTCTTCCGAAATCGCGTCGAGGTCTTCGGTGCGAGCGTAATGAAACACTTCTATCGTTGCCAAGTCAACTCCTTTCGCCATATCGAATCATATCGAAAAAACAAAAACTCTCGCATCCCCAATGGGACGAGAGAGTCCTCCCGCGGTTCCACCCAGATTTGCGCGCACGCCGTTGAGCGGATGCACACTCGTTGGCCGGTAACGGAGGCAACCGGGGCGATACGCCCGGCTCACAAGGGGTTTTCGTCGAAGGTTTACCAACCCGGCTCTCAATGTAATCGGGTCTCCCTGTTGCAACCTCTTCGAGTACTCGTCTTGCTCAACGCCTTTCGTCTGCTGCTGACTGTCCACTGATTCATGGGCGGTATAGGAGTTGAACCTATGACCTCAGCGATGTCAACGCTGCGCTCTAACCAATCTGAGCTAACCGCCCGATTCGATTGCATTATACCACAAAAAAACATCTTGGCAAGTCTGTTGTCGCAAAAATCGCCCCCTCAAGCCTCCCGCACCACCGCGAAGATGTTGGCGGATCAAGACTCCGAGGCCAGGGAACACGGATGAAGATGGGAAAATGGACGATCCGTGTGCTCTGGTATCGGTGGGGAAGACACCGTTGCAACAGCAAAAATAAGACGACAGACGATTTATCGTCTGTCGTCTGACCTCTGATCTGACTACTGTCACGGCATCGTCGTCAGTTGGAAGATGATTTTGTAGTTGACGTGCCGATTCGCCGGCATATGCATGCCGACGATCTGTTCGCTGGGATAGTTCCCGCCCACTTGCACGCCGTACGTTCCGCCGAACATTCCGATTCCATAGTTGCAATCGCAAATGTCCTCTGGGCTCTTGGCAACCACGTCAGTCAGCGGTCCCAGTTCTTCGATCCACGCCTTGAGCGGAGCTTCGATGCGCTTGCCATTTTCGTCGAAGATTTTGATGTAGATGGTATGGTCGTTGCCGGACTCGTGGATATCTTCGAACTTGACGCTGATGGCGCGCCAGAACTTTTGCCCACTGGCCAGGTTGGGAATCGGCACCAGTCGAATGCGGTCGAGTTGACCGAACACTTGGGGCCCTGTGCCGAGTCGCGGATCCCAGTACGCCGGCGGTAGTGGGGGAGCCGCTGGCGAGGGAGGCGCGGCGGCAACCGCAGGCTTGGGCGTTGGCGTGCGTGTCGCCGGCGCGCGCGTTGGCTTGGGGCGCGGGGTAAACGTCGGCAAGGGCGTGCGCGTCGGCACCGGCGTATTCGTCGGGACGGCAAAGGCGACCTTGGGTTGGTTGCCGCCGGTAGCCGGTGCGGCGACTCGGGCTGCCGCTTCGGATGTTGGTGCAGATGGATTGAGAATCTGCAATCCACCGACGGCTGAACTGACGGTGGACACCGTCGTCACGGGACCGACGACCACGAAGAACCACAAGAGAAGCGCGGCTAGAACGACGCCGCGCAACTTGGCGCCGAGGCTCAATCCAACCACCCATTCGCCCAGTTCTTTGAAAAAGAGATTTTCGCGGCGCGGGGCATGGGCGCGCGTGGGCACGCGCGGCGCGTGGGTATGCGCGGGCACCCGGGCTGGGTGCGGCGCGGCGTGCGCCCGAGTGGGCACGGTAGCGCGCGGACGTACCGCTGGGGGTTGCGGCGCACTAGGCGGGCTGACGATCGCCGCGCCAGTGCCGATTGCCTTGTGGGGCGTCGTCGGCTTGGGAGGCGTGGGCATCTTGGGCGCGGGTTGCGGCGCGCGCGCAACTGGCTTGGGCGCGGGCGGAAGCGGACGCGCCCCGGACGGAGGTCGCTGAATGCGACTGCCGGGAGCCGGCGCAGGCGCGGCGGGACGCGGCACCAGTGCGCCGGGAGCAATCGGCGCGCCGCCGCGCGGCTGTCCGTGCATAGGCGGGGGCGGGAATTGCTGAGCGCGCGCGAGTCGCTCCGCCATCATCCGCGTGACGGTCAGCGCCAGCGCGGGGTATTGTTGGAGCATCGCTTGAAAATCGTTCTTGGCAACAGTCCACAATTCCACTTCGCCGAGGGCTTGCACAGTCGTATCGTAGGGCGCGTTCTGGATGATCGCCTGCTCGCCGAACGAATCGCCCGAATTCAGCAGATCGAGTACGACCGGTTCGCCGGTGGGGGCGGACACCATCCGCTTGACCTCTCCCTTTTCGATGAGGTACAGAGTCAGTGCGGGTTGCCCGGCAAAGCAGATGATTTCGCCAGGACGAAAGCGCAAGGCGCGCACTTTGGTCGCGATGGCGTCGAGTTCGCTGGCAGCGAGATCGGCAAAGAGTTTGAGGCGGCGCAGATGCCGGACGACGAAATCGCTCTCCCGCGTGGTAAGCCGTTGGGTGAGGGCGCGGCTGAGCGAGACACTGATTTCCGGGTACTGCACCATCACGTCGTCGAAATCGCTTTTGTAGAGTACCCAGAGGGTTGTATCGGTGGTGGCGCGAGCGCACTCGGCGCGCGTGCGCCCGGTCAGGAGTGCCATTTCGCCGAACGATTCGCCGGGGCGAATGCGTTCGATCAAGCGCGCGTCCGCGCCCGCGCTATCGAGTAGTTTCACCTCGCCGGACTCGACGAGGTACATCGCATCGCCGGGCGTTCCCTCGGTGTAGATCGTTTCTTCGGCCGGAAAATGGCGTAGGACGAGTCGTCCCGCCAGCGCGGCGAGTGCTTCGGTCGGTACATCGGTAAAGAGATGCAATTGGCGCATCCGCTCCATCGCGTCCGATTGATCCATCGGACTGAGGGACGCGGCGATAGCGCGACTGAACGCTAGTTTGATCGCTGGGTGGCTGGCAATCAAATCCTGATAAGCCGCGCGCGTCAATGCCCATGCGGTTACATCGGTGACGGCGCGCGCGGTGGCGGTGTAGGGCTTGCCGGTGATGATGGCGGTGTGCCCAAAGAGGTCTCCCTCGTCCAATTCTTCGAAGGTTTCGCCCTCGGCCGATTGGATGAGGAGGCGCACGTGTCCCTCTTCGATGAAGAACGCGGCGTCCGCGGGCGCGCCGGCTTCGACGAGGAGGTCGCCCCGCGCGCTGGAGCGGAATTCGAGCCGCTCGGCGATGGCGCGCAAATCTTCCTCTGCAAGCGCGCTGAGCAATTCGATGTTACGCAGGCGTTGCTGGACGAGGTATTTTTCGAGGTACGGAACGCGCACGCCCAGGCTCGCTCCGAATTTCAAGCCGATGCTGGGATGCGCGAGCATGAGGTCTTCTAGATCGTTACGCGAGAGCGAAAGGAGCGACGTGTTGGCAGCCGCGCGCGCGGTCACCGAGTAGGGACGCCCAAGCAAAACGTCGGTCTCGCCGATGAGACTCCCCGCGCCCAAGTTGGCGAGGGTGACCGCCTGCTCTGTGCTGCCTCCTTCGATTTTGACCCAGCCGGCGGTGATGAGATAGAGCGTTTCGCTCGGCTGCCCCGCGGCGACGATGAGTTCGCCGGCGGCGGCTTGGCGTTGGCGCAAGCGCGCCGTTACGATTTGCCGTTCCTCTTCCGAGAGTTTTTGGAACAGCGGGACTGTATCAATGGGTTGTGGAATCACAAAGCCAGTACCTCCAGGATCAATTTCCCGAGACTCTATTTTCGTTGGAAGACCAGTCGCCAGCCCCGTGGCGTCGCGTTGCGATCGGCGAGGCAGTTCGTCGGCGCGGCGCCGATGGTGATGTTCGAGACGGTTTCGCTCGCTGCGTTCAGAATCGTCACGGCGTATGTCCCCGGCGCGGCTTCGTAATCGGCATAGCCCACGCCGCGCTCTGGTTTGAGTCCCGTGTAGAGTGTTTCGTCGCCGGTCTCGCCGCGAATTTGGATGGCGACGTTCGGTAGATCGTGGCCGTGTTCGTCGCGCACGATGATTCGCAAGTGCGCGGCTTCGGGTTCCTCCACACACCCCAACAGGGTGTGCTCGACGAGCGTGAACATGAGCGGGGGCTCGGTTGGCGACGCGGTCGTGACGGTGGGCGTTGGGCGCGGCGAAACGGACGATAGTTTCAAGCCGAGCGCCGTGCCTAAATCGGTCAGGGCGACTTGCGTCGTTGATTCGGTTAGCGTTAGTTTCTCCCGTGCGATCAAATCGTCGAAGGTCTGCGTCAGGTTGGTGATGCCCAGCTGCGTCAGGCGACGTTGTGCGGCGGCGAGGTCGCCGTCGAGGGCGTACGTCGCGCTGATCATTCGGACTTGGTCATCTTTGAGCCGCTGACGCAAGTCGGCAGGATCGGCGTTCTTGAACTCGACCGGCAGGATGCCCCAAGTGATGACAAGCCCCAAGGCGATGCCAGCGATGAGACTGAGCAATCCAACTGCGCCAAGCCAAGGCACGCGTGCCATCTCGGTCTTTGGGATGAGTCCTTCTCCATTCGGCGCTCGGCGTCCGGGTCGCCGTCGCTAGGGACGGCAGGGTGAGAAAAGAAAGAGGATGAAACCAAGTGGCTTGATAACGAAAATGATGATATAATGCCCTAGTGCCGAAGGAGGGAATCGAACCCACAAGGGCGTGAGCCCACACGATTTTGAGTCGTGCGCGTCTGCCAGTTCCGCCACTTCGGCTTAGCCTAGATTTCGCACCTGCACGCTTGAATAAGCCAACAAGCTTAGCCAAAGCCACAGTTCTACGCTCATTCCTATTGCTTGGGCGAGGGTGCGAAAGCGAGGCTTAACGGCACAAAGTATAGTGTAAAAATCTCGTAAAGTCAAATTGCCGATACGCCATTCGATGGACGAACACGCATTGATCCGCGCGGCGCAAAAAGGGGACGTCGCCGCGTTCAACCAACTGGTGCGCGCGTACCAAGCGCAAGTGTATCGCACCGCGTACCGCGTGCTCGGCGAGCGCCCCGCCGCTGAGGACGCGACGCAGGAGGCGTTCGTCTCCGCGTTCAAGCACCTCCGCGCTTTTCGCGGTGGATCGTTCAAGGCGTGGTTGTTGCGAATCGTGACGAACGCGTGCTACGACCAGTTGCGCGCGAGGCAGCGCCGCCCCACTGCATCGCTCGACGCGATGCGGCTCAACCCGGATAATCCCGCGCCGGGCGTAGAGCGTACCGCGCCCGAATTGCCCCAGGAGTTCGCGGAGCGGCAAGAACTCGGCGCAGTGATTCAGCGCGGCTTGGCAACGCTCGTCCCGGATCAACGGGTGACGCTCGTCCTCGTAGACATCGAAGGGTTGAGTTACGATGAGGTGGCTGCCGCGACGGGCACCAACATCGGCACGGTGAAATCGCGCCTCAGCCGCGCGCGGGCGGCATTGCGCGATTTTCTCGTTCAGCAAGAGGAACTTTTGCCCGCGCGGTATCGTCTGAAGAGTGAGCGAGTTTGATATGTGGGGTTGGAAACCTGTAGAGCGGCACACTTGGGTCGAGGCGCGCTTGTCGGCGTACATAGATAACCATCTCGCGCCCGGCGAACGCGCCCGACTCGAACAACATCTGGGCGAATGCGCGCGCTGCCGGGCGAGTCTCGCGTCGTTGAACTGGACGCGCGATTTGCTCCGGCAAGCCCCCGCGCCCGAGTTGCCGCGTTCGTTCGCGTTGCCGGTGCCTGCGCCGCGCGCGCCCGCGCCTTCATTGGTGTTCGTTCGAATGGCGACGGCGTTTGCCACTTTGTTGCTCGTCATCGTCATCGGCGCGGACTTGCTCTGGCAGTTCGGCGGCGTGCCGATGCCGTCTGCCGCGCCGATGGCAGCGAAAGTTGTGCCAACGCCGGTGGTTGCATCTTACGCGCAGCCGACGTCCCCAGGCGTGGCGCGCGATGCGGTTGGGCGCGGCGCATCGCCGACGGAGGTCGCCAGAGCCGAAGCCGCCCCCAGCACGCCCGCGTCCCCACCCACCGCTCTGCCCGCGCCCGCCCGCGAGTCGCTCGCGCCGACCAGAGCGCCGGTGGAGAGGGCTCCCAAGTCCGCCGCCGCGACACCGACCGCGCCACGTCCTGCGCTTGCCGCCGCGCCCACCGTCACGGCGACATTGCCCGCGCCGACGGCAACACTCATACTAACCATGACGCTCGCGCCCACCGCAACGGCGACGCGCGTTACGCCGACTCTTGTACCATTGCCATCCGGTGAGCCGCCGCGCGCGTTCCTTTCGCCGGTGCGCCTCATCGAGTTCGCTTTGCTCTTCGGTATCGTCTTTTTCGGTACGCTGACGATTCTGTTGCGGCGCAAGTGACCCAAGGAAAAGCCAACTATGCCAAAAGCCAAGGACAAGCCCGAATCGTTCGAATCTCTCTTTGCTGAACTGCAAGCCATCGTCGGCAAACTCGAAGCCGGCGATCTCTCGCTCGACGAGTCGCTCGCGCTCTACCGGCGCGGGATGGAACTGGCAAAAGAATGTGGGGCGCGGCTCGACGCGGCGGAACTCGTCATCAAAGAACTCGTTCCGCGCGGCGAGGCACTGGGGGTGGAGGATTTCGAAGAAGAAGAGTGAGGGAGTGGTGCTGCTTTCCCTAACGGAGTCACCGTGGAGTCTTTTCTGAACAACCGCGTCTTGCAAGGGACGGCGATTGCATGGGTCAGCGCGCAAATCATCAAAGTCATCGTCGAACTGGTGTGGCGACGCAAACTCAACCTGCGTCTGCTGACTAGCGCGGGCGGAATGCCCTCGTCCCATTCCGCCGCCGTCTGTGCGCTCGCCACGGCGATTGCGCTCCACGATGGAATGGGTTCCAGTCTCTTTGCCATCGCGCTCGTCCTCGCCGTCGTCGTGACGTACGATGCGGCAGGTATTCGTCGTGCCGCCAGCATTCAGGCGCGCATCCTCAATCAAATCATTGATGAACTATTTCAGGGGCATCCCATTAGCGAAACGCGCCTGCGCGAACTTTTGGGGCATACTCCCGTCGAGGTCGTCGCCGGCGCGTTGTATGGAATTACGATCGCGTGGTGGTGGTTGACAAAAGTGTAAGCCTACTCTTCGTCCTCGTCCACCTCTTCCTCGTCCTCTGCCTCGTCTGCCGTGAGGTCCCACGTCTCGGTTTCGTCTAGCGCGAATGCTCCTATCGGTTCTTCTTCCGCAGGTTCTTTTTCCTCGTCGGCTGGTTGCGCCAACGTTTCGCTCGCTTCGTCTGTGTGCTCGAGTGTCTCTTCGGCTTCCTCTTCTGGCACGACGGTCCCGCGCGCCATCATCTCTTCGAATTCTTCTGCCTCGGCGAGTTCTTCGTCCTCCAGCCGAATGTCTTCGTTCAGCCGATGCCCGCGATGCCCGGCAGCGCCAGCCGCTTCGGACAGATCCAGCGCTTGGCGTTGTCGAAAGCCTGTGCCTGCCGGAATCAGTTTCCCGATGATCACATTCTCTTTCAACCCATAGAGGTTGTCACGCCGGCCGGAAATCGCCGCTTCGGACAGTACGTTGATGGTGTGCTGAAAACTGGACGCGCTCAAGAACGATTCGGTGTTGAGTGACGCTTTGGTGACGCCGAGCAACACCGGTTGCGCGGTGGCTGGAACGCCGCCGCGTTCGACGATTTGCGCGTTCACGTCTTCGAACGCGAGCCGGTCTACGAGTTGCCCGGGCAGCAGGGCGCTGTCGCCGGTGGATTTGACGCGCACCATTCGGAACATCTGGCGCAGGATCATTTCGATGTGCTTGTCGTGGATGGTGACCCCTTGCGAGCGATAGACGCTCTGCACCTCTTCGAGCAGGTACACCTGCGTCGCCTCGCGACCGAGAATCGCCAGCAAGCGATGCGGATTCTTCGATCCTTCGGTCAGTTGATCGCCGGCGCGCACCTTTTGCCCATCCTCCACGCGCAGCCGCGCGGCGACGCCAAGTTCGTACGCGCGCTCCTCGCGTTGATGATAACGCACGATGACCGCATTGTCTTCGCGAATTACTTCGCCTCCCTTGCTCGCGACGATGTCGCCGTTCTTGGTCTTGGCAATCACCGCACCTTCTTCGATCTTTTCCCCTGCCTTGACCTGAACGCGTGCGCCCGGCGGAATCTCGTACGTGTCGCGCTGCACGCGCGAGGACACGATCTTCAACTGTCGCTGTCCATTCTCACTCACCAAACGAACAGTCCCGTCCATCTCCGTGATCAACGCCTCGCCCTTGGGATCGCGCGCCTCGAACAACTCTTCGACGCGCGGCA
>DYLA01000118.1 GCA_020722265.1 Anaerolinea sp.
GTTATTTGTTGCCGCGCCGATTCGCGTGTAAAATAGTTATGGCTGGTGCAAATCTATCGCCCGAAACGAGCCGGGGAAGGTCGGTTTCGCCGTGACGTGCGGGCGACTTGCAGTTGCCCGGTCTCGACTATGCGCCAGCCTAAAATAGCCGCGTATCGAGACGAGGTGACTTATGCCGATCAGCGCATCCCTGTTGAAATTCCTCACCGCGCGCTTTCACATCCCCGGCGACGCGCTCGATTATTTTTTTGCGAGCGCGCGCCTCGGACACGCTGCCGAAACCACCCTCCCCTTCCCCGCCGAACTGATCCCGCTGGGCGCTCGGCTCGTCGCGCGCGGCTGGCTCAACAACGAGTTCTTTCCGACGAATCGCGACTGGGTGTTGCCCTACTGGGCCGAGCGACAGTTCGACCCGCGCGACCCCGGCTTCATCCCGTACGGATTCAACCTCTACACGATCAACTGCACGCGCCGCGATTGGACGATGGTCGGCAACCCGAACCGCGCGCGTGAAGCGATTGTGGATCCACGCGGACTCGTGACCCCCTTGTTCGATGGCTGGTCGCTCGATGCGTGGCTTGGCGTGGAGGACAAACTGTTTGCCCCCTCGCGTCTTGCCGATGCGGAGGTCGCGCAATCGCTGCGCGAGCATCTGCCCATCGTCGTCACTACCTTCCACGCCGGCGATTGGCGCGTGCGTCGCGAAGCGTTCGCCATCGAACGCGACGGCGAATGGCTTGTCGAGCAAGTCACCGTCGAGAATCCGACTGACGCGCCGCGCGCGGCGACCCTCTACCTTTCGATTCGCCCGTTTAATCCCGAAGGAGTCGCGCGTATCGAAGACGTAGAATTCTGCGACGCCGCGAGTCTTGGGGTTGAGGGTTCAGGTTCCGACTATCGCGCCGTGCGCGTCAACCGCGCGCTCGGCGTTCTGCTCCCCGTCCCCGATGCCGTCGCGTGCGCTACGTTCGCCGAGGGGGATGCCGCGCTCGCGCTGCCGCGGCTGAATGGCAAGACGCGCGCCCACTGCAACGTCGGACTTGCAACCGCTGTCGCCGCGTATCGCCTTGAACTCGGCGCAGGGCAAAGTGCGACCCTCACGGCACTTATGCCGATGGAGCGCGTCGAGTACGATGAGGACGATCCCTCACCGCTGCCGCGCCTCGCGCCGGCGGAGGATTGGCGCACCGCGAGCATTGCCGCGTGGCGCGCCGAACTCGCGCGCGGGATGCGCGTGCGCGTGCCGGACGCGTCAGTGCAAAACGCGTTCGACGCGAACAAAGCGTTCCTGCTTTTGCTCCACGATGGCGATACGATTACGCCCGGACCCTGGACGTACCACCAATTCTGGTTTCGCGACGCCGCGTACTTGCTGAACGCGCTCGACAAACTCGGCTATCACGACGAGTCTGCGCGCGTCATCGAACGCTTTGCGCGGCGGCTGCGCCCAGACGGCTACCTGACCGCGACCGAGGGGGAGTGGGATTCCAACGGCGCGGCCATTTGGGCGATGGTCGAGCACGCGCGCTTGAGCGGCGACCGCAACTTGCTCGCCGGCAATTACTGGTCGCTGTTGCGAATGGCGTCGTGGATCAACTCGAAACGACAAAAGACGAAAGACACAAGACGAACGACCGCCCATCACGGTCTGCTGCCTCCCGGCCCCAGCGCGGAACATCTCGGACCCAGCGATTATTTCTACTGGGACGATTTCTGGGGACTCGCCGGGCTGCGCGAGGCGGCGCGGGTTGCCGAGTGGCTAGGTCAAGCCGACGACGCGCGAAAATTGCGCGCGAATTTCGAATCCTTCCGCGCCGACGTGGACGCCTCGCTCGCGACATGCGCCGCGCGGCTCGGACGCGCCGCGATGCCGGCATCGCCGTATCGCCGACTCGACGCGGGGATGATCGGTAATCTCGTCGCGCTCTATCCGCTGCGCCTGTTCGACCCGCACGACCCGCGCCTCGTGGATACGATCACCGCGTTGAAAGAGTGCGCGTGGCTGGAAGACGCGTACTTTAACCACGTGGGTCATGCCGCGTTCGGCACGTACCTTTCGCTGCACGTCGCGCAGGGCTTGCTCTTTCGGCGCGACCCGGACGCGTGGAAAATCATCCGCTGGGTTTTGCGTCACGCCTCGCCGACCTTCACGTGGGCGGAGGGTATCCATCCGCTCACGCGGCGCGGCGGAATGGGGGATGGGCATCACGGTTGGGCGCTTGCCGATTTCCTGCTCACGGTTCGCCACGCGCTCTTGTTCGAGGAAGACGATCATCTCGTCCTCACGCCTGCCCTGCCCGACGATTGGTGCGCCGCGACGAACGTCATCCAAGTCGAAGACGCGCCGACGTACTTTGGCAATGTCCGTTTCACGCTCGCGTTCGGCGAACGCGAGGCGACGCTCACCCTCCAGGGTGATTGGCGCGACGCGCCGGCGTATATCGAATGGAACTTGCCCTTGCCGCTGCGCGACGCGGGTGGCGATGTAGACGGCATCGCAATCGTTGGCAACGCGGTGCGCTTGCCGCGTGGCTGCCAGCGCGTTGTGGCGTTGTGGTGACGGCGAACTGATGTCGCGCCGGATCATCTCGCTCAACGATTCCAATTGGCGGTTTGCCTCCGTCACGCAAAAGCCATTCGGCGACGTGAATGACTTGGATGAGGCGCACGATTGGCTGCCCGCCCAAGTTCCCGGCGACGTGCGGCTCGATTTGCTGCGCGCTGGCAAAATCGCCGATCCCTACTACGCCGATAACAACGAGGCGTCGCAGTGGGTTGACGCGCGCGACTGGTGGTACGTGCGTGACCTCGATGTGGAGTTACACGGGGACGAGCGCGCGTTTTTGATTTTCGACGGCATTGATTATCAGAGCGCGGTCTTTGGCGACGGCAAACCACTCGCGCGGCACGTGGGCATGTTCTCACGCCAAGTCATCGAATTGACCGCCAACCGCCATTCGAGGACGCAAACGCCCGCTCCCGCTTGTCCGTCGTCCATCGCCGTCCGCGTGTGGGGCTCCGACGCGCTCCCCAAGTTACACAAGACACCCGCGCAGCGAATTTGGGGGCGTCTCATCGCGCCGTTCTTCTCGCCGCCGTACAACGAGCCGTTCCCCGACCGCTACGCGACGCTCAAGTGCCAGATGCAATTCGGTTGGGATTTCGCGCCGCGCCTGCGGACATGCGGCATCTGGGACGATGCATCCGTCGTGATAGCGCGGTCGGTGTTCATCGAGGACGCGTGGATCGAGGCAACCGTCACAAGCGCCAGGGCAACCGTGGCGACTGTTTCGGTGCGTTTGAGGCTGGATTCTGATCGTGAGCAAAACGCGCGTATCGTGTGTCATTGGTGCGGCAAGAATTTTGCATCCGACGCGCAGACATTCGCGTGCGACGTAAACTTGGCGCGGGGTAGGCAGACGCGCGCAATCGCCTTCGACTTGCCGGGCGTGCGGTTGTGGAACCCCTGGGATCGCGGCGAGCCAAACGTGTACGCGCTTCAAGTCCAAATCCTCTCGCCGCGTTCCTCCGAGCCGCTGGATACGCTCGACGAAACCTTTGGCGTCCGCGCCTTCGAATTGACGCGCGCGGAGGGCGCATCGCCCAACGCCGAGCCGTGGCAGTTCGTCGTCAACGGCGCGCGCGAGTTCGTGCGCGGCGCGAACTGGGTTCCGCTCGACGCGATGCCGGGTCGGCTCACCCGCGCCGATTACGCCGCGCGCCTTCAGCAGGCGCGCGACGCGAACATCAACTTTTTGCGCGTCTGGGGCGGCGGCTTGCGCGAAAAACGCGCCTTTTACGATTTGTGCGACGAGGTGGGTATCCTTGTCTGGCAAGAGTTTCCGTTCGCCGGCGCGATTCTGGATCGCTTTCCGCGCGACCGCGCCTTTCTCGCTTTCGTGCGCGCCGAGTGCGGCGACATCGTGCGCGCGCTGCGAAATCATCCCTCGCTCGTCGTGTGGTGCGGCGGCAACGAGTTCAACACACGCGGCAACGCGGCAATCGTCAAGACACTCCGCGCGGTCGTCAAGGACAAGGATGCCACACGCCCATTCAAGCCGGCATCGCCGTACCGCGACGAATCGCACAACTGGCGCGTGTGGCATCGCTTGGCGAATCTGCGCGATTATCGCGACGACACGACGCCGTTCCTGAGCGAGTTCGGTTTGCAAGCGATGCCCCATCGCGCATCGTTGGAAAAATTCTTGCCTGCCGACGCGCTGCAAGCGCCGCACCCGTTGTGGGAGTATCATCACGCCGAGTTGAAAAAACTGCGGCGTTACGCGCGACCATTCTCGAATCCCTGTGCCCAATCTTCACCTTCTAACCTTCGAGAGTTCATTGGCGCGACGCAGCGCGCACAAGCGCTGGGCTTGCAAATTGCCATCGAGCACATCCGCCGGCGCAAACCGCAAACGACTGGCGTCGCGGTCTGGCAGTTCGACGATCCGTGGCCCTCGATTTCGTGGAGCGTGGTGGATTATTACGGCACGCCCAAGCGCGCCTACGCAGAACTCAAGCGGCTCTACGCGCCGGTGTTCGCGTCGTTCGACTACGCGCTGGCGCCGCGCCGCGCCGGCGATGTCGTGCGCGGCGACCTGTGGCTGATCAACGACCGGCGCGACGCGTTCGACGCGGCGGAGGTGCGTGCCGACCTGAACGGCGAAGCGATCTACGCGCGCCGCGTGGACCTCGCGCCCGATTCGGCGGCGCGCGTGGACGCGCTGCGTGTGACACTGGGCGTGGGCGAAAATATCCTGCGCGTGCGCGTGCTGTGGCGCGAGCAAACGCTTGCGGACAACGCGTACGATTTGAACTTGTGCGACGAGGGTGAAATCAGTCTGCTCGACGCGCTCCTGGCGCAGGTGGGCAAATGGCTGATGAGATGATTGGAATCTACACGTGAGGGGAATCAAGATGCGTGTTCTCGTAACGGGCGGCGCCGGTTACATCGGCAGCCAGATGGTGCGGCAGTTGGTCGAAAAGAAAATTGACGTGGTCGTCGCGGATTCGCTAGAGAATGGACATCGCGCGGCGATTCCGCCGGCGGTGCCGCTACTCGTCGGCAACGTCGGCGACGAAAATTTTCTGCGCGATATTTTTGCGCGCTTTCGCTTCGACGCGGTGATGCACTTTGCTGGCTATATCGAAATGAAAGAGTCAATGGAGAATCCAGCCAAGTACTTTCGCAACAATGCCGCCTATACCAATCAATTGCTCGACGCGATGGTCAAGGCGAACGTCACGCGGTTCGTCTTTTCATCGTCGGCGGGGGTCTATGGCGATCCGATTCAGGTGCCGATTCCGGAAACCCATCCAACCCAGCCGACGAATCCGTACGGCGAATCGAAACTGATGGTCGAAAAGATGTTGCGATGGTTCGATACGGTGTTTGGCGTGCGTTCGATCAGTTTGCGTTATTTCAATGCATCCGGCGCGACGCTCGACGGTGCGTTCGGCGAAGCACATCCGAATGAGTCGCACATTATTCCGCTCGCGCTGCGCGCCGCGCTCGCGCGCCAGCCGTTCAAAATCTTCGGCGGTGATTATCCGACGCGCGACGGCACGTGCATCCGCGATTACGTTCACGTGATTGACCTGTGCGACGCGCATCTCCTCGCGCTCGACGCGCTGATGCAGGGGCACGCGACGAGCGCGTACAACGTTGGCATTGGGCGCGGCTATTCGAATCGCGAGATCGTGGACGCGGCGCGCCGCATCTCCGGCATCGAATTCCCCGTGGAGATCGCGCCGCGTCGTCCCGGCGATGCCAGCGAATCGGTGGCGGATTCCGCGCGCTTGCGTCGCGAGTTCGGCTGGACGCCGCACTATTCCGACCTGGAGATGATCATCGGCTCGGCGTGGCGATGGCACAAGACCCATCCGAACGGGTACTCCAAATGAGTCAATGAGTCAATGAGCCAATGAGTCAATGAGCCAATGAGTCAATGAGTCAATGAGCCAATGGACCAAAGGACGAAGGGTGAATGAGGGTTGCGATTAGTGGGATGTTTTGGAATCAGCCGACGACGGGGAGTGGGCAGTATGTGCGCGCACTGGTTGCCGCGCTGCGTGATCGCGCGCCGCAGAATGAGTATGTTGTGATCGAGCCGGCGGTCGGCGGTCGGCGGTCGGCGATCACGCGTCTGGGCGATAACTTGGCAAAAGTGTGGTTCGAGCAAATCGAATTTCCGCGCGCGTGCCGCCGCGCGCGCGCGGAGGTGGCGCACGTGCCGTACTTTGGTTCGCCGCTCGTTCCGCCTCATCGCACGGTCGTCACGATTCACGATTTGATTCCCCTCGTGCTGCCGGCGTATCGCGGCTCGTGGCTTGTACGGGCGTACACGCGCCTCGCGGCCGCTGGGGCGCGCCGCGCGCGCGCGATCATCGCCGATTCCGAGTGTAGCCGACGCGACATCATCGCACGGTTGGGCGTGGACGCCGCGCGCGTGCGCGTGATCTATCTTGCTGCCGACGCGCGCTATCGTCCGGTCGAAGACGTGCGTGCGGCGCGCGCCAAGTACGCGCTGCCGGAAAAATACCTCCTCTACCTCGGCGGATACGATCAGCGCAAGAATGTGCGCGTGATCATTCAGGCGTTCGCGCGATTGCCGGAATTTTACGCGGCGGGCTATCGGCTCGTGCTGGCGGGCGTCCAGCTCGGTGCAGATTCCGAATTCTTTCCGAATCCGCAGCGTATCGCGCGCGAGGCCGGATTGCCTGACGATGCGGTCCAATTCATCGGTTGGGTGGAGGAAGAGGACAAGCCCGCGCTCTATGCGGACGCGGCGGTCTTTCTGTTTCCGTCGCTGTACGAAGGTTTTGGTCTGCCGCCGCTCGAAGCGATGGCGTGCGGCGCGCCGGTGATCGCATCGAACGCGTCGTCGCTGCCGGAAATCGTTGGCGACGCGGCGCTTCAAGTTTCGCCGAACGACGCGGCGGCATGGGCGGAGGCGCTGCGGGTGGTACTGACCGATGACGCGCGGCGCGCGCATCTACGTGCGCGCGGTCTCGCGCAGGCAGGCAAGTTTTCGTGGGAACGCGCGGCGGAAGAGACGCTGGCGGTTTACCGCGAGTTGGTGTAGAATGTGAGTCGAGGTGAGACGATGAACCTTCTGGAAATTGAACCGATCTTGACGGTGCGGCGCAACCACGCGGTCGAACACGCGACGGTGCACCTCCTGAGTGCGCGTCATCCGGATCTCCGCGTCGTCGGGCGTTCGGACACCACGGGCTTTTACATCTACGGCGATGTCTCGACGCGGCAACTGGGTGACGCCGCGCGCGAAGCGGTGGCGCGTTTGCAGCGCGGCGAGAGCGCGCTCGCGGTGCATCCGCGCTGCGGCACGAATCTCGTCGTCGCCGGGCTGCTTAGCGCGTTGGCGGCGATCCTCGCGCTCGGACGCAAACCGAGTTGGCGGAAGATTCCGGACGTGGTGCTCGCGACGACGATTGCCGCGTTCGTCGCGCAGCCCCTGGGGGCGGCGATGCAAGCGCGCGTCACCACCTCGCCGGACGCGCGCGGCGCGCGCATCGGCAAGGTCACGTCCTCGCAGGTGGGGCAAATCAAAGTGCAGCACGTGGATATCGAGTGGACGTAGATGTACTATATCTTTCACGGCGAAGATGAATTTTCGCGCGCAGAGCAAATCAAGAAACTGCGCGCCAAGATGGGCGACGCACAGTTTGCCGAATTGAATACGACGCGATTCGACGGGCGCAAGGTGACGCTGGGCGAATTGCAACACGCCTGCGACGCGATTCCGTTTCTCCTCGACAAACGTCTGGTCATCGTCGAGGGGATGCTGGCGCGCTTGGACCCGCGTCGCGCCAAGGGCGAGGAAGTCGAAGGGGACAGCGGAGAGGAAGCGAACCCGGCGCTGGCGAAAGAATTGATCGCGTACCTCTGCCGATTGCCCGCCGCGACGCGCCTGATCTTTGTCGAGTCCAAGACGCTCGCCAAGAACAACCCGATTCTGAAACACGCGGCGGGAGACCAGAACGCTATCGTCAGAGAATTCACTGCGCCGACCGCGCGCGCGCTGCCCAAGTGGATTCAAGGGCGCGTCCAAGCCCAAAAGGGCGCCATCGAACCGGCAGCGGTTGCCGAACTTGCCGCGTGCGTCGGCAGCGATTTGCGACTGCTCGACAATGAAATCGAAAAGTTGCTGACCTATCGCGCCGGGCAAACGATTCGGGTGGAAGACGTGCGCGCGCTCGTCGCGTCGGCGCGCGAATCGGACATCTTTGCGCTCGTGGACGCGATCGGTCGGCGCGAGACGAGCCACGCGCTGAACCTGCTGCACGCGCAACTCGAACAGCGCGCCGCGCCGGAATATCTCCTCACGATGATCACGCGCCAGTTCCGTCTACTGCTCCAACTGCGCGATCTCGCCGCGCGCGGGCAAACGCTCGCCGCCGCGCGCGAGCAGTTGAAACTGCATCCGTTCGTCGCCGAGAAAACTTGGCGACAAACCTTGAACTTTACTATTCCCCAACTCGAAGCGATCTGCCGGCAACTGCTCGATACCGACATCGCGATCAAAACCGGACGCAGCGAACCGACCGTCGCGTTGGACGTGTTGGTGGTTGACCTGACGCGATGAGAATCGAAAGCCGCTGCGAGTACTCGCAGCGGTCTCGATCTTGAAAGCGATCAACTGGCTCCGCGGAAACTTCTTGCGCTCCCCACCGGGATGGGACGCGCTATTCTTCGCCAACGATCTTGAACTCGCGCGGATACGCGGCACCGAGATCGGCTGCGCCGGGTGGCAAATAGTACTGCTGCGGCGTCAAGCCATACGGCGCGGCCGGTGCCTGCGGCGGCGCAAAGATGATCATCGGTGGCTGCGCCGTGTACCGCTGCGTCCCGTAATCATACTCGATCTCGCGCGGCGCCTCGCGCACTCCCCAGTGATGGCTCGCCGCGATCACCAAGCCAAGACTCACCGGAATCGTCGC
>DYLA01000119.1 GCA_020722265.1 Anaerolinea sp.
GATTCCTCGCTTCGCTCGGAATGACAGCGATGCGACTTTGCACATGCCGTGGCGAACTGGCGAAAATGCTTGCGCGTTACGCGGACTTCATATATAATAGGTGTGAGAAAAGATGGGAAAGGAAATTCATGTGAGCGTGTCGAACGCAGGTAACGCCCCTCAATTCAGCCCGGAGCCACCGTTGAGTACGCCAGAAATCCTTGCGCCCGCGCCATCGTTCTGGAGCCACATCGGCGCCGCGTTGCGCGAACTCATCGAGACGCTGGTGCTCACCCTGGTGATCTTTCTGTTGATTCGCTTTGCGGTGCAGAATTTCCGCATCGAAGGGTATAGTATGGAGCCGAATTTTCACGACGGGCAGTTTCTGTTCGTCAACAAGATTGAGTATATGCTCCATCCACCCGAACGCGGCGACGTGATCGTCTTCGTACCGCCGAACAATTCGTCGAAGGATTTTATCAAGCGCGTGATCGGTTTGCCGGGCGATCGCATCGAAATCGTGAATGGGCGCGTGTTCATCAACGGCGAAGAGTTGATCGAAACGTACCCCCTCAACGCCGGTTCGTATTCGATGGGCGCGGTCACCGTACCGCCGGACGAGTACTTTGTTCTCGGCGATAATCGCAATTACTCGAGCGATTCTCACTCGTGGGGACCAGTCTCGGTGAAAAAGATTATTGGCAAGGCGTGGATTTCGTACTGGCCTCCCCAGATGATGGGCGTGGTGCCGACGTACTCGTACGCGGCGGGCAAATAGTTTGGGGTCACTGGATTTCGGATGAAGGGCGAACGACGAGTGGCGAAGCCAGTCGCTATCGGTCATTCGTCCTTCGTTCTTTGTCGGAGGTGTTGCGATGGAGATTGCCCGATTCATTGATCACACCCTACTCAAGCCAGAAGCGACGCCCGAAGAGATCGACAAGTTGTGTGCGGAGGCAAAGGAGTATCGCTTTGCCGCTGTATGCGTCAATCCGCCGTACGTCAAGCAGTGCGCGGACTTGCTGCGCGATGCCGGCATCGCCGTCTGTACCGTCGTCGGCTTTCCGCTCGGCGCGCACACAACTGAGGTAAAAGTGTTCGAGACGCAGCAAGCGATTGCGGACGGCGCGCGCGAAGTGGATATGGTGCTGAACGTTGGCGCGCTCAGGGCAAAGCAGTACGATCGGGTGCGCGACGATATTCGTGCGGTGTGCGCGGTGGCGCACGCGCGCGGCGCACTCGTCAAAGTCATCCTTGAAACCGCGCTGTTGACCGACGACGAAAAGGTGCGCGCGTGCGAATTGGCGCGCGAGGCAGGCGCGGATTTCGTCAAGACCTCGACGGGCTTTGGACCGGGAGGCGCGACGCGGCACGATGTCGAACTGATGCGGCGAACGGTTGGCGATGCAATGGGCGTGAAGGCGGCAGGCGGCATCCGAACGCTGGAGCAGGCACAAGCGATGCTCGCCGCAGGCGCGACGCGCATCGGCGCGAGTGCGGGGGTGAAGATCGTGGCGGAGGCGCGGGGCAGTAAACAGTAAACAGTGAGGCAGTATTCAGCGTTCGGTAGGGAACGGACACTGTTCCGTTCGTGAGGTGGAATATGGGAATCACATACCTTGAAGGTTCGGTCACGGGACCCACAGGAACCCGGACTGTGCGTTTCTTGGTAGACAGCGGCGCGAGTTACACTTTGTTGCCCTATCGCGATTGGCAGGCGATTGGGTTGAAGCCAAAACGAGAAATGTCTTTCACGTTTGCTGACGGTGCGACGATTCAACGCGGCATTTCTGAATGTCACATCACATTGCCGCAAGGTGAAGGGCACACGCCCGTCATTTTGGGGGAGCCAGGCGACGAAGCGTTGTTGGGCGCGGTGACATTGGAAATTCTCGGACTCGTACTCAATCCGTTCACACGCACTTTGCAGCCGATGAGGATGATGCTGGCGTGAACAAAATCAAAATCACCTCAGGTGACATCACCGCGTTCGCTGAACTGAACGATTCGCCGACGGCGCGCGCGATTTGGGACGCGCTGCCGATTGCCGCGCGCGCGAATCGCTGGGGCGACGAAATCTACTTTGCGATTCCCGTCAAGCGCGCGCCAGAGTCCGACGCGCGCGAGGTCGTGCAAGTAGGCGAATTGGGGTACTGGTCCCCCGGTCACGCGTTCTGTATCTTTTTCGGTCCCACACCCGCCAGTCGCGGCGGCGAAATTCGCGCGGCGAGCGCGGTCAACATCATTGGCCAGGTGGACGGCGACGCGCGCGTGTTCAAGCGTGTGAAAGACGGCGCGGAAATTAAAATCGAAAAGATGATGCAGGATGAAAGATGAATGTCACTGCGAGCGCTCCGAGCGTCTTCTCGAATCGCTGGGGGCGTTGTGAGTGGGAGAGGGGATGAGAGGGAGACGACAAGGGGACATGGAGAAAAGGCGCGCTTGGTCGTCTCGTCACCCCGTCGCCTTGTCAACGCCTTGCCCTACCTTGCGCTTCTCACTGGGATGACCGCCATCGCTATCGCCGCCATCGTCATCAAATGGGCGAATGTGCCGGGACCCGTCGCCGGGTTCTATCGCATGGCGATTGCGGCGGCGATCTTCGCGCTGCCGTTCGCGCGGCAGGATCGCCGCCGCGCGCCTCTCTCGCGCCGGCACGTTGGGCTCGCGGTGCTCGGCGGCGTGTTCTTCGCGATTGACGTGTCGCTTTTCTACACCGCGATTCTCGTCACATCGGTCGCGAACGCTACGCTTTTCGGCAACACGTCGCCGGTGTGGGTGGGGCTTGGCTCGATGCTCCTGTTCAAAGAGCGATTGCGCGCGGCGTTCTGGGGCGGCGTCCTGTTGGCGATGCTCGGCGTCGCGGTCATCGTGAGCCAGGATTTCCTCACGCACGCATCGCTCGGCGCGGGCGATCTGCTCGGCGTGAGCGCGGGCTTTTTCTACGGGACGTTCTTCCTGTTCGCCTCGCGCGCGCGACAACAGTTGAACGCGTTGAGCGCGTGGTGGATTTCGGCGGTGGCGAGCGCGGTGACGCTGTTCGGCTTGAGTCTCGTTTTCCATCAGCCGCTCGTCGGCTATTCGATGCAAACGTACGCGTACCTCGTCGCCGTTGCGATACTGGCGCAAGTGATTGGTTGGTTGACGATCAACTACGCGCTCGGGCACCTGCCGGTGTCCCTCGTCTCGCCTATGTTGCTCGGTCAGCCGGTCATCACCGCGCTGCTTGCCGTGCCGTTACTCGATCAGCCGCTGGGCATCGCCCAGGTGATCGGCGGATGGCTGGTGTTGGCGGGCCTCTGGCTCGTGCATCGCTCCAAACGCGGGTGGTAAGTCACCCCCTCGCTGGGTCTCGAATTCTGATAGGAGAGAAGAAGAATGACCAACTATGTTGCCGCAATTGACCAAGGGACGACCGGCACGCGCTTTATGATTTTTGATCACGCGGGCAAGGTGGTCGCCGCGCATTACGAAGAGCATCGCCAAATCTATCCGCAGCCCGGCTGGGTCGAGCACGACGCGCGCGAAATTTGGGATCGCACGCGCACGACGATTGGCGGCGCGATGGCAAAAGCCGGTGTGCGCGCAGAACACCTCGCCGCGATCGGCGTGACGAACCAGCGCGAGACCACTGTCGTCTGGAATCCGAAAACCGGCGAGCCGTACTACAACGCGATCGTGTGGCAGGACACGCGCACGCAGCCGCTTTGCCAGAAACTGATTGACGACTCCAAGTCCGATTTCATCCGCGCCCGCACCGGCTTGCCGATAGCCACTTACTTTTCCGGACCCAAGATCCATTGGCTGCTAGAAAATGTGCCCGGCTTGCGCGCACACGCGGAACGGGGCGAAGCGCTTTTCGGCAACATTGACACGTGGGTCATCTGGAATCTCACGGGCGGCAAAGACGGCGGCGTCCACATCACCGATTACACCAACGCGTCGCGCACGATGCTGCTCAACTTGCAAACGCTCGATTGGGACGACGAACTGCTTGCACTCTTCGGCATCCCGCGCGCGATGTTGCCGCACCTGCGCCCCTCGTCCGACCGGAATCTGTACGGCTTGACCGACCCGCTGGGACCGTGCGGCGGGCGCGTCTCCGTCTGTGGCGATCTGGGTGACCAGCAAGCCGCGCTCTTTGGGCAAGTGGGCTTTGAGGCGGGCGAAGCCAAAAACACCTACGGCACCGGTTGCTTCCTCTTGCTCAACACCGGCAAGAACATCGTCCCGTCGCAATCCGGTCTGCTCACAACGGTGGCTGCGTCGGTGGGCGAGCCCAAGGGCTCGCCCCGCCACACCTTCGCCCTCGAAGGTTCGATTGCGATTGCCGGCGCGGCGGTGCAGTGGCTGCGCGACAACCTCAAGATCATCGCGAACGCGGCAGAGACGGAACCCCTCGCGCGCTCGGTCGCGGACACGGGCGGCGTCTATTTCGTTCCCGCGTTCAACGGCTTGTTCGCGCCCCATTGGGATATGTACGCACGCGGCACACTGATCGGCCTCACGCGCTACACCACGCGCGAACACATCGTCCGCGCCACGCTCGAAGCGATCTGCTATCAGACGCGCGAGGTGATCGAGGCGATGGAGAAGGACGCCGGCGTCCCGCTCAAAACGCTCAAGGTGGATGGCGGCGCGGTCAAGAATGATTTCCTGATGCAGTTGCAAGCGGACATCCTCGGCGCGCGCGTCGTGCGTCCAATCGTCAACGAAACGACCGCGCTCGGCGCGGCGTACGCCGCAGGCCTCGCGGTCGGCTTTTGGAAATCGCTCGATGAACTGCGCACCAACTGGGGCGTGGACCGCGTCTTCGAACCGCAATGGGACGCGGCGCGCCGCGAAGAGAACTATGCCGGTTGGAAGCGCGCGGTGGAGCGAGCGAAGGGATGGTTGAAGTAGCACGCGCGGCGCCGCCCGTTTCGCGTTTCCCGCTTCACGTGCTATAATCATTCACGCGAGACTCGGTAGGAGGAACGGATGAACCTTGAGCAACTGTCGCAGGTGGTCGCGTGGTTGGACGAAGAGCATCGTCAGGAAAAAGCGCAGCTGACCGAGTTGGGGAACCAACTGACTCAACAGTACGCGCAACTCGCCGGCTTGAACAAGAGTTTGCAGGATTTGGAAGAACGTCTGGCGCGCGTGCAAAGCCAAGCCTTGCGCTACGCCCAGATCGAACAGACTTTGGGACAATCCAAAGCCGAAGTCCAAGTGATGCTCGATCAGTTCCAAAAGCAGCGCCTGCAGGCGGACGAAGAATCGTTCAAACTCCGCCAGATGGAACGCGAACGCCAAGAGCAAATCTTGAGCGCGCTCCAATTGCAAATCGAGGCGCTCCAGCAATGGCAGCGCACCGTCGTCGGCGACCACGACGTTTTGACACGCCTCGATCTCGCTCTCTCGACTCTGCAGCGCGAGTTGGAAGAAGGCATCCAGCGCGACCAAGCCATAGATCAACGGATCCAAGTCGTCGAGGAATGGGCGAGCCGCTTTGGGCAAATCACGACCGAGATGCACCAACTGAGCGAACGGCTGCGGCAGGAGCGCGCCGACGCTGCCGAAGCCGCGCGCCGTGCCGAGCAGCAACGCGCGCGCCATATGGCGGAGTGGGCGGAGCAGATGAAGACGAGCCGCCGCGAGTTGGACGATTGGTTCGCGCAACTGCGGACGATGCAAGAGCAGCACAAGGAAGCGCGCGCCCTCTACACGGCTCTGCAGGAGATAGAAGAGCGGATGAAGCAGGTGGAAGCGCGCCTCTTGCAGTGGCAGCGCCTCGTCGAAGAGAGCCGGCGCAAAGAGCGCGACCAACTCCTCGCCGATGTCGAAAAACGCTGGCAGCAACAACTCGGCGAATGGCAGTTCCTGCGTGACGAGTGGAACAAACGCCTGACCGCCGTCACCGAACGCATCACCAAGTTGGAAGACTGGCGCCCCGAAGTCGTCGCCGCGCTCCGCGACTTGGTCGAAAAGATGGAGAAGGAGCGACGCGAACGCCTCGCCATGTTCGCCGACATCCTCGCAGCGGAAGCCGATCTCGAACGCCAGAACGCCCTCCAGGTGGAGAAGACGCTGGCCGAACTCCTCGCGCGCGTCGAGGGAGAAAAAGTCGTCGGCGCCAAAGCCAAGCCAAGAGCCAAAGGGGGGTAACGCGTGCGCGTCATCGGCACGGCCGGACACGTGGATCACGGCAAATCCACACTCGTCAAAGCCCTGACCGGCATTGATCCGGATCGCCTCAAGGAAGAAAAAGAGCGCGAGATGACGATTGACCTCGGTTTTGCGTGGCTCACGCTGCCGAGCGGCGAGACGGTCAGCATCGTGGATGTGCCGGGGCACGAGGGTTTCATCAAGAATATGCTCGCCGGCGTCGGCGGAATTGACGCCGCGCTCCTCGTCATCGCGGCGGACGAAGGCGTGATGCCGCAAACGCGCGAGCACCTCGCGATTCTCGATCTGCTGCAAATCAAAGGGGGCGTCGTCGCACTCACCAAAAGCGACCTCGTGGAGGCAGGATGGATCGAAATGGTTTTGGCGGACGTTCGCGCCGCGCTCGCCGGCACCGCCCTCGCCGACGCGCGCATCGTCCCGGTCTCTGCCAAGACGCGCGCCGGCTTGGACGACCTCCTCATCGAACTGGAACGCCTCTTGCGCGATGTTTCGCCGCGCGATGATCTGGGCAGACCGCGCCTGCCGATTGACCGCGTCTTTTCGATTGCCGGTTTTGGCACGGTCGTCACCGGCACGTTGATTGATGGCGCGTTCAAGGTCGGCGACGAAGTCGAAATCGTGCCGGGGGGCAAGCGCGGGCGCGTGCGCGGCTTGCAGACACACAAAACCAAAGTCGAACGCGCAGTGCCGGGGAGCCGCGTCGCCATCAACCTCGCCGGGCTTGCCGTCGAAGATTTGGCGCGCGGGCAGGTCGTCGCGCTTCCCGGGACCCTGACCGCGACGACGCTCCTCGACGCGCGCATCAAGTACATCGCCGCCGCACCCAAGCCGCTCGCCCACAACGCCGAGGTGGATTTCTTCACCGGCTCGGCCCAAGTGCCCGCGCGCGTCCGTCTCCTCGATCACGCGGAGTTAATGCCGGGCGATGTCGGCTGGGTCCAGTTGCATCTCGCCGCGCCGGTCGCGCTCGCCAAGCACGATCGTTTCATCCTCCGCTTTCCCTCCCCGAGCATCACGGTCGGCGGCGGCAGCGTGGTTGACCCGCACGCGACGACGCGCCATCGCCGCTTCAAAGCCGAGGTTATCACACGCCTGGAAACGCTCGCGCGCGGCACACCCGAAGAAATCGTGATGCAGTTTCTCGCCGCGCGCGGAACGAACGCGGCAGACGCCAAGGAGATCGCGGGCGGGACGGGGTTGAGCGTGGACGCGGTGACCGAAGTGCTGACCGCGCGCGCGGCGGCCGGTCAAGTGGTCGCGCTCGGCAGTGCCTTTCTCTCCACGCCGAACTGGCACGCGCTCGCCGAAAAAATCCGCGCGATGCTGGCGGAGTACCATCGGCAGTACCCCCTGCGCCCCGGTCTGCCGCGCGAAGAACTCAAGAGCCGATTGGGTCTCGCCCCGCGCGTCTTTGATCGCGTCATCGAGCGCGCGCGCGCGGCGAATCTCCTCGTCGCCAGTGAAGACATCGTGCGCCAGCCGGATTTCGTCGTGAAATTCGACGCCGACCTGCAGCGCAAGGCGAACGCGCTCCTCGCCCAGTTCGACCGCGCGCCGTACACGCCCCCCTCGGCGCAAGAGGCGGAAGCCGCCCTCGGCGCGGAGGCGGTCGCCGCGCTGATCGCACAAGGCAAACTGGTGCGGCTGAACGAACAGGTGCTGCTCTCCCCTAAAGCGTTCGCCGCGATGCAGGACTGGGTCGTCGCAACGATTCGCGCGCAAGGGCAGGTGACCGCCGCGCAGGTGCGCGACCGGTTCAACACGAGCCGCAAGTACGTGATTGCGCTGCTGGAATACCTCGACGACAAGCGCGTGACCCAGCGCGTGGGAGATGCGCGCGTGCTGCGGTGACAAGGCAGCCTGAAAATTGAAACCCCCAACCAGCCGAACGCGGGCGCAGCGGAAGACGCCCACCCCCATTCGCCACTCGGCACTGGAACGGCTGTCCCAGTTCTTTCTCATCGCCGGCGTAGTGGCGATGTTCGCCGCGTTCATCTCAGCGGTCGTCTTGGCGCGCCAGCCGGCTAGAGTGGTCGCGATGGCGCCCGCGCCGGTTCAAACGTTCATTCTGCTTGCGTCGCCCACTCCACTTCCCACGCCAACACCTTTGCCGCCGCTGGTCGCCCTCCTCGCCGGACACTCCGGCGGCGAGGACCCCGGCGCGCTCTGTCCCGACGGGCTGCGCGAGGTGGATGTGACGAGCGACGTGGCGCGCCGCGCCAAGTTGCTGCTGGAGGCGCGCGGCTATCGTGTGGATATTCTCGCGGAATACGACGCACGGCTCAGTAGGACGGAGCGTTCGTACTCGCCGCGCGTCTTTCTTTCCATTCACGCGGATTCGTGCGTCTACTATGCTTCCGGCTTCAAGGTGGCGCGCGCGGAGAATAGCGCGATCCCGGAGGAGGATGATCGGTTGGTGCGCTGTGTCACGGCGGCGTACGCGCAGGTGACCCAGTTGCCTTTTCACGAGGGGAGCATCACGACCGATATGACACACTATCACGCCTTGAACGAGATTGATCCGCAGTCGCCCGGCGCGATCATCGAACTCGGCTTTTTGGGCTCGGACAAGCGGATCTTGCGCGACCGGCGCGATCTGCTCGCCATAGGCGTCGCGGACGGGGTGGACCGCTTTTTGCGAGGCGAGGTGTGCCAGTAGAGAACATTCGCAGTAAGAACAGTGCCCTATATCTTGCGGTCGAAGGCGCGCTTCGAACACAAGGGATAGTGGCAGACACAGTAGATCACAATTTGGTAGCACCACAGTAAATCGTGGACATGGGGGTTCAGGGGGCTTTGCCCCCT
>DYLA01000120.1 GCA_020722265.1 Anaerolinea sp.
TTCGCCCTCAACCGCTCCGCCGCTTCGTACCCCATCTTCATCGCGATATGCGTGTTGATGTAGGCAAAGCGACCCTGCCGCCCGGCAGTTTCCATATTCGCCAGCGCGCCGATCGCTTGGAGCAATGTGGCCAGCCGCTCCTCGTAGCCCAACGCGTAAATCGGATACGCGTGCCGCGCGCGAAAGACGTGCATCTCCAGCACCTCCGCACGCGTCAGCAAGCCCTCCGCGACCAAGTCAGCCAGCACCGCTTCTTTCGCAAACGGCTCATCGGTCCACGCACGATCCGTCACGTCGCAACTGATCTCCGCGACGAGTTGCGTACATCCCGCCGGTTCGATGCGAAAACCAAACTGCGCCAGATCCGAAATGCGATTGAACGAGTGCTGCCGGAAGTACATAAACGACGAGGGTAGAACCTTGTCGCGACGCACGAGCAACCCGACGAACACGAGCGCGCGAAACTTGAGCGCACGCGCCGCACCCTCGACCGCATCCCCTAGCCCCGGCGCGATCATCAACACTACCTCGTTGAGCGGCAGCGTGTTGATGACTCCCGCGCACTCGATCTGCCGCGTCGCATCACCCTGTTCGTAGATGACGCGCGCGATTCGGTTGCCCTCCCGCTCCAATCTTGTCACCCGCGCCTTCAACTCGATGCGACTCCCGCGCCCAATCGCCGCGTCCGCCATGCGCTGCGTGATGAGCGAAAAGCCTTGCTGCGTCGTGTACAAGTTCCCTTCGACTTTTTCCACAAAACCATCGGTCTTGACCGCGTGCCCCAGCCGATTCTGCGCACCCAAGCGAATCTTGTCGAGCAGTTCGAGGATGTTCATTCGTGGGATGCGCTCGCGCGCAAACGCCGGCGAAAATTCGGCGGGCGTGATGCCCCAGACGGCAGTGATGTACGTCTTGAAAAAAAGTTCGTACAGGACGTTGCCGTAGTAGCGCTTGAGGAGCGTTTCCGAAGTTTCGACTTGGGGTTTGCGGAGCGCGCCTAGCCCAAAATGCCAGAGGAAACTCAAGCCCGCGTGGAGGACGGTTCGCGGTGGCAGTTTACGCAGAACATCGCGCACCGCCAGCGGAAACTTGAAATAGTTGTTCAGAAATTTGATTTGGATGGTGCGGTTGTACGGAATCAGCGCGTCGCCCATCAACGCCGTGATGTCGCCCAGAATTTCTGGATCGGTAGTGTGAAACGTGTGCGGACCGTACTCGTACGTGTTGCCGTTGATGCGAACGCCCCCTGCCAGTCCGCCGACATGATCCGCTTGTTCGATCAGGACGATCGGGTAGCCATACCGGGTCAGGCGCATCGCCGCCGCGAGCCCGGCGCAGCCTGCGCCCAAGATGGCGATGGGGCGATTGCTGTCACAATCGAGTTGATGCATTGGAATCATCCGCGCCTACATCTGCCCGGAAAACGCCTTGACCGCGCCGACGATCTTTTCGACATCGCTCTCGGTCAGGTTGGGATGCAGCGGCAGATTCAAGCCCTCCTCATTCAGCCGCTCGGACACCGGGAGCCGGGCGGACGATTTGTAAATCGGATTCATATGTAACGGGTGATAGCGGAACGTCGTGTAAATTCCTTGCGCGTACAAGTACTTCGCAAACGTGTCGCGCTTGCCGCCAAGCACACGGACAAAGTACGTGAAATACGAATGTTGCTCGTCCGGCGCGGGGTCTTGGGGACACACCAGCCAATCCAAGCCGGCGAACTCGCGTTGATACAACTCCCAGATGCGCTTGCGGTACGCTTGATGCGCGTCCAGTTTACGCAACTGCGCGAGCCCAATCGAGGCGTTGATGTCGTTCGGCAGGAATTTGGGAAAGAACTCGACGATGTTGTACTCCCACCAGCGGTCTTTGGATGCCGACGCCTCGAAACCGGACTTGCCGATGCCGCAGTAGCGCAGCAGACGCGCGCGCGCGACCCGATCGGGGTCGCGCGCGGTCACACCGCCTCCTTCTCCCATCGCGAGGTTCTTGACCGCGTCGAAACTGAACGCGCCAATCGTCCCCATTGTCCCGCAGTATTTATCGCCTAGTTTGGAATCTACCGCGTGCGCGGCGTCCTCGATCACCGGCACTCCAAATTCCAAAATCGGCTGCATCCGCACCGGCTTGCCGGCATAGTGCACCACCATAATCGCGCCGGTCTTTTTCGAAAGATGCGGCGCGATCGTTTCGGCAGTGACATTCTGCGTCGCCAAGTCCACGTCGCAGAAAACCGGCGTGCCGCCGGTCAAGACAACCGCGTGCGCGCACGAAATCCAAGTGAGCGAAGGCAGAATCACCTCCGCACCGGCGGGCAGATTCAGCAACTTGACCGCCATATACAAACTGTTCGAGCCGCTGTCGAGCAGCGCGAAACCGGGCGCGCCTAGGCGTCGGGCAAACTGCTCTTCAAACGCCTTGGTCTTGGGACCGATCCCCATCCATTGCGCTTCGAGGCTCGTACGAATTTCGTCTAACTCTTCCTGACCCACTTTGGAACCAAAGACCGAGATCATTTCTGCTCCCTGTTTGTTATTCGGAATCGGCACGGTTGGAACCGCGCTAGATCGAGTCGCATCTCGACGTAGGTCTCGTGCGCTTGTGTCTCTTGGAAACCAATTTTGTTATACCACTCGATGGCTGGATTCGCGCGTAACACCTTGACTCCGATGTCACGCGTAAAATCGCGCAGAACGTAACTGCACATCAACCGCATCGCCTTCCGCATCAAGCCACGCCCGCCCATCTCCGGCACTCCCAGAATCACGTTGTAGACATCCGCGGCAGAATCGAGCATACGAAATCCCAGACAGCCAACTGCTGCATCCTCGGCAAGCACGATGAACATGAAATCGTGTGGGCGTTCCCAATAGCCTTCGAACCACTGGGTTTGTTGTTCGGGCGTGATGATGTCTTGATAAAAGAACGCAAACCGATGGGCGTTTTTCCACCGCCGGAGACTATCCTGGTCTGTCGCGACAATGCTCCGCAGCGCCACGTCTGCAAAATCCTCTGATGTCAAGGTCAACTCTTTATTCACCTGCGACCTCTCAGCCTCGCTTTCGCACCCTAGACCCAGCCATCGCCAAACGCGTGGAATTGACGGATTGAATCGGTCCGTCGGCTTGTCCAAGCGTGCAGGGGCGAAAGCTTGGCTCAATGAAAAGCGCGTTGCCAAAAGTGCTGTGCCATCGCCACGTACTCTTTGAAATAAAAAAATGGCTCGTTGCGGGCAACATCCCAGACATCGTACCGGAGGTTATCCCAACTCCAATGCCAGCGCGCTCCGCTATCCCACAAGCCAAAACTGTGCAGGACTGCCGCGCTGCCTGCCATGATCCAGAAGACCGCGCTTGCCACACCCCGCAATCGTCCGAGCGTTGGAATCAACAGAAAGATGGCGTAAGGAACCACATCGGTCATCAGGCGCGTTCCGTACCCCCAGCCCCCATCCCATCCTTCGAACATACTCAAGAACACGGTGCCGAGTGCGAACGCCAGCGCGGCGAAGAGGTAAAATCGGCGATGCCTTTCAGCGCGCAGGCCACCCAGCCCGGCGATCGCGAAAACGAAGAACGGCGAATAAACGAGCAAGCCGCGGCTAGGGCTGAGAAACAATCCGATGAGCCCCTCGACACGCGGCAAGCCGATCGTCTGCGCTAGTCCCTCTTGATAACCAAAGACGAACGGCGAGCCGTTGTAGATCGCATTGTACGCGAGCGCGAGCAGTGCGGGGGGAATCGCCCAAACGATCCAACGCCAAATTGCCGGACGAAACTCGAGCAGCACGTAGAGCGTGAACACGAGCGCGGTCAACCCAACGTTCTGCCGCGTCACTGTCGCGACGGAGAAGAAGAACGCGCCGGGCGCAACTGCCGCCGCCCCTCCGCGATGCCCCCGCAGGACGAACCAGATCGCGATCAACTGCAGCAACAGACTCGGTGTCTGCTGCCACAACCCCTGTGACGCGGTTGACCACGCACTCGTGCCGAACGCAAAGACGAGTGCCAGCACCGCGCTCGTCTTTACGTCAGTCAGTTCGCGCGCGCAGAAAAAGAACATCACGACCGCCAATGCGGTCATCAGCGCGGCGGCGAACTTGGCAACGAAGAATGCCGTCCAAGGGTACGCTAGCCACGAGATGCCGGGATTTTCGATCCAGCCCGCGCCAACCGGCACGCCGTAAAAGGGCAGCGCGAGTATCGCCCCAGCAATCGGATAGCGCGAGACCGTTCGGCCGTTCACCTCGGCGAGAAAGTACGCGTCGCGATAGTTCGCCCGCGCAAAATCCCGGAACGCATCCAGCACGAAATCGCCGCGCTCGAACAGCGCCAGCGGCAGCAGCGTCGTGGAGGCAACGTCAATCCCCGGCGCCCAATTGAAAAACGGCTTGTACGCCAAATCGTAAATCAGCGGGACGTTGTACACTACCGCCGTCAGCAGAAAAATCGCCAGCGCGGCGCGCCAAGTTGTTCTTGGACCGCGCGTGGGCGCCAGCCGTACATCAACCTGAACGCGCGGTGCCCGCGCGGGACTTGTATTCACCGATGTATTCCAAGCAGGGGGTATGCAAGTTGCTGCACTAGGGCGCTCATTATAATATACGCGTTCACCGATCGCGGTCAAAGGATGCTACGGCGCAACATGTTTCCAGGTGCCGGTGCCCTGCCCCATCAGTTCGACGACCTGACCATCCATCTCGCGCACGTACGCGATCGTCGGCAACGACTCGGTCTTGCGATACTGCCACACCGTATCGAACCCTTCCTCCGGCGCAGTCCCCCAACCGATTTTTGTGCGCACGGTGGAATTCTCGCGCCACAACTTGCCAAAACCGCGTACCGGTTGATAGTACCCCGCCGGCGCCTGGAACTGCGGCTCGCTGCTACTCTCCGGCATCCCTTCGCTCCACGTGTCGTCGTACTGCTCCCACTTGTTATCGTTGTACAAAACGACGATGACCTTGCCAGCCGTCGCACTCGTTTGATTGACCCAGACCATCCGGCCGAATTGAAAACGCTGTTCGGCGGCTGCTGTCGAAACCGATGGCTCGGGGCAACCGGCCGGCACAGGCGTGAAGAAATACGCGTACTTGCATTGCCAGACGACCGGGACTGCCTTTGTCACCTGATTTCCCTTGTCGTCCGACGCGATCAACGTCATCAGCGGATTGGGGTAGAACGTATCCTCGACCACGTCGAACGTGAACGTCCCGTTGGGTTGGACTTGCCAGGTGATCGGAAAGCGTTGGCTGGTTCCGCTGATGATGCGCGCCGTCGTCGCGCCGGTCGTCTGCACGGTGAAGGTGAGCCGCTTGCCGGTCGCGAGGTTCTGGATGTCGGCAGTGAAATTTTGGATCGCGAGCCCGCTGGGAGGCGACGCGCCGGGGACGTTGATCTTCACCGTGACCTTCGTGCCGAACAACGCGCCGCTGGGATTTCGCAATTGCCAAGTGCCGGCGTGTACGCCGGGCGTTGTCGGCGCGACCATCGCGACCTGAAGTTCGACCGTGGCGCCGGGCGCGGCGCTCGGCGCGGCGACGACGGTAGCCGAGGTCAGCGCTTCGCCGCTGAGAAAGACGAGTTGATAACCCGCGCCCCACGCGCAAGTGCCCGAGTTCTTGACGCGCCACGTCTTGTTGAACGATTGTCCCGGATTGATCGGCGTTCCATCCGGGATGGTCACATCGGTAACGAAGGTCGAGTGATCGGTGCACGCGCTTGCCGTGGGCGCGGGTGCGCTGGGCGAAGGACGCGCCGCGAGGGTCGCGATCGGCGTGGGAACTTGACTCGCCGGCGCGACGGTAATCGAAATCGAAACCGGGTCGCTCGCGACGCCAGCGGCGTTGTACGCGCGCACCGAGAGCGTGTGCGTCCCGGCTTTTGCCTGCCACGTCTGAATCAGCGTGAACGAGGGCTGTCCCGGCGGCATCGGCGATGGATCAATCCGCACTGCCGTTCCATCCACACTGAGTTCGACGCGCGTCACTCCTGCCGCATCCGTCGCGGTGGATTGGACCGCGACCGCTTCGCCTTCGCGGAACGAACTGCCACTTGGGGGGGACGCGATGACAACACTGGGCTTGCTCGGCGAGAGGAGGTTGCACGCGAGGAGCATCGTCGCGCCGAGCGCGAGCAGAGTCGCGGTAAGAATCGAACGTTGGATCATTTCTTCTCCTGGGAACGAGGCGCGCCGGCGAGTTGCGCGAGTTCGAACAGTTTGTTCAGCGCTTCGAGCGGCGAGAGGGACAGCACATCGAGGTGGGCGAGTTCTTCGCGCAGCGGATCGGTCTGCGAGAACAGCGCGAGTTGTACGCCGCCGCGCGTCACCTGCGCGTGCGTCTCGCGCTGGCTTTCGAGTTCCTCCAGCACTTGTTCGGCGCGGTGGACGATCGCTTTGGGAATTCCGGCAAGTTGCGCGACGTGGATGCCGTACGATTTATCCGCGCCGCCGCGCACGACGCGGCGCAGAAAAACGACGTGCCCACCCTGCTCGAGCACGGCGACGTTATAGTTACGAACTTTCGGCAGGTAATTCTCTAGTTCGATGAGTTCGTGGTAATGCGTCGCGAAGAGGGTCTTGCTGCCGAGCGACGGATGGTTGTGGATGTGCTCGATGATCGCGCGCGCGATCGCGATGCCATCGTACGTGCTGGTGCCGCGTCCGATTTCGTCGAGGAGGATGAGCGATTGGGGTGTGGCGTGCGTCAGAATGTTCGCCGCTTCGACCATCTCGACCATAAACGTGGATTGACCCGCCGCGATCTCGTCCTGCGCACCGATGCGCGTGAAAATTCGATCCACCAAACCAATCGTCGCCGCGTCTGCCGGCACGAACGAACCGATCTGCGCCATCAAGACGATGAGCGCGACCTGACGGATGAACACACTCTTGCCCGCCATATTCGGTCCCGTGATGATGTGGATGCGTTCGTCGCTCGAGAGCGCGACATCATTCGGGACGAAGGGCTCGTCGCGCCGCGCGAGTTCGACGATAGGGTGCCGCCCGGCGGTGATGCGGATTTCGTCGCCGGCATTCAACTGTGGACGCACGTAGCGATAGCGAACCGCCACTTCGGCGAGCGCGGCGTACACGTCCAATTCCGCGAGCACGCGCGCGGTGCCGAGCAAGCGCGACGCCGCGCCGGCGATCTGCGCGCAGATTTCTTTGAATAGCATCGTCTCCAATTCGACGAGGCGTTCTTCCGCGTTCAGAATGAGCGACTCGTACTCCTTGAGTTCCGGCGTGATAAAGCGTTCTGCGTTCGCTAGCGTTTGCTTGCGGATGTACTCGGGCGGCACTTGGGGCAAGTTTGGCGTAGTGACTTCGATGTAATAGCCAAAGACTTTGTTGTAGCCGACCTTGAGCGATTTGATGCCGGTGCGCTCGCGCTCTTTGCGCTCGAGGTTCGCCACCCAGTCTTTGGCGTTTTTCGCCGCGCTCGCGATGCTATCGAGTTCCGCCGAATAGCCGGGCGCGATGACGCCGCCGTTGTTCAAGTTTGCAGGCGGCTCGGGGACGATGGCGCGCGCAATCAGGGAGAGGAGGTCGGGGCAGGCATCCAGGCTGCTCGGTTCTGGTGGCCGGTTCAAGGTTCGCGGTTCATCGGGTAGTTGGAAACCCGAAACCTCGATGATTTGCGGGACGACTTGTAGCGACGTACGAATCGCGACGACATCGCGCGGCGTAGCCATGCCCTGCGCGACGCGATTGGTCAAGCGCTCGAGATCGCCCACGCGCTTGAGCAAATCGCGCAAGGACTCGCGACGCGCCGTGTCGCGATAGAGTGCCTCCACGCGGTCGAGCCGCGCGTTCAGCGCGTCCAAATCGAGCAGCGGCTGCGTGAGCCACTCACGCAAAAGACGCGCACCCATCGCCGTGCGCGTTTCGTCGAGCACGCCGAGCAGCGAACCCTTGACCGCGCCGCCGCGAATCGTCTGGACGAGTTCGAGATTGCGCCGCGTCGCCGGGTCGAGTGTCATAAACGCTTGCGTCGAGTACGTTCGCAGCGAGGTGAGTTGCGTCAGCGCGGCTTTTTGATGGTCTTGCAGATAGCGAACGATCGCGCCGGCGGCACGCGTCGCGAGAGGCTGCGCGCCCAAGCCAAAGCCATCCAGCGCGGCGACGCGAAAATGGTCGAGGAGAATGCGCCGCGCGGCATCGAGGTCTGGCAGCGAAATGTTGGAAAGGGATGCCTGAATCTCCGCGCGCCAATCGCCCAGCGTTTTCTCGTCGGCGATGATTTCCGCCGGATGCAAACGATCGAGTTCTTGCCGCGCGTCGCGCGCGTCCAGTTCAGTCGCCGCGAAAACGCCGGTGGTGATATCAGCGTAGGCAATGCCGGCGCGGTCGTGCTCGATGACGAGCGCGGCGAGATAGTTGTTGCGCTTTTCTTCGAGGAGATTCGGCTCGACGACGGTGCCGGGTGTGACGACGCGCACAACCTCGCGCGTCATCAGCCCTTTGACCGGCTCATCGCTCGTCTGCTCGACGATGGCGACCTTGTGCCCGGCGGCGATGAGACGCGCCAGATACGTTTCGATGGCGTGGTAGGGGACGCCGGCGAGGGGGACGCGCTGCCCGGTGCCCATATCCCGACCGGTCAGGACGATGTTGCACGCCTCCGCAACCTTTTTGGCGTCGTCGTCGAACGACTCGTAGAAATCGCCCAGACGAAACATGACGATGGTGTCGGGGAACTGCTTTTTGATGCGGAGGTATTGTTGGCGAAGTGGAGTCATCGCTTGCAATAATAACGCAATTCACCAGACCTGACAAGTACGCCCTTGCCCCGCCAGACAATTTAAGATAAGCAAACTATGCGGGTAGCACCACAGTAAATCGTGGAC
>DYLA01000121.1 GCA_020722265.1 Anaerolinea sp.
AGGGGGCAAAGCCCCCTGAACCCCCATGTCCACGATTTACTGTGGTGCTACCACCCCGCCGGAATATATCAGTAAATGCGCCGAAAAATCCACGTTGGACTACGCACTTCCCTAGCACCGCCCGCTAGGGCAGGTGTCAAGTTGATGCACTACTAGTTTGGGTGTAGAATGAAATTTGCAATCCGTGTAGAGGTTGAGAGAGGTGGCTATGAAACTCGTGACCTTCGAGGCGAACGGACAACCACGCTGGGGCGCGCGGCGTGGCGAAATGGTAATTGATTTGAATCTTGCGCGCGCAATGTTCCTCGCGTCGCAGGGACGTGAGGCGAAATATCTGGCGAGCGACGCGCTCGATTTTCTGCGGCAGGGCGAAGCCGCGTGGGATGCCGCGCAAGAGACGCTCGAATTTCTCGGCAGCCGCGTCGTCGAGGGCATTGTCTTCCCCAAGAGCGCGGTGCGCTTGCGCGCGCCGATTCCGAATCCACCCAAGGTCATCGGTGTCGGGTTGAACTATGGCGAGCATCGCCGCGAGCACGCCGGCGACACGGCGACGGCGTACCCGGTGCTCTTTGCGAAATTTCCCAATGCGGTCATCGGACCCGGCGAGGCGATCACCTGGGACTCTGCGCTCACGCAGCAGGTGGATTATGAGGGCGAACTAGGCATCGTCATCGGCAAGCGCGCGCGGCGCGTCTCGGAAATCGAGGCGCTCGATTTTGTTTTTGGTTATTGCAATCTGAATGACATCAGCGCGCGTGACCTGCAATTCGACGAAAAGGGTGCTCACCAATGGACGCGCGGTAAATCGCTCGACACGTTTTGCCCCACGGGTCCCTACGTGGTGTCGAAAGACGAGATCGCGGACGTGCAGAATCTTGCGATTCGCTGCTGGGTGAACGGCGAGTTGCGTCAAGAATCGAATACCGGCAATATGCTCAGCGGCGTGGCGGCGCTGATCGCGTTCATCTCGCAGGGGATTACGCTGATGCCGGGAGACATCATCGCTAGCGGCACACCGTCCGGCGTCGGACACTATCGCCACCCGCCCGTGTATCTGAAACCCGGCGACGTGGTCGAGGTCGAAGTGGAGGGCTTGGGGCGATTGTCGAACCCGGTGCAGTAGGCCGAGTTGTTCGAGGTTCGACGTGCAGCGTTGAATCGCGAACCTTGCATTCATCCACTATGAGACCCCTCATCGGTATTCCCACACGTACGCAAGTCGAAGGCGATCTCACGCGCTACGCGGTGCTGGCAACGTACACGCGCGCGCTCGATCTGGCTGGCGGCGCGCCCGTTTCGATTCCGCTGAATCTCGCGGAGGAAACGCTGCGCGCGATTTTCGAGCGGCTGGACGCGCTGCTGCTGCAAGGGGGCGTGGACATTCATCCGCGCGAGTACGGCGAGTCGGTCGAACCGTTTTGCGGCGAGATAGACGCGGCGCGCGACGCGACGGAACTGCGCCTGGCGCGCTGGGCGCTCGCCGAGTCTATGCCGATTCTGGGTATTTGTCGTGGAATCCAAACGCTGAACGTCGCGGCCGGCGGAACGCTGTATCAGGACATCGCCGCGCAGTTGAACTCTCCGATTCGACATCCGCATATCAAAGGCGATCCGTACGATCGTCTCGCTCATTCGATCGAGATAGACGCCCATTCGCGCTTGGCGCGGATGCTCGGTACGACGCGTATCGAAGTGAACAGTCTGCACCATCAGGCGTTGAAGACGATTGCGCCCGGTTTGCGCGTGACGGCGCGCGCGCCGGACGGCGTCGTCGAAGCGGTCGAAGCGGAGGACGCGCGTTTCGTTGTCGGCGTACAGTTTCACCCCGAGTGGATGCTCGACGGTGAGGCGCGGATGCTCAACATCTTTCGCGCGTTCGTCGCGGCGAGTGCGCGCGGCGATGCGTCCGATTTGGTTTTGGCGGATTCGGTGTTATAATCGGCGTGAATTTGTTCGAGGAGTTTGGAATGTCCGTCGAGGAACTGGAACGGCGTTTTTACGAGTTGAAAGGGAGACTCGACGTTGGCGCGATCGGTCAAGACGAGTTCAAGCGCGAGATCGAGAAACTGCGTTTTCAGGATAGTCAAGAACGTTGGTGGATGATTGGCGCGCAGAGCGGCAAGTGGTATTACTTCGATGGGGCGCGCTGGATTCCGGGGCAGCCGCCGGCCGAGGTGCCAGTCCCACTCTCACCGGCGGCACCCGCCGAAACGCTTGCCGAGTCTCCGCGCGCAGCGACAACGCCCGCATCCGTGCCGCGTGAACCGGCGCCGCCCGTCGAGCCGACACCGCCAGTGCCTCTCCCAGTCACGACAGCGGCGGAAACCCCGCGCGCCGCAGCGGTCACGCCCCCGCCCCAGCCGGAACATTTGCCCCGCGCGGCAAAGGAACGTCCGCGCGCCCCCGCGCGTGTCCTCGCCCCGCCGAAATTGCCGGTGAGCGGCATCCTACTCGTCATCGGTGCAGCAGTGCTCGCGCTTATCGGCGTTCTCGTGTTCTGGATTCTCGTCGAGAATTTCGTGCCCGGCAAACCGATCAGCACGTTTCTTGGCAACCTGACGGGGAGCAAGCCCATCGTCGCCACGCCAACGTCCCCCGCTTCTCTGGTGCCGAAGGAATTGCCTGCCCTCGTCAATATGGGCGATCAGTTGCTTCTGCAGAGTCACATTGACGCTGCGATAACGCAATATCAGAGTGCGGCGCAACTTGCGCCGAACCACGCGACGCCGTTGGTGCGGCTCGCGCGGGCGTACGCCTTCAAGGGACAGTTGGAGGAGGCGCGCGCGCGCGCCCAGCAAGCCGTTCAGCACGCGCCGACGGATGCGGAGGCGCACGCGCAATTTTGTCGCGCGCTCGCGTGGCTGGGACAGGTCAACGAAGCGGTCGTGGTGTGCGAAAAGGCAACGCAACTCGATGGGCGCAACGTTCACGCGCGCGCCTTTCTCGCCGAAGCGTACCTCCTCGCGCGCCGTGTGCCGGACGCGCAGTCGCAGGCGCAACTCGCCTTGCAAGTCGCGCCGCAGAATGCGGAGGCGCATCGCGCGCAGGCGTGGGTGCTGACGCTGCAGGGGCAGAAAGATGCCGCGCTCGCCGAATGGAAACAGACGATCGCGCTCGAACCCAATTTCTACTTTCGTCACTTTGAGTACGGCGAGGCGCTGCGGTTGTATCTCGGCAATCCGGCCGAAGCGGCGGCGGAACACCAAAAAGCGGTAGACTTGTACGGCGCGTACATTCCGGCGATCAATCGTCTGGGGCTGGCTCTGCTGGCTGCGAACAAGCCGCAGGAAGCGATGGCGCCGTTGCAACGCGTCCTCACGCTCGACCCGAACCGCGCGGACAATTACGCGTATCTGGGGATTGCCTACGGGCAAGCCCACCAGTGCACGCAGGCGATTCCGTACTTTGAACAGGCGTTGAACCTCGATGTGGGCAACGTCCTCGCTCAGCGCGGGCTGGTGGATTGCAAAAGCGGCAGGCTGCCCACGCTGCCGCCCGCCCCCCCTCCGTCCGCACCGCCAGCGGCGCCGACGCTGGTGCCGAAGCCGTAGCGACTGCGCCGATTGAGTGTGAAGCACAAGCCCCGCCGAGTTTCCAAGAACTCGGCGGGGCTTGCGAGATCAGCCGCGCCCCATCGTTGGATCAGAGTTTTTCTCGCGCAATCGCCACGATCAGTTTGGCGAGCAGCGCGGTGCGCGGCACAATCGAGTTCGCGTCGCAAAATTCTTCGATCACGTTGTGTCCATTGCCGCCGACTGGTCCCAAGCCGTCGAGCGTCGGCGTGCCGAGCGCGGCGGCATAGTTTCCATCCGATCCGCCCCCGGTCGCCACATCTTCGATTTCGAATCCCAATTCGCGCGCCGCGTTCTGGGCGAGCGCGACGAGCCGCATTATCGCAGCGGTTTTCTCCATCGGCGGATTCTTGACGCCGCCGGACAAGGTTGCCGAGGTCCCCGGCACTACCTCGCGCGCAAGTACACCACGCATCGCCTGCTCCAGCGGTGCGGCATCCTCCGCACGCGCCAGGCGAACGTCAATCTCCGCCTCTGCCAAGTCAGCGACAACATTCGCACGCGTGCCGCCGCGCACGACGCCCACGTTCAGCGTCAGCCCCGGCCGAAACCCGTTGAGCGATTGTAGCGCGAGGATGTGTTGGGCGAGAGCGACCACCGCGCTCGCGCCCCTGTCCGGCTCGACGCCAGCGTGCGCGGCTTTGCCGCGCACCGTCACGCGATACGTCGCCACCCCTTTGCGCGCGCTGACGATGGCGCCGCTCTCGCGCGCCGGTTCGAGGATGAGCGCGGCGTCCGCGCCGCGCACCAAGGGCGCGTACAGAGCGCGCGAGACCGGCGAGCCGACTTCCTCATCGCTGTTGCAAAACAAGCCGATTTCCGCGAACTGATCAAAGCCGACTTGGACGACGGCGGATGCGGCGTATAGCCCCGCGAGCAAACCGGACTTCATATCGTTGACCCCGGGACCCTTGAGCCGCGTACCGAGTTTGCGAAACGGATACTGCGCGGCAGTCCCATCGGCATAGACCGTATCCATATGTCCGATCATTACGATGCGCGCGTCCCCGCGCCCGCGCCAGCGTCCGTAGATGCAATCGCCATACTGGGCTTGCGGAAAATCCAGCACCTCCGCGCCGAACTGTTGAAATCGTTCGCGCAGCACGCGCGCGACCGCATCCACGCCGGCTTTGTTAGACGTACCGCAATCTATGTTGACGAGCGTTTCGAGATCGTGGAGGTAGGCGGGGAGCCTCGCGGTCAGGTGCGTCGAAAAATCCATCTTCAGTCGCCCCGGGAAAAAGAACGGCAGATTTCAGGTTGCCGAGGGTAAAACAGGTCTGAAATCTGCAATGAGGGATGGGCTCGGCTGGATTCGAACCAGCAACCAACGCCTTATGAGGGCGCTGCTCTGCCATTGAGCTACAAGCCCAAAGAGCGGGAGACCGGGTTCGAACCGGCAACGTCCACCTTGGAAGGGTGGCATTCTGCCATTGAATTACTCCCGCGAATTGGTCGCATGGTCGGCTCGTCGCCTCGTCGGGTTTGACGACAAGGGGACGCTTGTCGGGGCGAAAGGACTTGAACCTTCGACCTCATCGTCCCAAACGATGCGCGCTACCAACTGCGCCACGCCCCGTGACGATCTACAGTATAAGCCAACTCGCGCGAATCGTCAAACAATGCGCGCGACAAGTCCAGCGCCACTCGGGTAAAACCGAGCGAGACCCGGGCGACTGGGATTTTCTCCGGGTCTCGCCATTCAAACTTGAATGTACTGCCGCCACTCGGGCAGGATTTCCGAAGTCAACACGAGGTACGACGTGCGCGGAATCTTCGGCTCGAAGTTCGGGTCGAAAAAGTGCATCCCGGCTTCGTGAATCGCGCGTCCCCCCTTGCGCGCCTGGCACGCGCGGCAAGAAGCGACCGTGTTCGTCCACGTGCTCGCCGGCTGACCGGTCTCGCGGCACAGCCACTGCGGGACAACGTGATCCACCGTCGCGTCGCGATGACTCATCCGCGCGCCGCAGTACTGACAGGTGTAATGATCGCGCATAAGCACGCCGCGCCGCGACCAGGTCGCGTGACGCTGCGGCACGTGGACGTACCGCTTGAGCACAATCACGCTTGGGCGCGGCAAGGCGCGGTTGACCGTCGCAATGGCGCGCCCGGGGCGCGTCTCGACGACCTCCGCTTTGCCGGAGAAGAGGAGGGTGAGGGCGCGCGGCAGCGCGATCAATCGCAACGGTTGGTAGGTGTTGTTGAGCAACAAAACCGTTTGAACCACGATGCCACCTCGAGCATCAACTGTCGCAAAGACAGTCCGCGTGAGCGGAGAGTGAGAGAATCGAACTCTCGCCGGGAGTACCGAACGCGTTGAGCCAACGCGTGCGACCAACCATCATTCGCCTACTCTCCCACAAATCGCCTTCGCAAAACCAAACGCGAAGGGAAACGCCTAATCCCTTCGCGTCCACATTCGACAAAAAGGAACGCGAAGGGGAAAACCGCCTTCGCGTCGAGAGCCGGAGGGCGACCGGGATAGCCTGCGCTATCCCGCGCGCTCTCTTCTCGGCGCGCGCACCGACGGCGCACTCTGCACGATCCGCAGGCACACCTTCGATTCGCCGACGCGCCATACTCTCGGCGCATATGGGTTAACGAACAGTGGGACCGTTCTCACAATCAATATTCTATCGAACGTTGGAAAGTTTGTCAAATTGACGCCGAACCGAATCTATGCTATAAAATGCGCCAATTCTTCCGGGAGGACCTGTGATAGAGATGGCGAAAAAGACCCTCACCGAAGCGGAGCGCAAGCGACTGCAAGGCGAGCGACAGCAGGCGCAAGCTGAACTCGAACGACTCCGAGAGTATCTCAAGACCGAGCCCGAACCGACCGGCGACGAGGTGGATCTGGCGGTCTACGAACGCGAAAAGCATCTCGCGCTCGTGCGGCGACTGGAACAGAAAATCGCGGAAATCGATCGCGCGCTGGAGACTGCCAAGAAAGGGACGTACGGCATCTGCGAGCGCTGTGGCAACCCCATTGACCCGGCGCGCCTCGCCGCGCTGCCGGAGACAACCCTGTGTATCAAGTGCAAGAGCGAATTGGAGAAGATCGCCCGGCGCACGACGCCGCGTTAGAAAAGCACTTTTCGTCCACGCGGGCGATGCCGAGCCATTTGCAAAGACAACAGACCACAGGAGTTTGCCTGTGGTCTGTTCGTTTCCAATCCTACGACGGTTTTCCCAACTTGGCTTTTTCTTCCTCCGCAATCTTCTCGTCCAACTTTTTGAATAGCGCGTGCGGCTCGCGCAAACGCTGCCCCGGCGCCAGTGGCGAGGGCTGCCACCGGTGGGCGTGCTGTCCCGGCTCGTACACAGCAACCGTGTGCCGACGTGCAGCCTCCGCGACGGTTTCGATCTTGACCGCGCCAAGCAGGTCGCCATCGTAGCCCAGTTGCGCGTGCAGCGCGCTCGATGAAAAGGGCAAGAACGGATAAAAGAGCGTTTTCAAATTGTCAATCACGCGCAAGGCGACGTAGAGCGAGGTCGCCGCGCGCGCGCGGTCAGTCTTGAACGTCTTCCACGGCTCGGTCGTTTGCAGATACACGTTCGCCTCGCGCGCCAGTTCGACGGCGACGTGGATCGCCTCTTTGAAGCGCACCCGCTCGAGCGCGCTGCCAACCGTCGCGAACGCGGCTTCGGATTTTGCGATCAGGGCCTGGTCGGCGGCGGTCAATTCTCCCGGTGTCGGCACACAACCATCGAAATTCTTGTAGGTGAAGGTCAACACGCGATTCGCCAGATTGCCCCAGTTCGCGATCAGTTCGTCGTTGTTGCGGCGGATGAACTCGCGCCAGGTGAAATCGGTGTCCGCAAATTCCGGCATATTCACGGAGAGCAGGTACCGCAGCGGGTCGGGGTCGTACGCTTGGAGATAGTCGTTGATCCACACCGCCCAATGCTCGCTCTTGCTGAACTTGCGCCCTTCCAGATTGAGGAACTCGTTTGCCGGCACATCGTACGGCAGCGGCAGTGCGTCGTCGTAGCCGAGCAGCATCGCGGGCCAAATGATCGTGTGGAACGGAATATTGTCCTTGCCGACGAAATAGTATCCGCGCACCTCGTCCGATTTTGTCCACCACTCTTTCCAGCGGTCGGGCGTGCCGCGATACTTTGCCCACTCGACCGATGCCGAGTAGTATCCGATGACCGCTTCGAACCAGACGTAGATGCACTTGCCGGCATAGCCCGGCAGCGGAATCGGAATGCCCCAGTCCAGATCGCGCGTGATGGCGCGTCCGCGCAAACCGTTCTGCAACCAGTTGCGTACGAACGCGGTCACATTCGACTTCCAATCAGTTTTGGTCTCCAGCCACGCCAGCAACTGCTTTTCGAACTGCGGCAGGTCGAGGTAAAAGTGCTCCGTCTCGCGCACGGTGAGACGATGCGGTGGGTCGTTCGGCTTTGCGAGTTTGCAGCGCGGTTCGATGAGTTGCGTCGCGTCGAGCACGTTGCCGCAGTGATCGCACTGATCGCCGCGCGCGCGCGGAAAGTGACAGTGCGGACATTCGCCGCTGATGTAGCGATCGGGGAGAAAGCGCGCGTCCGTTTCGCAGTAGAGTTGCTTTTCGGTCGCGCGATAGATGTACCCCTTGGCGAGCAGCCGTTTGAAGAACTCTTGCGCGATCGCCCAGTGGTTTTCCGTATCGGTGTGCGTGAACAGGTCAAACGAGATGCCGAGTTTTTGCCACGCTTCCAGAAAGAGCGCGTGCGATTCTTCAAAGACCTGGCGCGGCGTCTTGCCCTCCTCGTCGGCCGTGACGGTGACCGGGGTGCCGTGCGAATCGGAGCCGGAGACCATCAGCACGTCATTGCCGGCGAGGCGATGATAGCGCGCAAAAATATCAGCGGTGAGGTACGCGCCAGCGATATGCCCCAGATGTAGCGGTCCGTTGGCGTAGGGCCATGCCACGAATACGCCGATTTTCTTGGTCATAGGGTTCTCCGTTTCAGATCAAGGTCAGGGTGCGGTAAATAAAAACGCCGCTCGTACGGTGGCGAACTTGGTTCGTCCAACCAGCGGCGTGGCGCACCGTTGGCGCGCGAAATCGCGCGTGCCAACTCTTACGGCGCGCCGCTCGACATGCTCATTTGGCGAATCCGCACGTTGAACGAGAACATCAGCCTCTCCACACTCGATATTATAACACAACCCGCGCCTACCGACAAATGCTGGGTGACTGTTCAGAATTTGGTGAAACTCAAGACGACTCACAAACCGTAGTGGAGGCACGCTTGACGAACAACGACTGGTTGGG
>DYLA01000122.1 GCA_020722265.1 Anaerolinea sp.
AGATTCCTCGCTTCGCTCGGAATGACAGCGATGCGACTTTGCACATGCCGTGGCGGCTGACTAACCTTCGTTGACGTCAACTCCGATTCATGGTAATATCGCGACGATTTCTGCTCTCGAGGAAACGCGATGCCCACTGTGCCCAACCCGTCCTTTTTCCCTCCCTTCATCTACGGCTTGCACGACATCGGCGGTCAAGACCGGCTGTTGAGCGCGCAACGCCCCGGCTGGGTTCTCGACACGGTAGATTTGCGTTCGCAAACCGGCACCGATTACTCCTCGCTCGCGCGCGCCGGCTTGGGCATCCTCGTTCGGCTCAATCACGGCTACGCGCCCGCCGGCACAATTCCCCCCTCCACCCACTACGCCGAATTCGCCGCGCGTTGCGCCGCGTACGTCAGCCAATCCCCCGGCGCACACATTTGGCTCATTGGCAACGAAATGAACCTGAGCGCGGAGCGCCCAGAACTGCCCGATGGGACGCACGAGGTCATCACGCCAGAAAAGTACGCGCAATGCTTTCGCCTTTGCCGCACCGCGATCAAAAACCTCGCCGGACATTCCGACGACTTGATCATCCCGGGCGCCATCGGTCCGTACAACGCCGAAACCGGCGATTGGGTGCAATACCTCGTTGACCTCCTGAATCTTCTCGACGAGGAGGTGGATGGCATCGCGTTGCACTGCTACACGCACGAGTTCGATGCCGGGCAGATCGCCAGCGACGATATGATGAATCCGCCGTACGCCCAACGCCATTTCAACTTCCGCGCCTATCGCGATTTTCTCGTTGCCCTCCCCAAGTCTTTTCGCACCCTTCCCGTCTTCATCACCGAGACCAACCCTTACGCCGGCTGGCGCGACGCCAATATCGCTTGGATTCAAAGCGCGTACGCCGAAATCAACGCGTGGAACGCCGATCCTACTCGTCAGCCGATTCAAGCCCTCGTCCTCTTCCGTTGGCGCACCTTGCCCGATCATCCCGAATGGGGGATTCAAGACAAGCCCGCGCTCATCGCCGATTTTCTCGCCGCGCTCACCGCCGGCTATCGCGTCCGCTTGCCCGCCCCCGCGCCGCGCCCCGTCCCTGCACCGACGCGCTTGGCCGCGCGCTTTCTCACCCACGATACGCCGGTCAGTATCGTTACCGGGCAGACGACCACAGTCAACCTGCGCCTCGAAAACACCGGCGCGACGAAATGGACGCACGGGGGTGCGCACCCAGTCCACATCGGCTACCGCTGGCTCAACGCGAAGGGGGAACAGCAACTCGATGTGGAAGACCGTCGCACCGCGCTCCCTGCCGATGTCGCGCCCGGTCGAGAGATCGCGCTGGGCGCGATACTCGCCGCGCCCAAAACACCCGGCGCGTACACTCTGCGCTGGGATTTGGTCGCCGAGGGTATGACCTGGTTTGCGGAGGCAGGCAACCCACCGCTCGATGTCCAAATTTCGGTCACCGCCGCGCCCAAAGACATAAGCGGCTGGCGCGCCGAATCGAACGTAAATCCCGCGCGCGTGGCGCGCGCACTCGACGGCGACCCAACGACGTTCTGGGACAGCGAAACGCCGCAAGCCGCCGGACAGTGGTTTCGCTTGAACCTCTCCACGCCGCGCTGGATAGACGGCCTCCAGTTCCTTAGCCCGGGCAAAGGCTTCCCCGCCGCGTACGCGCTGCGCGTCTCTGGCGACGGGCGACACTGGAACGAGGTGGCGCGCCTTGCAGCGGACAACACCTACGACGTGATGGCGGTCTTTGCCCCACAGCCGATTCAGTACGCCCAGATTGATTTGCTAGACGCCGCGACGGGGCAATCGAGTTGGAGAATTTCCGAGATTCTCATTCACGCGGCGACGCCCTGGACGGCGAGTGCGAGCCACAATGCCAGCGCCGCGCCTCAAGCGATTGACAATCGCCCCGATACCGCCTGGACGAGTGGCGCGCCGCAATCGCCGGGAATGTTCTTTCAGATTGACCTTGGGCGCGTCGAGCAAGTGGCTGGGCTGATGCTCGTCGCGCCGACGGGTGAGCACCCCGCTGGCTTTCGCATCGCCCTCTGGAACGCAAACGCGAATCGCTGGCAAATCGCGTACGAAAAATCGAACAACACCGCGCCGGTAGATGTCATCTTTGCCGCGACACCCACCCAGTTCATCAACATTCAGTTAATCGAAGCGAGCGACAAGCCCTGGGCGATTCTGCACGCGCGCGTGATTCGCGAAATGGAAAACTGGCTGGGGCCTACGCTGTAAAGCGAGCGTCCGTCATCCGTCGGCGGTCGGTCGTCATTTCGAGAAAGCAAGACGAAAGACGAACGATGAACGCGTATCTTGCCTCATTCGTCGCGCGCTAGTTGGCAAAGGTCACGCGAATCTCACACGGCGTCCCAAAGTTGCCATCCTTCTGCACGATGACGAGTCGCAGCCAGTACACTCCATTCGGGAGTGTCTTGGTGGAGAGCCGCGCCAGCACATCGTTGACAATCGCCTTTTCCCCGCGATTCAGCACGATGTACTCCGTACTCGTCTCCGCGCGATATTCCACTTTCCAGTACTGCATCCCCGCTGTGTTCGCCGTGCCGGTGACTTCGATCAGCCCGGACACCGCGCTCTCGTGCGCGGGCGACGTGATGACTTGGGGACTCGCGCACCCCGCCGGCAACGCCGCGACGGACGGCGCTGGGGGAAGCGTCGGCGACGCGACGGGCGAGGGGGACGCCGGCGGTGGTTCGGACGGACTTGGCGTCAGCGGGGGAGGTACCGGCGTCGGAGCAGGAATCGTCGGCGTCGCGCGAGCCAGCGGGGATGGCGCCGGCGGAATGGACGTTGGTGGCTCGGCCAGCAAATTCGCCGTCCGACAACCGAATCCAAAACACACAGCCAACCCCAGCCATAGCGCAAAAAGGCGTGGGCGGATCATAGCAACCTCCTACAGCATTCTTCTTTCGCGTTTTTGCAGCGAGCAAATTCACTCAGCCAAAACTTTGACGGACACCCGTTTCTAAAGCCGTTGTTGACGGCGAACGCGATTCGCGATAAGATGACGCCGCGCGAAAGCGATGGGGGGATGCCTCGCTCGCGCGCCATCACCACGGAAGGAGGAGTCGGATGGCTGCCAAAATCTCATCGCCCGCGCTGCGCGAGGCGCGCCATCGTATCGCGCAACTCGGAACGCTCGGCGCTGACCTCGTCGCGGCGATAGACCGACGCGGCACGCGCGTGATTTTTTCGTCGCTCATCAGTGGGGGATTCACTCTGAACGTGATCAACACGATCTTTATGGATCCGCACTTGCAAGACCCTCAGCAGGCCGACTTGCTCGCCTGCACGCTAGCGCACGAGTGCAGTCACGTCCAGCAGGGCTATCTGGTGGACTCGGTGCAGCAAGAGTTGATCGCGTACCAAACGGGCGCCAAGATTGCAGACGCGCTCAACTACGCTTACGGCAAACAGTTGTTCGCTCCATTCCTCGCGCTCGATCCGACGCGGGAACAGGATTTGGAGACCGCACGCCAGCACATCCTCGCTCTGGCAGGCGGCTCGGTGCCGACGCGGACGATTTACTCAAGTCTGCCGCTCTTCCAGCCGACCGGCGCGGCGGACAACTTGGTCGCCGCGCTCAGGCAGTTGAGCGCGGCGGGACTTGCCGGCCTACAGGCACTACGCCGACCCGGCTGAACACTGGGTCCGATGAGCCGCTCTCACCGCGAGAGCGCGGCGCGCAAATCCTCCCCCTCGCGCACGAGGTACGTCGGAATCCCACTCGCGATCAGTTCGACCGCCGCGCGGCGCACCTCGCTGACACCGCCGAAGGTATTCGCGTCCACGAGGACAGCAAGGACGCGCACCCCGCGCTGCTTGGTCTCGCGCAGCGACTTGACAAATCCCCTCTCACCCGCCGGCGTGATGGCAACGAGCGTCGCGTTCCGTCCCAAGCGCCCGCTCTCCACCGCCAACACCTCGCTAAAATTGAGTGTGCCTTCGGCGCGCAAAACTGCCAACACTTCCAGCAGACGATTCAACTGCCGTTCGCCGCGATCGGGCTGGATGATTTCGCGCCGGTGACCGTACGCCACCAAGCCGACCGCGAGCTGGCGACGCAAAAAGTACTTGGCAATCGAGGCGGCAATCGTCACGCCGTACTCTTCCGTCATCGGCGGCAATTTCAATGCCTGCCCCGCCTCACCGATCCATAACGACGATAGATCGTGCGCTGCCCACGTCTCTTCGAACCACAAACTCGCCTGCGCGCTGCGTTCCATATCCAGATAAATCCACACCGCCGCGCTCGGGTCGAGTTCGAATTCTTTGACGATGAGGCGTTCCATCCGCGCGGTCGAACGCCAGTGGATGCGATTGAACGAATCGCCCGGCGCGTACTCGCGCGTTCCGGCGACATTCGTCGTGACGTGATGCGTGCGCCGACGCAGCGCTTCGCTGCCGAGCATCTGACCGAACGGCGGCGCGAACGCATGCAGATCAACAGTCGCCGGGTAAATGGTCAGCACCGGTGCGCTCTCCGGCATCCGCCGCCGGAAAATGAAAAAGCCAAACGGGTCGCCGGCAGAGACGGTGATGGGACCCAGTTGATAGCGCCCGCGCTGCCGACAAATCGTCCGCGCGCTCCAACCCCAGCGCGCGTGGGCGCGCAACGCGTTCAACACCCGGCTGACGCGGTGCCCCGGCAACTCCGATTCGTCGTGAATCTCGATCCAGATTTTTACAAATCGCCCGGTGTTGTGAACGAGAAAACGCTCCTCCACCACCTTGCCCACCTGGGCGCGCGGCGTGAGCAACTGGCGCTCCAGCCGAAACGTCGCGACGCTGTAGGCTGCCCAAAAGAACGAGACGACTTGAACGGCAAAGATGAGGTAGGTGAGCCGGAAAAAAATATCGCGCCCGGTCTGGAACGCGAAGAGGGTGATGAGAACCCAAGCCAAAAGAAGAACCCAGTGACGCGCGGTGAGGGTGAACGCACCGGAGCGAAATGGAATCCAGAGCGGCGCGCCCTGACGAAACGCACCCCCACACGCGCGCAGCGAGGAAAAGAGCGATGCCATCACATCAACCGGAGGGAGCGGAAGAATCGCTGGGAGATGCGCCGCCATCGCCCGACGGAGCCGTCGCGCGCGGGAGATGTTGGGCGAGACGATGATATTCCTCGAACCAATCCAGCAGATCGGCGCTTTGCTGGCGAAGTTGATCGAGTTGATATTGCTCACGATACGCGTTGCGGCGACGGAAGATTTCTTGCGTCGCGTTGCGCGGGTCGAGTACCGAATAGAATACCAAGCGCCCTTCTAAGCCTGCCGTTTCGATCACTACATCCCCATAATTGAAAATGTTGGCGAAGAGATTGGGCTTGGTGAACGAAACATTCTGCACGCGATCCAGCGTCGTCGCGATGGATTTTTCGCGCAGACCGAACGGGCTTTTTTCGATGTCGAACAAGCGGTCCTCGGTGACCGTGTAGATGTCGTTACGCCAATCAATGAAATTGTACAACCACCAGCCGCCAAAGCCGAGCAAGCCGAATAGCCAGAGCAAACCTAGCGCCCCCCAGCCTACCCAATCGCCGGGGGCGAGCAGCGAAACCGGGATAATGCCGATGATCTGCACGATGCCCGCGCCCAGCCACATCAGGAACGCGCCGCTCGGGGCGGCGACGCGCACTAGCAGAATGAACCAATGCTTGCGCCAGGTAATCGCGTTCCCCTCTTCAATGCGCAAACCGAACCAAGCGTTCAACTTTTCGGCAAGGCGCGTCTGTTTCCGCTGCCGCACCGCCACGGGCGCAGGCGCCGCGGCGACTGCCGTCACGCTGGCGGGTGGCGGCGTCAGACGCTTTTGGAGATCGTCGCGGATGCCGGCGCGGATGCGCTCCCGCCGTTCAAAGTACACGCGCGAACGCACGCGGTCTATCTGCTCGAAAATGTTCTGCCGAATCTGGGCGCGCCGCGGCGCGTAACTAAAATCGAGCACAAGTCCCAAACCGGAAGTCTCGACACGCAGCGCGCTAAAGCCCAACACGCGCGCGGCAACCCCCAGGGTCGTCTCTTGCACGTTCGTCACCTGCTCGATCGGTGCTTCGGCACGCGATTCAAAGAACCCGATCACTTTTTCGATGTGAATGACGCGCTTGTTCGTTACGATGTACCAATCGTTGCGCCAGTCCAAGATCGCCCAGACGATTGTGCCCACCGTCCATAGCAAGAGCACGCTCACCAACACATCGCCGATGAGCACCGCTGGACCGAACGCGCCCTTGGTCATTTCTTCGAGGAAAGCCGCTACAAGCAACAGCGCGAGCAAAACTCCCGTGACAATACTCGGGACGAGCAAAAGGCGCGCCAGCGCGAACCAGTGCCGTCGGGTGTTGACGACGATCACTTCGCCGGGGTACAGCCAGGAGTACACCCGCTGCGCCAAGCGGCGCTTGATCTCTGGACGAATCGCCAGCCGATCTTTCAGACCGGGATATTCGTTCAGCAGTTGGTCGAATTCGCGCTTGGAGAGCACCCAGAGCGACGCGTCTTCGGAAAACACGTCCACTGTGACATCGTGCGGCAGACCCAAAATCAGCGACGACTCGCCGAAGAAATTGGGCGGCGGCAGATATGCCAGCATCCGTTCGACCCCGCGCGAATCCACGTGGCGCACGCGCAGCGTCCCCGTTTCGATGACGAAGAATGCGTCTCCTTCGTCCCCCTGTTTGCATACCAAGTCCGCTTCCTTGTAACTGGCGCGATGAAACAACGGCGCGAGGAGCGCGAGATCCTCCACGCTGGAGGTGGCGAACAATGGAATCGTTTGCAGTTGCTCGACCGGAATCATACGGAATCTTCGCTGGCCGATGGGCGAACGCCGCACCGCCCATTGGCCATCACAGATTGTCCTTGAGTTTCTGCGCAGCGGCGCGTGTCATTCCTTGAACCGTCAATAACTCTTCGATGGACGCGGCGCGAATCTTTTCGAGTGAGCCAAAGCGCGCCAAGAGGGCGCGCCGTCGGCGCGGACCGATGCCGGGAATCGCGTCGAGTTGCGACGCCAAGCCTACCTTGGCGCGCACGTGCCGATGATACGTGATGCCGAACCGATGCGCCTCGTCGCGGATGCGCTGGAGCAATTTCAACGCTTCAGAAGATTTGGGCAAACACACCGCTTGGCTCTGATGGGGCAGGAAAATTTCTTCCTCCTGCTTTGCCAATCCAATCAGATTCACCCCTTCGATGCCCAACTCGCGCAACACTTGCTCCGCCGCGCTCACTTGACCCTTGCCGCCATCCACGATCACCAAGTCCGGCATCCGTTTCCACGAATCAAAGGATGAAGGATGAGGGACGCCGGATGCGGGATCAATCATTTCATCCTGCCGCCTTCCGCCTTCATCCTTTTCCACCAGCCGTTTGAACCGCCGCCGCAGCACTTCTTGCAAACTCGCGTAATCGTCCGCGCCCTCCACCGTCTTGATTTTGAATTTACGATAATCGCTTTTCTTCGCCGCGCCGCGCTCGAACACGACCATCGCGCCGACCGAGTGGGTGCCTTGCGTGTTCGAAATGTCGTAACACTCCATTCGCAGGGGTGGATTCTGCAAACCCAGCGCGGCTTGCAGTTCCGTCACCGCGCCCATCTGCTTGGTTTCGTCAGCGAGCCATTGCGCTTTGAGCGAAGCGAGCGTAGCGCGCGCGTTCTCCTCCGCCATCGCCACGAGTTCTTTCGACTGCCCATTGCGCGGCACCTTGAGCACGACTTTTTGTCCGTGCCGATGGTCTAGCCACTGCTCGATGATGCGCGCCTCGTCGAGGCTCTCCGGCAGCAAAATCTCCGGCGGCACGTAGGCGGCTTCGTCGTAAAACTGCTTGACGAACGACGCGAGGACCGCGTCCGCGTTCTCGCCCTCCGCGCCTTCCAGCACAAAATACTCTCTGCCGAGCAACTTGCCGCCGCGAATGAAAAAGACTTGCATACACGCGTCGCCGTCCTCGCGCGCAAAGGCGATGACATCCTGATCCACCGCCGCCATAGCGACGACCTTTTGGCGTTCGGTGATGCGCGCGATCGCTTGCAACTGATCGCGATAGCGCGCGGCGCGCTCGAATTCCAATCGCGCGACGGCGTCGTCCAGACGCGCGCGCAGCGCGCTAGTCACCTCGTCGGTCTTGCCCTGTAGGAATTTGCACAACCGATCAATCATCGCGCGATATTCTTCGCGCGACGCCGCGCCGATGCAGGGCGCGAGGCACAAGCCGATGTCGTAGTACAAACACGCGCGCGGATCGCGTCCGCTGATTTCGCGGTCGCACGTGAGGTACGGAAAAATCTTGCGCAGCGTGTCCATCGTTTCGTGCACCGCCCAGACCGCCGTGAACGGACCAAAATAGCGCGCGCCGTCATTGTCCATTCGCCGGGTGACGTACACTTTGGGAAACGGTTCTTGCCAGGTGACTTTGACGTACGGATAGCGCTTGTCATCCTTGAGCCGCACGTTGAAATGGGGCTTGAACTTTTTAATGAGATTACATTCGAGGACGAGCGCTTCCAGTTCCGACTCGGTGACGATGAACTCGATATCGCGGATGCGCTCGACCAGACGCCACACTTTGGCGTCCTGCCCGTAGGGCGCGTGAAAGTACGAGCGGACGCGGTTCCGCAGGTTGATCGCCTTGCCGACGTAGATGATTTCGCCGCGTTCGTCCTTCATCAGGTAAACGCCGGGACTCGTCGGCAGGGTAT
>DYLA01000123.1 GCA_020722265.1 Anaerolinea sp.
CGGGGGGCTTGGGGGGTGTCCCCCCAACACCCCCTCAATCCCCCTCTTCCCCGCAATGCGGGGAAGAGGGGGAAGGGGGAGATGGGGTATCGGGGGACACCCCCGCACCCCCGTCAGGGGGCTTTGCCCCCTGAACCCCCATGTCCACGATTTACTGTGGTGCCACCCACGGCGGGGTGTGCGTCAAAATTCCGTGTCAGCGCGTAGGGGCGTATCTGTGTGTGCGCCCGGCAGGACTCGCCTCACACCATCAGCACAATCTTCCCAAATTGCTCCCCGCGCGCCAACCGCGCGTGCGCGTCTTGCGCGCGTTCGAGCGGCAGCACGCAATCAATCACTGGTTTGAGTTCGCCGCGCAGCACCAACTTCATCACGTCGCGGAACTCGCGCTGGTTCGACATCGTGGACCCCAGAATGTTCACCTGCTTCCAAAAAATCTGGCGAATCTCCTCTTGCGGATTCGGTCCCGTCGTCGCGCCGATCGTCACCAGCCGCCCACCGCGCTTGAGCGCGCGCAGCGCCTTGAGCCACGTCGCCGCGCCCACCGATTCGAACACCACGTCCACGCCGCGCTTGTTCGTCAGCCGATACACCTCCTTGTCCCACTCTTGCGTCGCGTAGTTGATCAGCACATCCGCGCCCAGTTCTTTTGCCTTTTGCAATTTGGCGTCGGATGATGACGTGACGAAAACGCGCGCGCCCGCTTTCTTCGCGATTTGAATCGCGGCGGTTGCCGCGCCGCCCCCCGCGCCCAGAATCAGCACGTCTTGCCCTGCGCGCACCTGTGCGCGCGATATTAGCGCGCGCCACGCGGTCAAGAACACCAGCGGCGCCGCCGCCGCTTGCTCGAACGGAAAATCATCGGGAATCGGCAGAACATTCGTCGCGGGCACGCGCACAAATTCTGCTGCCGTCCCCGCGCAATGCTCGCCCAGAATCTGGAACTCGGGGCATAAACTCTGTTCGCCTGCCAGGCAAAACTCGCACGCGCCGCACGAAAGACCTGGATTGATCGTCACGCGTTGCCCCACGTGCAGTCCGCGTACATTCGCGCCGATCTCTGCGAGCATCCCCGCGCCGTCCGACCCGGGAATGTGCGGCATCGCGAGTTTCAAGCCGGGCAACCCCTCGCGCACGAACAAGTCGAGATGATTGAGCGCGCTCGCTTTGACGTTGATCAGCACGTCGTTCGCGCCAATCGTCGGTTTGGGCATTTCCGCAATGTGTAATTTGTCAATGCCGCCATGTTCGTTGAAAACGAGTGCCTTCATAGTTTCTCCCTTTCATAAATTCAAGGTTCGCGCCCGCGCGTCACCTTCACCACCCGCGCCCCTGTCACTGTGATCAAATCGTTCACGGCGAGCCGCAAATCCACGCCGCGCTCTCCCGCGCTGATGTGAATTTGATCGAGCGCGCGCGCGGGTTCGTCCAGCACGATTTCGAAACCGCGATGGAGGAGCGCGAGCGCGCTGATGCCGCCGACCTGCAAGCCGGTGAGCGCTTCGGCTTCGCGCGGCGTCGCCATCCGCAATTTTTGTTTGGGCGCGCCCAGCGATTGCGCCAGCAATTTCAAATCCACTTGACGACTTGCCGCGAGCATCACCAGCAAGGGCTTGCCCGATTTGGGCGGCTCGCGCAAGACGACGAGCGTTTTGTACACCGACTCGACCGGCGCACCGATGAGTTGCGCGGCGTCGGTCGCGGAGTGGAATGCGCGCGCCGCGTCGTACTCGGTGACGACGTACGGAATTTTGCGCGCGTCCAGCACGCGCATCGAATTTAACTTTGAAATCATCGAGCCCTTTCAATTGTCAGAGCGCGTCCACCAGTGCGTGCACCACAGCCAACGGCAGCACGTTCCGCGTTCGTTGATACGCAAACGCAAACACCGCGCCCAGCCCCATTTGAAACGTCAGCGCGGTGAGCCACGCTTCACTCGGATCGCGCGAAGTGAAAACGAAAAAATTGATCGGCAGATGCGTCAAGCCAAAGATGATGGACGAGCCCAAGAGCGCGAGGGTGGAATGGCGCCACCACGCCTCCAGCCGCGTCAGCAAGAGCGCGCGAAACAACATTTCCTCCGGCAAGCCTGCCGCGAAAAAATACTCCACCGTCCGCTCGCCGAACTGGGGGAGATGATCCCAATGCAGCCACACGCCGTAGCCCAGCAAGCCGATCAGCGCGAGCGACGAAATCCACCAGGCGCGCCCATTCACATCGAGTCCTTGCGCGCGCCAGCGATACCCCAGCGCGAACAATACGGCGAACGGCAGGAGAACTTGCTCGATCAACTTGGGAACGATTTCGAATGTCAAGTTTTTGAAACAGACAAAATCGGTTGGCAGGAACGGCAAATGTTTGCCGCAGGTGCCGATGCGCCAAGCGATCCACGCGCCAATCAGCGCGAACGCGAACAACGATTCCGCGCGCGGATATTTCACCGTCGGCGCGGGCAAGCCACCCGAACGTGAGAGCCACCAGTACGCGAACGCGATGGCTGCCGCGCCGCCGAACGTGGACAGCCACTCGAAATTGGCGCGCAGGAAAATCAACGCTCCCCACGGCACGAGCAGCACGATCAGCGTGACGAGCGCGGCACGCTCGCGCGCGACGGATCGAAGCGCCGCGCGCACGTCGCGCCCAACCGCGCGCGGGTAATGTCTAATCGCCCGCAACGGAGACTCCCAGCGCGCGCTTGGTCGCGGAACGATTGACCAGATACACGCCGAACAAAATCACCGCGCCGCCCAAGACAAGCGCGGGGGTGAGCGTCTCGCCCAGCAGAAGCGTGGCGACGATGATCGTAATCAGCGGTTGGAGATACGAGAGCGATGCAAGTTGCGACGCGTCTATTTTCGACAACGCGTCGTACCACACCAAGTAGCCGACGCCAGAACAAAAGATTCCCAAGAACGAAATCGCCAGCCAGCCATCGAGCGAGAGGCGCGGCAAATCGTTCAGCGTTTGCCAGAACGCGAATGGCACGATCACGACGCCGCCGAGCAGCATCAAGTACGCCATCGCCAGCATCGGTTGCAGACGACGCAAAATCGGCTTGCTCGCGACTTGGAAGATCGCCCAGTTCAGTGCGCTCGCCACCGCGAGCGCGTCGCCGAGCGTACTCAAGCGCAATGTATCGAGCGAGAGCGCGCCGCGCGTGACGACGAAGACCGCGCCGCCAAACGCCAGCGCCGATCCGATCACTTTGCGCGCGGTCATCGGCTCGCCGAGGAAACGCCACGCGAGCAGCGCGGTGAAAACCGGAATGAGCGCGACAATCCAGCCCATACTCGTCGCGGTCGTGTAGAGCAATCCCAACGCTTGGAGGGCTTGATGCAGCGGTACGGCGATGAACCCCAGGAGTGCGAGATAAATCAGATCGCGTCGGTTGACACGCTGGAACATTCGCCCGCGCCAAATCGCAAGCCAGAGAATCGCGGCGCCAAGCGCAAAGCGCAGGAGAATGATCGTCGCGGGGTGCGCCTCGCGCAAGGCGATTTTCGTCGCGATGAACGATGCGCCCCAAAACAAGATCGCGAGAAATGCTTTGAGACGGATGCAGAGGGCGGGTGACATTCGAGTTCCTGGCGTGCGCATTATAACACAGGTTTCGAGTTAGCAGTTAAGATAAGAGTAAGAACGCGCTCCAAGAATTCTTGGAGCGCGTCAACGATGCAACTATTCGACCAGCCAAGGCTCAAACTTTTTCCAGTACCGCTTTCACCTGCTCCGCCACCTTATCCAAGCCGATGGCATGCAACTCCGGCGGCACGTTCCCATCCAGAATCGCGTGCCCCAGCGTGCTTTCCTTGAACTCTTTGAGGTCAACCAGATAGGCGTTGTCCACCCGTTCATCGCGCAACACGCGCCCATCGCGCAGCGTGACGATGCGATTGGCCGCGCGCGCCACCGCCAGGTTGTGTGTGACGACGATGAACGTGGTGCCCTGCTCTCGATTGAGTTGCCGGAGCAAGTCCATAATCTCGGCGGTACTTTTGCTGTCGAGATTGCCAGTCGGTTCGTCGGCGAGAATGATCGCGGGATGATTCGCCAGCGCGCGCGCAATCGCGACGCGCTGGCGCTCGCCGCCCGATAACTGCCCGGGCAGAAAATGCACACGCGGGCTCAAGCCAACCAGTCCCAACAACTGCTCGGCGCGTTCACGCCGCGCGCGGTTGCTCATGCTTTCCTCTTGCAGCGGCACCTCGACGTTCTCGATAGAGGTGAGCGTCGGAATCAAGTTGTGCAACTGAAAGACAAAACCCACTGTCTTGGAGCGAAACCGGTCCAGGTCTTTGACCTTTGCCAAATCTTGACCGTTCACCTTGCACACGCCGCTGGTCGGCAGATCGAGCGCGCCCAGGATGTTCAGGAGCGTGCTTTTGCCGCTGCCCGAAGGTCCCATCACCGCGACAAACTCGCCCGCGTAGAGCGTAAGACTCACGCCGTCGAGCGCGCGCACGCCAACCCCATCGCCGTAGATTTTGGTTAGGTTGATCGTCTCGACAACGATTCTCTTTTCCTTTTCCATCAGCCTCTCTGCCCGCTACTTTGTGTTGATCTCGATATGCCCGGTCATCCCCCACCGCAACGCCGGGTCGAGTTGTTCCAGTTCCACGTGAATCGTATAGTTCGTTCCTCCGCTCTTGGCGGTAGCCATCGGCGCGATGTGTGTGACCTTGCCCTGGAACGTTTTGCCGGGCAACGCCTCGAAGGTCACGGAGACCACCTGATTCAGTTGGACGCGCGCGATATTCGTCTCGCTCAAATCGTCGGTCTCCAAGCGGAGATGGCTCAAATCGCCGAGCGCGAGGATGGCGATGCCCGGCGAGACCGTCTCACCCTCGCGCACGCTGATGGCGGCGACGGTGCCTGCGAACGGCGCGTGCAGGGTCGCATTGGCGAGCGCGGCTTGGGCTTGTCGCAGCGTGGCTTGTGCCTGATTCAAGCGCGCTTCGGCTGCCGCGATTTCTTCCGGGCGTGCCTTGGCTTTGACGCGATCGAGATTCGCCTGCGCAACAGCCACCGCGCTCTCGGCGATGCGGAGGTCCTCGGCGGTTGCGCCCTTGAGCACCTGCTGGTAGCGCGCCTGGGCGATGCGGTACTGTTCCGTCGCGGCTTGGAGCGCCGCGCTCTGCGGATACATTCCGACGGCAGGGTCATCCTTCACCTTGTCGTACTCGGCCTGCGCGTCTTGGAGCGCGGCGGCGGCGCGGTCGAGACTCGCTTTCGCTATGGCGATTTCTTCCGGGGTCGCGCCGGCGCGCACCTTTGCCAACTGTGCGCGTGCTGTGTTGAGATTTGCCTCCGCCGCCGCGATCTCTTCTTTGCTCGCGCCGGCGCGCAACTGAGCGAGGTTCGCTTGGGCGAGCGCGACCGCCGCGCGCGCCTGCGCGACCGCCGCGTCGAGTTCTGCCGCGTCGAGACGCGCCAGCACCGCGCCTGCCTTGACCGTGTCGCCGACCTGCACAGGGATACGCGCGACGCGGCCGGGAATCGGAAAGGCGAGGTTCGCGCGCTTGACCGGCACGAGTGTACCGGACGCCGTGATGAGCGATTCCCAATCCGCGAGCGCGGCGAGCGGCGTCGGTGTGGGCTTGGGGGTTAGCAGATTGCTGCCGCCAGCCGCAAGAAACATCGCGCCGAGAATCAGGAGCCCGACCAGACCGATGATGATGTTTCGTAGGGTCATTGTTTTCCTCCTCGCCTCATTCGTACCGCAACGCCTCGGCGGGTGAAAGATTTGCCGCGCGCCACGCCGGGTACAGCGCGCCGAGGCCGCCCAAGACGAGCGCAACCACCATCGCTTGTGCAAACAAGCGCAACGAGTACTCGCCCTGAAGATACACGCCCATCGTCGGCTCTAGCGTCACCAGCCAACCCACTCCCACACCCATTCCGATTCCCGCCAGTCCGCTCACCAGACTCAGCGCGAGCGACTCGCGTACGATCATCGCGATCACGCGCCGCCGCCGCCAACCCAGCGCGCGCAGCGTGCCGATTTCGCGCGTCCGCTCGAACACGCTCATCAACATCGCGTTCATAATGCCCACGCCGCCGATCACAACCGAGAGAAACGAGAGCGCCGCTGCCATCGTGCGGAATACTTGAATGTCATTCATTTTCTCCGCGTACTCGGTGGACTTGCTCACGCTGACCTGCTTCCAGCGCGCCTCCACCTGTTGACGCACCACATCCGCTTGCGATGGGTCGCGCAGTTTCACAAAATAGAACGAGACCTGATTCGGTTTCTTGAACAGGGCTTGCGCTTCGCTCAGCGCGATCACACTCGCGCCGTCTTCGTAGCCAACACCTGTTTCGTAAATGCCGACCACGCGGTAGGTAACGCCCGAAACCTGCAAGGTGTTGCCTACCCGCTTTTTGTAGTTCTGGGCGGTCATTTTGCCCAGCATCATTTCGCGCGGACCGCGAATGTACGTTCCTTCCGTGATGGCAAAGTGCCGGAGGGCATAACTGGACGGGTCAATCCCCAGCACCAGAAAGTATGGCGTCCCCGGCACCTGCGCGACATTGAGCAACAAACCCGAAACACTTTGCACCGCCGGCAGAGCCGCGATCCAGCGCCCAATCTTCGCGTCGATCGCTGCCAGCCCCATGTCCGACGCTTTGGCTTCCGTCACCGTTAGTTCGCCGCTTTTCACTCCCATCTCCGAAAGTTGTGCCGAAAATCCGTCCGCCATTCCACCCAACGCGACGACCAATCCGACTCCCACTCCGATCGCGAGCGCGGTGAGAATCGTGCGCGTCCGCTGACGAAAGATGTTGCGGAGCGCGGGACTGAGGGAGGTGAAGAGGGGCAACTGGAGCGAGAATTGCGCTTGTGCCTTGTGAGACCTGGGACTTGGACTACCCCCCTCGTACCGCATGGCTTCTACTGGTTGCAAACGCGCGGCGCGCCGGGCGGGATACGCGCCGCCCACTCCGCCAAGAATCAATGCGACGACCATCGCTTGGAGGAACAGGTTGAACGAAAGGGTGTTCTCCAGCATTCCAAGAATCGCAGGAATCTGATTCAACCACAGCACGAGCAGCGCGCCGATGCCGAATCCCACGATGCCGCCGGCGATACTCAGCGCGACTGCTTCGCCGAGGATCATTCGCAAGACGCGTCCGCTGCTCCAGCCGACCGCGCGCAAGACACCGATTTCGCGCGTTCGTTCGAATACGCTCATCAGCATCGTGTTCATCATCACCAAGCCGCCGGCGAGGAGCGCGAGCAGACTGATGACCCAACTCATCGCACGCAACATCATCGTCGTCTGCTGGTCGTCCATATAATTCGCCGAGCGTGAGGCGGCGAGTTTCGGCAGATGTCGCTTGAGTGCTTGGATGACCGCATCGGTCATTTCTGGGCGCGTCACTTGAATCTGATAGTACGTCACCTGGCGCGGCTTTTTGAACACCTCCTGCGCCTCTTTGAGCGTGATTACCGCGCCCATTTCCTCTATGGCTTGGCCGGTTTCGTAGAGGCCGACGATGCGGTACGAGACCTCGTGAATCTTGAAATTCTCGCCGATCTTTTTCCCCAGCGCTTTGGCTGCCGCGCGTCCCATCAGCATCTGGCGCGGACTGGCGATAGGCGATCCTTCCACCACGCGGAAATGCCGCACCGCGAATTCTTTGGGATCCAATCCGATGACGAAAAAGTATGGTATGTCCTCCGTCGTGAAGATGCCCCACAGAATGCCGGCGACCTGTTTCACTCCCGGCGTGTTCTGCACAACCGGCAGAACATTGTCCTCGACAGCGGAGAGTAGCAAATCCACCGCGTCTCCCTGGGCGAGAATCACGTCCGCTCCGCTGGAGGTCAGGACGGTCGTGTAGGTATTGATATATCCTTCCGCAATGGCACCGAGCGCGACCACGCCGGCTACGCCAATCGCGATGCCAAGCAAGGTCAGCAGGGTGCGCGTCTTGCGCCGCAATAGATTCTTCAAGATCATACGGGTTACACCTGCCACTGTCCGGTCACTAGCGGGCGAAGGAAGGGGTTCCCCTGCCGCTCCGCGCCAATCGTCGTCGCGTCGCCGTGGCCGGGGTAGACGATCGTATCGTCCGGCAGCGTCAGCAACTTGTCGCGAATCGAACGCAGTAGGGTGGCGTAGTCGCCGCCGGGAAAATCGGTGCGCCCAATGCCAAACTGGAAGAGCGTATCGCCGGTGAAAACGACTTGGTCGCTCAGGAGGCAGATGCCGCCGGGCGAGTGTCCCGGCGTGTGCAGCACACGGAACGTCACGGCGCCCGCGCGCACTTCGTCCCCCTCCTTCAGCCAGCCATCGGCGGGCGCGGGCTGCGCGACGTACATTCCCCACAACGCGCCGCTTGCCTGTGCCGCCGCGAGGATGGGCGCGTCGTCCGCGTGGAGCCAGAACGGCGCGCCGGTTGCCGCGCGCACCTCGTTCAGCGCAAAGAGATGGTCGAAATGCGCGTGCGTGTTGACGATTGCCACCACGTGGAGGCGGTGACGCCGCAGCACATCGAGGAGGTCGCGCGCATTGCCTCCCGGGTCAATCACCAGCACCTCGCGCGTCTGTTCATCGCCGACGATGTAGCAGTTGACTGCCAGAGGTCCGACCACGAGGGTTTCGAGAATCATCCCGCTCCTTTCGCTCGACTTTCGTTGTGGATTATAGAGAAAATGGGAGGTCTTGCAAGTGCGGCATATCGAGAGAGTTGCCTATGAACTTGTTCACCAACGT
>DYLA01000124.1:0-2944 GCA_020722265.1 Anaerolinea sp.
GCGACGATTCCGGTGAGTCTTGGCTTGGTGATCGCGGCGAGCCATCACTGGGGAGCGCGCGAGGCGCCGCGCGAGATCGAGTATGACTACGGGACGCAGCGGTACGCGGCACAGCAACCGATGATCATCTTTGCGCCGCCGCAGGCACCGCCCGCGCCGTATGGCTTGACGCCGCAGCAGTACTATTTGCCACCGTCGTCCGACAACCTCGCTGCTTCACGCGAGTTCAAAATCGTCGGAGAGGAATAGCGCAAAGGTCGGAGGGTGTTGACTGCCGCCTCAATTCGACGCAAAGCCTCTGCCAGCACCGTGCGCGGGCAAGCAATGTTCATCCGCTGAAACCCCTCGCCCTGCGTGCCGAAGGTGGGACCATCGTTCAGCGCGACGCGCGCTTGCTTCAGCATAAACTCTTTGAGTGCGACTGGGGCCAGCCCAAGGGCGCGACAATCGAGCCAGAGCAGATAGGTTCCTTCCGGTCTGATGACTTGGATCTCTGGAATCCGCGCGGCGATGTACTCCATCGCCAAGTCGAGGTTGCCGCGCAAATAGTCGAGCAACTGATCGAGCCACGCTTCGCCGCAGCGGTAGGCTGCTTCGAGCGCGACGATGCCCAACACATTGATGGACTTGTGTGCGAGGCTTTCGAGCGTGTGGTTGAACTGCGCCTGCCAACGCGGATTGGGAATGATCGTCGCCGAAGCGTACAACCCGGCGAGATTGAACGTCTTGCTCGGCGCGAGGCAAGTGATCGTGTTTTGCGCGAAGGCGTCGGAAATCGAAGCGATGGGCACGTGCTTCGCCCAGGGGTACACGATGTCCGCGTGAATTTCGTCAGAGACGATGATGATGTGCTTGGCGAGACAGATTTCGCCGAGACGCGTGAGTTCCGCCCGTGTCCAGACGCGCCCGACCGGGTTGTGTGGGTTGCACAGAATCAGCATCTTGGTTCGACTATCGAGTCGCTTTTCAAGGTCGGCAAAATCCATTTGATAGCGACCGTTCTCGACGCGCAGCGCGTTCTCGACAATCTGGCGGCCGTTGTGCTTGACTATGTTGAAAAACGGCGGATAAACCGGCGGTTGAATGACGATTTTGTCGCCCGGTTGTGTGAACGCCAAAATTGCCACGACCAACGCGGGGATGACGCCAGGGTTGTACGTCAGCCACTCTTTTTGAATCTCCCAGTGGTGCCTCCGCCGCCACCAAGCGATGAGCGCGTCGGAGTACGTGGGCGCGCACATCGGGTAACCGTAAATCGGATGGGCGGCGCGTTGTTGGATAGCGCGGCTCACCGGCTCTGGAATTGCAAAATCCATATCGGCAATCCACATCGAAATGACGTCATCGTCGCCGAAGAGTTGTTCGTTGAATGCCCATTTGATCGAGTCGCTTGCGCGACGATCAATCCACCGGTCGAAATCGTAATGTGTCGTGTCCGTCACCATTGCCTCCGCGCCATCAGAGATTTTGATTACCCATCATACTTCACTCGCGCCGTAACATCGAATCGCACTCCGCGCCATTTGACAATTCCCGCGCAATCGGTAAAATATCAATCGTCCACGCGCCCCCATCGTCTAGTGGACTAGGACGTGGCCCTTTCAAGGCCAAGACAGGGATTCGAATTCCCTTGGGGGCACAACCACAAGAGGTCGAACTTCAGGCTTGGAGTTCGACCTTTTGTCAAGCGGCACATTTTGCCTTGTCCTTGAGACTCGCGCTGTAGCCTAGTTTGGCAGCCAACGCGCTACCAGAACCCCCGTCAACCCCAAGACCGCTGCCGCAAACAAAAAGCCAGACGGCAGCCCAAAGACGATAGCGATCCCGGCACCCGCCAATGGTCCCAGGAAATTGGCGATAGACATCGCGCTCGCATCGAGCCCGTACACGGCTCCCTGGCGACCCTCCGGCGAGAGTTTCGCCAGCATCGCGCTCAACGAAGTAAGCGTTCCGCCCAGCACAAAACCGACGAGCGACTGCCCCAGCAGCAGTTGCCGCGTGTCCGTGACGAAGAATTGCAGCGCATACAAGCCGGCAGACGCCAGCGCGCAGAAGAACAAGACCGACCGCGCCCCTAAACGATCGCTGGCGCGTCCCAGAACGATCGCACCGATCGCGCTCATCAACGCGCTCGCACCGAGAATGATCCCAGTCGTAGATGCGACCCGTGCGCCCGCCGGCGACAGGGACTGTACGAACAACGGCAAAATCGGACTGAGGATGCGATCCCCCAGCCGCGAGATTACGCGCAGTCCAAAAACCGTAACCAGCGACGACATCCCCAGAATCACACGCAGATCACTCGGCAAGCCACCCATCGCACGCTCACGCGTTATCGGCACGAAATGCTCTTCGACCCAGAGAACCAGAACACCGCCTAGCAGGAGCAGCGCGCTGGTCACCAGAAAAGCGGTGCGATACCCCCACAGGTCTCCCACCACACCCCCGATTGTTGGGCCCAACAGCGTCCCCAGATAGACCGAAACTTGCAATGTCCCCTGGGCGTACCCTGCCCGCTCGCGCGGGGCGGAACTGGCGACTAGCGTGTTCGCCGCCGCTACCGTGCCGGTAAAACATCCTTGCAACGCGCGCAGGAACAGAAACATGTAAATGTCCCCCACGAATGCCGTCGCGAAAAAGATGAGCGCGCCGCCAAACATCGCCCGTTCCACCATCACCTTTCGCCCAAGCCGATCCGCCAGCGCCCCCCAAATCGGCGCGAACAATGCCATCGTCAAAGGCGCAAGCGCGATCGCCAAGCCAGCAAAGAACTTGACCTGCGCCTTGTCGGTCACACCGAGTTCCTGGACAAAGTACGGAATGAAGGGAAGAATAACCCCAAAACCGATGATGGCGATAAACTCGGCAATCCACATAATGTAGAGATTACGTTTCCAGATTTCCATTCGGTTACCCACGTTCTCGCGTTGCTGCGACGCGGCGT
>DYLA01000124.1:3044-8694 GCA_020722265.1 Anaerolinea sp.
TGCCCGCCCTCGCCGCGCACTTGCGCGGTCAACTGGAAAAACAATTTGGCGACGAGTGGGGTGTCTACGTCGAATAGCTGACGCGCGCGCGCGGAGATCGCCGCTCGCTATCACGATCCCAAGACGCGACGGCGCGTGTGGTTGCGCCTTCGATTTGCCGATCGCGGCGTACAATGTTAGCGGTGAGTATGCGATGGTGCAAGCCGCCGCGCGCAACGGCTGGCTCGACGAAAAGAGAATCGTTCTGGAAATTCTCACCGCGATCAAACGCGCCGGCGCGGACATCATCCTAACATACCACGCCAAAGCTGCCGCGCGGTGGTTGAGATGAGAACCAATCTCCCGCCGGGTCTAGACCCGGCAGGAGATTTTTTCTAGAGCCGATACGCGCGCTTGGCCAGATCGTACGCGAGCGCGCACGCCATCTCCTCCGCCTCGCGGAGGCTAAGGATGCCGCGCGCGACGAGTCCTGCGAGCCAGTTGACGCTCGCGCGCCGCCAGACGTCGTGCCGCGCCGGAATCGAGGGGAACGCGCGCGTGTCGTCGTTGAAACCCACCGTGTTGTAGATTCCCGCGGTCTCCATCACTTGATCGAAAAAGCGCGCCATCCCGTTCAGGCTATCGTGAAACCACCACGGGGGACCCAACTTGACAGCAGGGTAATGGCCCGCCAGCGGAGCGAGTTCGCGCGCGTACGTCGTCTCGTCGAGTGTGAAGAGGATGAGGGTGAGGCGCGGATCGTTGCCGTAGCGGTTGAGGAGCGGGCGCAGGTTGCGCGTGTATTCGGTCGCCGTCGGAATGTCGCCGCCCTTGTCCGAGCCAAAGCGTTGGAAGAGGCTGTCGTTGTGATTGCGGAGCGAGCCGGGATGCAACTGCATCACGAGGCCATCTTCGATACTCATCCGCGCCATCTCCAGCAGCATAAACCCTGTGAACGCGCGCGCATCGTCCGCCGAGGCTTGCCCGCGCAACGCGCGCTGGAAGATCGCATCCGCCGCGTGCGCGCTCAATTCGTTCGTGTACGGTGTGAGCGCGGCGTGATCGGTGGCTGTAGCGCCGAGTTGTTTGAAATAGGCGCGACGATTTTCGAGCGCGGCGATGAACGATTGGAGATTGGTGATGGAAATTTTGCTGACGCGGCTGAGCGCGTCGAGGTTCTCGCGCCAATTCGGCGCGTCGAGATTGACGACGCCATCGGGTCGAAACGTGGGGATGATGCGCGCGCGCCAGTCCGAGGCGCGGAGCGCGCGATGCGCCTCGAGCGGATCGGTTGCCGCATCGGTCGTTGCGAGGACTTCAATGTTGAATCGTTCGTACAGCGCGCGCGGGCGGAATTCGGGCGTGGCGAGTTTCGCGGCAATCTCGTCGTAGATGGTTTGGGCGGTCTCGTGCGTCAGTTGCCGCGTGATGCCGAACACGACGCACAATTCGTACGCCAGCCACACGCCGGTGGGGGTGCCGCGAAAAAGATAAAAGTTGTCCGCAAACGTCTGCCAGATTTTGCGATGATCGCGTTCGGTTGCGCCGCCGTCCACGCGCGGCACGCCGAGTTGTTCGAGCGCGATGCCTTGCGAGTACAACATCCGAAAAACATAGTGATCGGGAATGATGAGCAAATCCGCAGGCGAACCGAATGAATAGTTTGGATCGGCGAACATACGCGGGTCAACGTGACCGTGCGGACAAATCAGCGGCAGGTCTTGCACCTGCGCGTACAACTCTCGCGCGATTTCCTTTTGCCGCGCGTCGGGACCAAAGTAGCGGTCGGCGGGCAAGGTGATCTCTGATGATTGCATACGCTCCTTGTTTCAAGTGGGCGGGAGGCAGTTGGCAGTAGGCGGGCGAGGAACTGCCTCCTGCCTACCGCCTCCCCCTGCCTGTTCTACAGGTCTTTCACTCGATAAAGCATTTCTCCTGCGTGATGCACAACTAAAATCCCTTCGCGCTCGCGGTTTTCCCATTCTTGTGGATTGATTGTGTGGTAATCGAGATAACCTAGGTTGATCCGCTTGCAAACTTCTTCAGGAATTCCTGACGCCAGCGTGACGTTGATGCGCGGGAGTTCGACGCCGGTCTGGGGATCGAACGTGCCCGTCCCCTTGACGTGCGTGCTGTGCGCTTTGATCGAACCCGGCACATCAGCGAATTTATCGGGTTGCTTGGTGAAATATTCGAGTGGGTGATAGCCGATGCGTTCGATCCAATGGCCGTGCGTGACGGAAATCGTTTTGAGATGCGGCGCGTAGATGATGACTTGGCCGCCGTCCGCGATCGCGGGTTCGGTCTTGTACATCGCTTTGCCGGCGGTCCACAACTCGTCGTACATTTCCGATGGCATCGAAAGTACGCGTGTGTACGGCTGCTGCACCCAAACGATGTTCAACTGCGCGCTCAAGTCTGCCGCCGCGCTCCACGCGTCAAGGTGCGAGCCGATGTACAAGCCGTGAAACGCTTGCCCCTTCATCACGAGCGCGAGGCAGGTGATTGGCTTGGGTAGAAATTCTGCGGCGCGATGAATCACGCGACGCACTGCCGTCTCTTTGACGCCGATGGTTTGGCGATTGGTCACGAGCGCGGCGAGCCAGTGCGTAAAGTCAATGATCTCCGCGCCGGCGATGCCGGGGAACAAGTATTTCGCGCCGCCCGAAAAGCCGACGACCTCGTGCGGGAAAACGGGGCCCACGATGAGGAGATGATCGTAAGCGAGGACGAGTTTGTTGAGACGCACGGGTACGTCTTGCGCGAGCAAGCCGCCTGTCAGGGCGTCGAGTTCCGCGCGCGGAATGGTGCCGAGGGTGGTCAGTGCGCTGGGATCGTTCCACAAGTGATTGAACACTTGCGACTTGGGGTACTGGACGGCGCGCGCCGCTGGCGTCGTGCCGACGAGTTTCGCGATGGCGTCGTCCGTCATTGGCGGATGCGTGCCGAGCGCGATCAGGTAATCGAGCCGCGCGACGCGCGCGCCGAGTTGTTCGTACAGCAAGCGGAACAGCAGCGGCACGGGCGCGGTGCGCGTGTTATCGGGGATGATGACGAGCACGCGTTTGCCATCGAGCGCGACGCGTTCCAACGCTTGCGCGAGGATCGCGCGCGCGTCGGCTTCGGTAATCGTGGTGGTGGTTGAACCCTTGCCAAACATCTGAACCTCATGACGATGGGAAGATCAGAAATTGTTAGACGCCGCTAAACGCCTGAAAGCCGCCGTCAATCGGAACGACGACGCCCGTGACGAACGCGGACAGGGGGGAAAGCAGCCACAACACCGTCCCCAGCAAATCTTCGGGTGTGCCAAAGCGATTCATTGGCGTATGCGCGAGAATCGCTTTGCCGCGTTCGGTGAGCGCCCCTGTTTTTTCATCGGTGAGCAGGTAGCGGTTTTGGTCGGTGAGGAAGAAGCCGGGCGCGATCGCGTTCACGCGAATCTTGGGCGAGTACTCTTGCGCTAGATGCACAGCCAGCCATTGCGTAAAATTGCTGACGCCCGCTTTGGCGGACGAGTAACCCGGGACGCGCGTCAACGGTCGAAACGCGCTCATCGAGGAAATGTTCAGGATGTTGCCTTCCCCTTTTTGCGCGAAAATCCTTCCAAACACTTGCGAAGGCAAAATGGTGCCGAGGAGGTTCAAATCGAAAACGAAACGCAGCGCGTCGGTGGGCAGATCGAAGAACGCTAAATCTTGGCTCGTGGTCGCTTGCGGCTTGTTGCCGCCCGCCGCGTTGATGAGCGCGTCCACCGTCCCAAATTCTTGGACGATGCGATCGGCAGTCTGGCGCAGCACGTTCACGTCCAACACATCGCCGTACACGATGAGGGCGCGCCCGACGGGCGATTCGAGTCGCTTGATGAAGCGTTGCGCGAGGGACGGCTCGCGATCAATGATCGCGACGTTGGCGTTGCAACCGACGAGCGCGCAGGCGATCTCGCCGCCCAAAATTCCCGCGCCGCCCGTGATGACGATCGTCTTGCCGGTGAAATCATAGTGGTGGGTGAGTTCTTGTAGGTTCATCGGTGCCTCCAGGTGGAGTTTTTCATACTTTTGCAAACGGTGTCAAGTGTTTGATCAAGTGCTGTTCCAGATTGGCCGCATACGCGTCGGGATGCGCACGCAGGAGCGCGATGAAATCGTCGTAAAAGAGCGGCGCGCCGTCCGATTTTTTTGTCGTCAGCACCGAGCCGAAGGTGACGTGCAGAATTTCGCGCGCGTCGAATTGATCGAGGAGCGCGGGCAATTCGGCGTCGGTGAGCGATTCGGGCGCGGGGGCGCGCGCAACGTGCGCCGAGACGTGGTAACTGACGCGATCGGTCTCGTAGCGCGCGCGCGCGAAAACGTAGATGCGGCGAAAGAGCGCGGCATCGAGCGCGGCAATCGTGCGGAGCGCTTCGAGGTAACTGGTGCCCGCCGTCTTGAGATGCACCAAGCCGCGCGTCTGTCGCACGGCGGCCGGGTAGATGCTGAACTTGTCCGAACCCGAGTGGATGCTCAATTTGTAGGGTCCGAAAACGCGCGCGATTTGCGCGTGCACGGCGAGATCTTTTTCGAACGCGTCCACATCGCCGATGTAATCGGTGCCTTTTTCGAATCGTCCGATGTAGCGCGGCGCGAGCGATACCCACTGGACGCCGAGTCGTTTGAGTTCGCTCGCGAGGTAGATGTGTTCCGCGTGCGTCGTCGGCGTTTCGGTCTCGTCCACCGAGACTTCGAGTTCGAATGGAATGTTGTGCGCGGCGAGGTGGCGGTACATCCGCGTGACATGTGCGATGGCTTGGCCGTACTTGGCGGCGGCGCGCGCCATTGCCAGCGCGTCGAGTGGGATGGCGCAATCCTCTAGTTGAATCGTTTTGCCGACGTAGCGTTTGTTCAAATCATCGGGGGTACTTTCCAGATCGTCCCAGGGAAGCGCGAGCACTTTGGACGTGATGACCTGCGGCGGCGCGGTGTCCGCTGCGCTGTCCACGTGCGCGCCAGGGTCAATCGTGAAGAACGAATAGCCCGCCGCGACGCACGCGTCAATGTCGGCGGGCGTTTTCAAGTGATCGGCGTCCGCGCCCACTGCTTTGCGCCAGCCGCCTTCGAACGCACCGAAGGTCGCGTCGGTCATCACGTCGTCGGGTGAGCGATTGGTGCGCTGCATTTCGCGGATGGATTGTTGCGCGAAGATGGGGACGAGGTTGCCGCCGACGGCGTGCATGGCGCGTACGTGTCCTGGCGTCGCCAGTCCCAAGCGGTCGCCCATTCCCGCCGAAGTGCCCAGTCCGATAGGCGTGGGCTTGAGCCAATCGAGTCGCGAGCGCAGCGCGCGCGCGTTGGCGTGATTGAGCGGACAGATTTTTAGGGTGTGATCTTTGAAAATCGAGGACTCGCCTTGAAATTTGCCGAACACGGGATTGCTGCGGTTCGCTAAAACGACGAGCCGCTTGTCCAGCCCTTTGCCTTGCATCCAAAACGCGGCGTCGTTGTGAACGACGAACGAGGCGGGCGCCAGTTCGGTGAAATGGTTTCGCAGGTCTGCGAGGGTGAAGGGGAAGGTGGACATTTGAAACTCCAAGTCAATGAACCAATGAACCAAACGTGCCAAATGAGGACAGTGTAGCATCGCGGGTAACGCTACATTCAATCGTGGAGACGTCAAAACTGGTGCACTTGATGCC
>DYLA01000125.1 GCA_020722265.1 Anaerolinea sp.
CGCACCCCCGTCAGGGGGCAAAGCCCCCTGAACCCCCATGTCCACGATTTACTGATGAGTTCTTCTCCATCGCTCCAACGCCTCGCGATGCGTCGAGAACGCGAGTTGGTCCAAGGCGACTTCCTCCGGCGCGAAGAATTGCACCGCGACCGAATCGCTCCCCGGGTGTGGCTCGCCGCCGACGACGCGCGCGGCGTACAGCACCAACACCCCGCTGGTTTGCTTCCTGGCGTGATAATACGACCACACGCCCCATAACTCATCCAGTTCGACGACTAGACCCGTTTCCTCCAAACACTCGCGTTGGGCGGCTTGCTCTACCGTCTCGTCAATCTCCATAAAGCCGGCGGGCAAGCCCCACAGTCCTTTGCCCGGGTTTTCGCCGCGCAACACCATGACGATTTTGCCATCTGCGCGCGTGGCGATCACGCCAGCGGCAATCGGCGGATTGAGGTAGACGACCCAGCCGCACGCCGGGCACACCGGGCGGAGATGCTGATCGTCAGCCGGGCGCATTTCGAGCGCGTGGCCGCACTCCGGGCAGAACTTGGGTTGCATACTTGCTCCTCTCGCGCCGCATTATAAACCCAAAGCGGTCAGATCCCAAACGGCATTTTTGTTTTGCGAATCGAGCCAAGTTAAGGTATAATGCGCCCGATTCATTGCGAACGAGGAGAACCGCGTGCGTGCACTGATTACCGGGATGAACGGCTTCGCCGGCAGTCATCTGGCTGATTTCTTGCTCACCCAACCCGATATTCAGGTGTTTGGCGTAGGCATCGGCGAGACCGATAACCTCGCGCATCTGGGCGATCGCGTGACCTTCTTCGCCGGCGATCTGACCGCGCGCACATTCGCCGAACGACTGCTCGCCCAGACGCAGCCCGACCGCATCTACCATCTTGCCGGGCAAGCCTTCGCGCCGATCTCCTGGCAAGACCCTTGGCAGACCATCGAGATCAACTTGCGCGCCCAAGTGAACGTGCTCGACGCGGCGGCGCGGGCGCGGGGCAACGCGCGCATCCTCGTCGTCGGTTCGATGGACGAGTACGGACGGGTTGACGCGCAGCATCTCCCGATCAACGAGCAAGTGCCGCTCGCACCCGATAGCCCCTACGCGGTCAGCAAGATCGCGCAGGATTTTCTCGGCTTGCAGTACTTTCTCAGCCACCACTTGCGCGTCGTCCGCGTGCGCCCGTCCAACCACATCGGTCCGCGACAAAACGCGCTCTTCGTCACATCGAACTTTGCCAAGCAGATTGCGGAGATCGAAGCCGGCGTGCGCGCGCCGGTGCTCTACGTCGGCAACCTGACCGCGCAGCGCGATTTTACCGACGTGCGCGATATGGCGCGCGCGTACTTTCTCGCGCTCGAACACGGCGTGCCTGGCGAAGTGTACAACATCGGCAGCGGGCGCGCCCATTCGATTCAACGCGTGCTCGATTTGCTGTTGCAACAGAGCCGCGTGCCGATTCGTGTGGCCCAAGACCCGGCGCGCCTGCGCCCCTCCGATACGCCGGTGGTCGTCTGCGACGCGTCCAAATTTCGCGCCCAGACCGGCTGGACGCCGACGATTCCGTTGGAGCAAAGTTTGCGCGACATCCTCGATGATTGGAGGGCGCGGGTGGGGGTGCCAAGTGTACGGGACTACCAGATACTTTAACTGGAGCAACGAATGACTAACCGACGCGCGTTGATCACCGGCATCACCGGACAAGATGGCAGTTACCTCGCCGAGTTTTTGCTGGAACAAGGATACGAGGTCATCGGAATGGTGCGCCGCACTTCGACGATCAACTTTGAACGCATCCAGCAGATTCAAGACAAAATCACCCTCGTGCAAGGCGACTTGCTAGACCAAGTCTCGCTGATTGACATCCTCCGCGAGCATCGCCCCGCCGAGGTGTACAACCTTGCCGCGCAATCGTTCGTGCCGACCTCGTGGAAGCAACCGGTGCTGACCGGCGAGTTCACCGCGCTCGGCGTGACGCGGATGCTCGAAGCAATTCGCATCGTAGACCCGGCGATTCGCTTTTACCAAGCGTCGTCCTCAGAAATGTTTGGCAAAGTGCAACAAGTGCCACAGACGGAAAAGACATCCTTCTATCCGCGCAGCCCGTACGGCGTCGCCAAAGTGTACGGGCATTGGATCACGGTCAACTATCGCGAGTCGTACAATCTCTTCACCTGCTCCGGCATCTTGTTCAACCACGAATCGCCTCGCCGGGGTTTGGAGTTCGTCACGCACAAAGTCACGTACCACGCCGCCAAGATCGCGCTCGGCCTCGCGGACCGGTTGCCGCTGGGCAACCTCGACGCCAAACGCGATTGGGGCTGGGCGCCCGATTATGTGCGCGCGATGTGGTTGATGCTGCAACAGGGCGCGCCGAACGATTACGTCGTGGCGACCGGACGTACCCATTCGGTTCGCGACCTATGCCGGGTAGCGTTCGAGTGCGTGGATTTGGATTGGGAACGCTACGTCGTCATCAATCCGGCAGATCTGCGCCCGGCGGACGTAGACCTGCTCATCGGCGACGCGACCAAAGCGCGCGAGCAACTCGGTTGGCAGCCGAGCGTGACCTTCGAGCAGATGATCGAAAAGATGGTCGAGGCGGACTTGGATGCGCTGAAGAAGCAACATCGTTTGTGATATGGAAAAACTCTTTGGCACCGATGGCATTCGCGGCATCGCGAATCAATTTCCCTTGACACCGGAATTCGTCACCCGGCTCGGCAGCGCCATCGCCGAGACGCTGGGGCATACAAGTCCGCGCCCGCGCGCGCTCATCGGGCGCGACACACGGCTCTCCGGCGCGATGATCGAAAACGCACTGGCCGCCGGCTTGATGGCGCACGGATACGATACGCTCCATCTCGGCGTGCTAACGACACCAGCCATCGCGTTTCTCACGCGCGCACTTGGCGCGCACTGCGGCATTTCGATTTCGGCGTCGCACAACCCGTTCGACTACAACGGCATCAAGATCTTTGGCGCGGACGGCTTTAAGATTCCCGACGATGCCGAAAATCGCATTGAGACGCTGGCGCAAACCGAACGCACCCAACCCGCGCACACGCACATCGGCTCTATCGGGCAGCGGCTTGACGGCGCGGCGCAGAGTGACGCGTACGTTGACTTTTTGCTCGAGACCGTTCAGCGTCAGCCGATTCTGCGCGGCAAGCGAGTCGCGGTGGATTGCAACAACGGGGCGACCTTCGACCTGGCGCCGCGGACCCTGCGCGCCCTCGGCGCAGAAGTGATCGCGCTGAATTATCAGCCCGATGGCATCAACATCAACCTCGGCTACGACGCGCTCGAACCGCGCGCGCTGCGCGAGATGGTTATGCGGGCGCACGCGGATTTCGGTGTGCAGTTCGACGGCGATGGCGATCGCGCGGTCTTGGTGGACGAACGCGGCAACGTCGTGGACGGCGATTTCATCCTCGCCATCCTCGCGCACGATTTCGCGGCGCAAGGCAAACTTCGCAACGGTGCCGTCGTTTCGACCGTGATGGCGAACATCGGCTTGGAAAAATCGCTCGCGCAAATCGGGTTGAAGTTGGAGCGCACTCCTGTTGGCGATCGCTGGGTGGCTGAACGGATGCGCGCGAGCAACGGCATCCTCGGTGGGGAACAGTCCGGCCACATCATTTTCTTCGACGGGGGACACACCACCGGCGACGGTCTGTACACCGTCATTCGACTTGCAGAGGTGCTGGCGCGACGCGGCGAACCCCTCTCCGCGCTCGCCGCGTGTATGACGCGCTATCCGCAAGTGCTGGTAAACGTACGCGTGCCGCGCAAACCGCCGCTCGAAGAACTGCCGCCGATTCAAGAGCAACTCGCGCGCGCACGCGCCGCGCTCGGCGAGAACGCGCGGATTCTGCTGCGTTATTCCGGCACGGAGAACCTCGCGCGGGTGATGATCGAAGGGACAGAGGCGGACGCCATCCAGCGCGAGGCGAACGCCCTCGCGGCGGTGATTCAGGAGACAATCACGTAAATCAATGCACCCAATGTGCCCAACGACCTTGAGATGCCAGAGAGATTGGAGACCTTGGGCTGATTGGGCATCTTGGTTTTGGAGTTCCTATGCCCCCACAAATCATTTTCGGTACCGACGGTTGGCGCGGCATCATCGCCGACGATTACACGTTCGAAAGCGTGCGCCGCTGCGCGCACGGGATGGCGCAGTACTTGATAGCGACGCAGCAAACGACGCGCGGCTTGGTCGTCGGCTACGACACGCGCTTTCAATCCGATAACTTTGCCAAAGCGGTTGTCGAAGTCCTCGCCGCGCATGGCATCAAAACGTATCTCGTAGACCGCCCCACGCCAACGCCGGTGATTTCGTACGCGATTCTCGACAAGCGCGCGCACGGCGCGATCAACATCACCGCGAGTCACAATCCGCCCACGTGGAATGGCTTCAAAGTGCGCGCCGATTACGCGGGCGCGATCGCACCGGCGGGACTGAAACAAATCGAAGCGTTGATTCCAGACCCCGCCGGCGTCAAGCGAATGAATTTCGACGAGGCGCGCGCCGCTGGGCTCGTCGAGGTCTTCGACCCCAAGCCGGCATTCCTCGCGCAAATCAACCGGCTGGTGAACATCGAGCCGCTGCGCCGCGCCGGCCTGACCGTCGCGATTGATTCGATGTGGGGTGCGGGCGCGGGTTGGTTCAAGAGCATCCTCGCCGGTCACGCGACGCGCGTCGTCGAGATTCATGACGCGCACAACCCCGCGTTCCCGGAAATGGACCACCCCGAGCCGATTCCGCCGAACGTCAACGGGCTGATGGATCTCGTCGTGCGCGAACACGCGCACCTCGGCATCGCGACCGATGGCGACGCAGACCGTATCGGCGGCTCGACCGAAAAGGGCGTGTTCATCCACCAATTGCAAATGTACGCCCTCCTCGCCTTGTATCTGCTCCAAGTGCGTGGACAGCGCGGCGCGATCGTCAAGACGCTCAACACCACTTCGATGCTCGACGCGCTCGGCAAACGCTTCAACGTCCCGGTGCACGAAACCGGCGTCGGCTTCAAGTACGTCGCGCCCAAGATGATGGAGACCGACGCGCTGATCGGCGGCGAGGAATCCGGCGGCTACGCGTTTCGGGGGCACATTCCGGAACGCGATGGCATCGTCGCCGGCTTGTACCTGCTCGATTTCGTCGTGCAGACCGGCAAGACGCCAACGCAGTTGCTCGACTATCTCTTCGAATTAGTCGGTCCACATTATTACGCGCGCATTGACACCAACTTTCCGGAAGAACAGCGCGGTGCCATCGTCGCGCGATTGCAAGGCGCGCCCCCGCGCGAAATCGCCGGCTTCAAGGTGACCGGCGTCAATACGCTCGATGGCTTCAAGTACCTGCTCGACGATGGGGGCTGGCTGTGCATCCGGTTTTCCGGCACCGAGCCGATTATGCGCTTTTACGCCGAAACGACGCGCGAGGGCAAGCTCCACGACCTCTTGGACGCCGGGTTGAACTTGGCGGGGCTGCGGTAGTTTGATTGACGCGCACTGCCACCTCGACGATGAACGATTCGCGCGCGACCTCGACGCGGTGATCGCCCGCGCGCAGGAGGCGGGCGTGACGGCGATCCTCACCGCCGGCGTGGACGTGGCATCGAGTCGCGCGGCGGTCGCGCTGGCGGAACGCTACGACGCGGTGTACGCCGTCGTTGGCATCCACCCGCACTACGCCGCCGCGTACGACGACAACGCGCGGGCGGAGATTCGCGCGCTCGCCGCGCATCGAAAGGTCGTCGGGATCGGCGAAATCGGCTTGGATTTTCACTACACTGACCGCGCCCCGCGCGCGATGCAAGAACGCGGCTTGGGCGCGCAACTCGATTTGGCGGAGGAACTGGGCAAGTCGGTTGTGATTCACGATCGCGACGCGCATGCGGCGCTGCGGGCGATTTTGCAGAGCCGGCGCGGCAAGCCGCGCGGGATCCTGCACTGCTTTTCCGGCGATCTGGCGATGGCGCGCGAGGCAATCGCACTAGGGTATCTGATTTCCTTCGCTGGGAATGTGACCTTCAAGAACGCACCGCGCCTGCAGGCGATTGCCGCCGCGCTGCCGCTCGATTACATCGTCATCGAGACAGATGCCCCGTATCTTTCGCCCCTGCGCGGTAGGCGGAACGAGCCGGCAAACGTTCGTCATGTTGCCACGAAGATTGCGGAACTGAAACGTTTGGAGCCGGCGACAGTTGCGCAGACCACGACAGATAATCTGGAAAGGCTATTCGGATTTCCAGCTGGCAAGTGAGGATTTCTTGAGTATCAATTCCATCCTAGCGCCAATTCAGAACGAGTTGCGCCAAGTCGAACGGCGTCTGTTCCAAGCCGTCCAGGTCGAATACGCGCCGCTGGCGCAAGTCTTCGAGGCGTTGATCGCGAGCGGCGGCAAGCGAGTTCGTCCCGCGCTGGCCATTCTCTCGACGAAATTTCACCCGACGGACGAAGATAAAGCGTTCACCCTCGCGGTGGCGACGGAACTCGTGCACGCGGCGACGCTCATTCACGATGATTTGATTGATCGCTCGCCGGTGCGGCGCGGCAATCCAACACTCAACTCGCGCTGGAGCATCGCGGCGACAGTTCTCGCGGGCGATTTTCTGCTGGCGCGTGCGGCAGAGGCGGCGGCGAATCTAGATAATCTCCGCGCCATGCGAATCTTTGCGCGAACGCTGATGGCGATTTGCGAAGGAGAGATTCGTCAGGATTTCGCGGTCAATCAGTGGCCCCCCGATCGCGCGGAATATTATCGGCACATCGAAAGCAAAACGGCGTCTCTCTTCATCGCTTGCACCGAAGGGGGCGCGGTGATCAGCGGTGCGCCAGAAGAAGAGATCGCCGCGCTGAGAGCGTTTGGACACAACCTCGGCATGGCGTTTCAGATCGCGGACGACATTCTCGATTTCACTGCCGATGAACGCGAACTCGGCAAGCCGGTCGGCAGCGACCTGCGGCAAGGTACCTACACGTTGCCGGTGTTTTATTTTCTCGAGCAAGACCCGCGCGGGGCGCGGATGGAAGAATCCCTGCAAAGCGACATGGACGCGCTCGTGAACGCGATTCGCACCTCGCCCGCGATTGGCGCGGCGCAAGCGGAGGCGCGGCGATTTGTCGAGGCGGCGCGCGCGGCGCTGGTAATTCTGCCCGATAACGAACATCGCCGCGCACTGACCGACCTCGCGGCTTATGTCATCGAGCGGACGAATTGACGCGGCTATGGACGTTTCGATTCTCATTGTCAGTTGGAATGTGCGCGACCTGCTGCGCCGCTGCCTGGATTCAATAGTCAGCAGTCAGTCGGAGGATCACCCCGCCCCTACTGAACGCCGCCGACTGAACACTGAGATACTGGTGGTAGACAACGCGTCGAATGACGGCACGGTGGAGATGCTGCGCGCGGAGTTTCCGACCGCGCGCGTGATCGCTAACCCGGCGAACGTCGGCTTTACGCGTGCCAATAACCAAGCCCTTGCGATCGCGCAGGGGCGTTATCTTTTTTTGCTCAACCCCGATACCGAACTTGGCCCCGGCGCGCTGCAAACCTTGTTCGCTTACGCCGAGCAGCATCCGCGCGTCGGCATCATCGGTCCGCGCTTGTTCTATGGCGATGGTTCGCCGCAGTCGTCACGACGACGCTTTCCCACACTCGCGACCGCGTTCTTCGAATCCACTCGATTGCAACAGTGGTTTCCGCGTCACGCTGCCATCACGCGCTATTATATGCTCGATACGCGCGATGACGAGACGCAGGAGGTGGATTGGGTCAACGGCGCGGCTATGTTCGTCCGACGCCAAGTGTATGAGCAAGTCGGCGGATTCGACGAGCAGTTCTTTATGTACTCGGAAGAACTCGATTGGTGTTACCGCACCCAGCGCGCCGGCTGGCAAATCATCTACCTGCCGACCGCCCAGGTGACGCATTACGAGGGGAAATCGTCGGAGCAAGCGGTCGCCGCGCGCGACATTCACTTTCATTCGAGCAAGGTGCGCTTTTTCCGCAAGTATTATGGCGCGCGCGCGGCAGAGACCTTGCGCGCGTTTCTGCTGGCGATGTTCGCGTTGCAAATCGTGGAGGAAAGTATCAAGTGGTTGTTGGGGCACAAGCGCGCTCTGCGCGCCGCGCGGGTTAGAGCGTACTGCCAAGTCTTGAAAAGCGGCTTGCGGAGCGAAGGAAGATGAAAGAGAGATGCCTAAAGCATTCGAAGAAAAATACATAGACGTTCTGCACAACATCGAAACCGCGCTGGCGTTTACGTACCGCGACCGCGACGAGATGACGGACTGGGACGCGCGCGACGCGATGAACGCACTCATTCGCACGTACAAAGCCGAAGCGCGCGGGCGCGCGGCGCCACCCCTCAAGTTGAATCCACTGGCGCAGACAACGTACGAAAATGTCAAGATGATATGCGAATGGCGGCTCGGGCGCGCGATCATTTTGACCGAGGACGGCAAACCTCCCCCCGATATGCCGTCACCCAAGACGCTGGACGAAATCATCGCTTGTTTGCAGCGCGTCCTCCGTTCGATCGAGTTGTGGCAGAAGGAAGGCGGGCGGCGCGGCTATTTCAATTTCGTGAGCCAATTCTTGCCGTAACCCGCGTGTTTGG
>DYLA01000126.1:0-1239 GCA_020722265.1 Anaerolinea sp.
GGCATCAAGTGCACCAGTTTTGACGTCTCCACGATTGAATGTAGCGTTACCACCCCGTCACCTTCGGAGGAATATGAAGAAACTAATCCTACTACTCACCCTCGCACTCGCCGCCTGCTCTGGGATTGCGCCGAGCAAAGGTGAAGTTACCCTCTACGTCGTCGCGCCGCTCTCCGGCTGGCAGGCGAACGGTGGGCAAACCGTCGTCGGCGGCGCGCGCACGATGGCGGATCAACTCAATCGCCAAGGCGGCTTACTTGGCTACACCGTCAAGGTCGTCGCGCTGGACGATCAGGCGGATTCGGACGTCGCGGTGGAAAAAGCGAAGGAAATCGCGGACGCGATCAAACAAGGCAAAAAAGTGATCGGGGTCATCGGACACCTGAACAGCGGGCAGACGCTCGCGGCGATGCCCATCTACAAAGACCTGCCACTCATCGTCGTCACGCCCACCGCGTCCGAAGTGTCGCTCACCCAGCAGGGCTATCGCAACTTTTTCCGTGTCAACGCGACCGATGCCGCGCAAGGTCCCGCGCTCGCGCGGTTCATCGTCGAGCAACTTGGTGGCAAGCGCATCGTCGTCGTCCACGCGGACAACGAGTACGGCAACGGCTTGCGCGATCAGATCACGAACGCGTTCAAAACGCTCGGCGTCACGCCCGCCGCGACGGTGAAAATTCCCGAAGCGCAGACGACGTACGCGAAATTCATCGCGCCCATCAAAGACGCCCAGCCCGATGTCGTTTTCCTCGCGGGCTACGAAACCGAAGGGATGGTCTTGCTGCCCGAACTGCGCGACGCGGGCATTACGGCGAAATTTATCTGCTCCGACGGCTGTTTCAATTCGACGTACGTGGACGAAGCCGCGCCCGCGAGCGAAGGGACGTACGTCGGCGCGATCACCCCCGATCCAAAGATCGTCGGCGACAAGACGTGGTGGCAGGACTATCAGCGCGTCGAGTCACGCAACCCGGACACCTACAGCGTCCCCGGCTATGCGGCGCTGGCGGTGCTGGCAGAGGGGGTGAAAAAAGCCAACACCTTCGACGCGGCGCGCGTCGCGGACGCGATCCGCGCGCTCGATTTCAACACGCTGGTGGGCAGGGTGACGTACGACGCGAACGGCGATTTGAAAGAGCAACGCGTCTATGTCTTCCAGGTGAGAGAAGGAGCGTTCGCGCAGGTGTATCCCAAAGCGCAGTGAGACAGCAGGACGGCAAATGAAAATCGGCGACGGAT
>DYLA01000126.1:1339-8631 GCA_020722265.1 Anaerolinea sp.
GCAGGTCTGCCCCTTCAATGTTGACAAGAATTACAAAAGCGACTAGAGTAGCGGCGTATCGAAGACGACTCGCGAGAAGGAATCACCAGGCGACGAAGAAGAGCCCAGCGTTCGAGCGGAGACCGACCGGTATCGGCGGATTCTGCTCCGACACTCGACGAGTTCGTGGAGAGTATGACACTGTTCTAAACCAGGAGAGGAGTTAAATGGAAGAAGATGCAAACTGGCGCGGTCTGGATTCGGGTGCTGATGGGATAGGGCACACGGGCGTCAGCCGCGCCGGGTGGATGAGGCGTTCGATGGCGTGACAGGCGCGGCATCGTTTTCGTTCTCCCCGCGGCGCAAGTCGCTCTTTGCCTCCAGTACGGCTTTCCCCATCCCAACGATTCAGCAGCGTTCCCGAGTCCAGGTCCACCGGTTCGTACGCGCTCCTCGCGGCTAGTTGCCGCCGGAGCCGCGCAACTCCATATTCGAGGTGGACTCATGATCACCATCTACAAGAACAACGAAACGGGTCTCGTCACCCTCGAGCAACCGGTGAATGGCTGCTGGATCAATGTGCTCGATCCATCCCCAGAGGAAATCACCCAACTGCAGGAGATGTTGGGCGTCCCGCAGGATTTCATCACCTATCCGCTCGACCTCGGCGAAATGCCGCGCACCGAGAAGGAAAACGGCGCGACACTCATCGTTCTGCGCGTCCCCAGTTTTCAGGGCGAAACGGCCGATGTGCCCTACATCGCCGTGCCGCTGGGAATCATTCTGACGGACCGATACCTCGTGACGGTGTGCAAAATCGAGACGAGTGTGATCCAGAATCTTGTTTCCGGACGCGTGCGCGCGCTTTCCACCGCCAAACGCAATCGGTTCATTTTGCATTTGCTGCTCATCACCGCCAGTCGTTATCTGAACGATCTGCGCGAGATCAATAAAGCGGTAGACACTCTGGAGGATCGGCTGCAACACTCGCTGCGAAACGTCGAACTGATGGAACTGCTCAAATGTCAGAAAAGTCTGGTGTACTTCAAGACCGCGCTCAAATCGAATGAGTTGATGCTGGGACACCTGCAACGAAGTCAATTGTTCCAGCAGTACCCCGACGATCAGGATTTGCTCGATGACGTGCTGACCGAAGTCCAACAAGCCATCGAAATGACGAACATTTCGAGCGACATTCTCAGCCAGATGATGGACGCGTTCGCTTCGATCATCTCGAACAACTTGAACACGGTGATGAAATTTCTGGCTGCCGTCACCATCGTCGTCAATGTGCCTACGATGATCAGCAGTTTCTTTGGAATGAACGTCCTCTTGCCGCTAGTGCACTGGGAGTATGCCTTCCATGTCATTCTGGTCATCTGCGCGGTCTTGTCGGTGCTGGTCCTCGTGGTGATGTGGCGGAAGGATTGGCTATGAAATCAGAAACCCGTCTTCCTTGAACGGAAAACGGGTTTCTGCTTGAATCAAGACGTGGGTTTGTTCACCCACCTGACGTTGCCCCAATCTCCTTTCTTCACGTACACGATGCCCAGATTGAACACCTGGCCGATGTACGTCTCTGCACCGACCGGAAATTCGAATTCGTCCGTCTGTGGATAGCCCAGGTTCTTCGCCTGGGCGAATTTGTAGAGCGCGGCGTCGGTGTTGATCGGCATCCAAACGTGCTGCTTGGCTGCCGCGATCACGGCGTCTTCGATGGTGCCCGACGGCGGGGGTTGCGGCGTGACGGACGAGGTTGCCGCGCCAAACGTCAGCAGAAAATTGACGTGATGCTTTTCCGGCAACCCCATTCCCCGCACCACGTCGCTTTTGCTCTCGCTTTCGACGTAAGCAAAGTACGGGCCATTCTTCAGTGTCGTGTTGAGATTCGCAAAGATCGGTACGTTCGCTTCGCCCTGGGCATCGGTCACGACAACGGTCGGCACATCCCCCGGCTCGCGCCCAACCCAATCCACGACGCAGGTGACGCCAGCGTTCGGTTTGCCCGTCGCATCCAGCACGGTAAAAAAGATGTGATGCTTGCCGCCCGATTCGTTCGGATCTTGGTATTTTGCCACGCGCAAATCCCACGTCCCGCCAGGATTCTCCGTCACACTGATTCCAAGATCGGTCAAGCGCGGATCGAATTGCATAGTTCCCTCCTCTCGAGGTGCGGCGGCGGGTGTTCGCCGTGCGCCGATTCCTAATCGCGCCAGCCAGTCGAAGAACCCGCGCGCGGACGGGCGCGGTTTTTCGATCCAGCGCGTGTTGGCCCAATCGCCCTTCGGCGCGTAGACGATGCCGCCGTTGAACACCTGCGCGAGGTACACCCCTTGCTCGAACGCGAACGCGAACTCGTCGGTCTGCGGATAGCCGAGCGCGTGCGCCTGGGCGAATTTGTAGAGCGCGCCGTCGGTGTTGATCGGCATCCACGCGAGTTTTTTCGCGGCGACGAGCGCGGTCACATCGCGCGCCATCCGTTCGTACTCGACGTGCGGACCCGGACAATCGGCTTTGTCGAGCGGATCAATTTCCAAGTGCCCGATGAGCGTCCGGTGCGGAACATAGGTGAGATCGAATTGCTCCGCCAGCCACAACAACAACCGATTGTTCGCGTCGTACATCGCCGGCGTCCACGGGTCCGCCGGGTAGCCTTCGTGTTCGATGCTGAGGGTGTAGAGATTCGGATTGACCGGTGGACTCAGATCCTGCCATGTCGGTTTGACCGGCTTGCCGCGTGGGTTGTGCCACTGATTGTCTTTCCACGCCAAACCGTTGGCATACGCCGTATCGTTGACCGAGACGTACTGTTCGATGGTGCCATCTTTGCCGACGCAGAAATGCGCCGATGCTTTGCGCGTCGGATCGTTGAACGTCGGAAAGACAGCGGAGAGCGGTCCCGCCGCGATATGTACGACGACGGCGCGAACGCGCTGACCACCGCGTCCGACCGTGTAGTTTTCGCCGGTGATCGGTCGCCGTATCGCGAACGGGCACCAGTCGAGTGCCATGGGCGATTACTCCAACTTGAGTTGCGCCTGCAATTCGCGCATATGCAAAAGTTGATGCCCGTAGATGGCGACGAGCATCGTCTCCAGCGACACATCGCCCAAGACCGGATGGCGTCCCACGCGATCGAGGTGTTCCTCATCGAGCGTGCGCGTCCAGTCTAGCGTGGCTTGGCGCGCCGCGTCCAGCATCGCCAGCAATTCGCGCGGCGAGTGCTCGCGTAGGCGCGCCTGTTCCTGCGCGTTGAACGCGTCGAAATCGAACCCCTCCGGCAAGCCGCTGCCGCCTTCGGCGACGTTCTTGGCAAGCGCGAGCAAACTTTGCTCCGCCGAGGCGAAATGCGCCAGCAGATCGCGCGCCGTCCACGCCGGCGGTCCTTCGTAGACGATCTGTTGCCACTGCGCCGGCGTCAGCGCGCCCAAAATCGCGTTCGTCTTTTCGCGTCCTTTTTCCAGTTTGCCGACAAGGGCGCGCACGCGTGCTGATGTCATAGTGGCTCTACTTTCTCTTTTTGTTTCCCGGTCGCGACTTGCCGTGCGAGCCGCGCCAGATTTTGCCGCGTTTGGTTCTTCTGTCTCCTTTCCCCATACCTTTCCTCCACCTCTACGGTCTAGTGATCACTGACGACTGAATCCTCATCAACTCACTGATGCCCGCGCGCGCGAGATCCACCAAGCGATCCATCGCCTCACGCGCGAATGGCTCACCCTCTGCCGTCCCCTGCACCTCGACGAACTTGCCCGTGCCGGTCATGACGACGTTGAAATCCACCTCCGCGCGTGAATCCTCCGCATAGTCCAAGTCCAACAGTGCCTCGCCGCCGACGATGCCGACGCTGACAGCCGCGACGGCTGTCTTGAGCGCGCGCGGCGACGCGGTTTGGTTCGCGATCATCTTTCGCAGCGCGAGGACGAGCGCGACGTACGCGCCGGTGATAGATGCCGTGCGCGTTCCACCATCCGCTTGCAGCACGTCACAGTCTACGGTCAGCGTGTTCTCGCCGATGAGTCGCAAATCCACCGCCGCGCGCAGAGCGCGCCCCACCAGTCGGCGAATCTCCTGCGACCGCGCGCTCGGTGTCGTTTCGCGCCGGGTCCGCGTGTGCGTGGATGCCGGCAGCATCGCGTACTCGGCGGTGAGCCAGCCTTGCCCGCGTCCTTCGAGCCAGCGCGGCACCCCCGGCTCGATGCTGACCGCGCAGAGCACGCGCGTTTTGCCGGCTTCGATCAGCGCGCTGCCGGCGGGATAATCCAGATAGCCCGGCGTGATTTTCACCGGACGCAATTCGTCGTTGCGGCGATGGTCAGTTCTCTGCGGCTGCACGTGTCCGATTATAGCACAAACGCCATTGTACGGCGAACCGGAAAACGACGAGGCGTGTGCGTTTCGTTCACAACAACTCTAATTGCGCTCGCGCTTGCGCCGCCGGCGGGTCCAAGCCGACCACCCACGCGAGTGCGTTGGGTTCGATTTTGTCCGCGTTTAGCCATCGCTCCACGAATGGAACGCGCACACAGTCCCAACCGGCTTCGTGGAACGCGTCCGCGAGATGAGGGAGCCGACGCATTTTCTCGCGCAACAGCGCGACGAGCGTTTCGGGAATGACGAGGTAACCGCGCGCCGGCGCGATTTGTGTCGTCACCAAATCGGTAAAGCGGGCGCGGTCGCGCCACACGAACGCGTGCGCGAGGTCGCCATCGGCAAACCATGCCAGATCGAGATTGGGGACGACGTATTGCCCCACCTCCGGCACGGTGTACCCCAGTCGTTTGCCCAGCCGCGCCAGAATGTCGAGCGCGTGGGCGCGTTCCGCCGCGTCGAACGCGCGCAGATGCCACGTTCCTTCGCGCTCTTCCGCATACGCTGCCGCGCACAACTCCACCACGCCGGCTTCTGGCGTCAGGTCGCCGGGAAAAGTGCGATACGCCGCGTCTTGCAATTCCTCGCGCCCGATGGGGCGCGCGAGCGCGTCGAGGACGAACGCTTCGACGCGATCAATCAGGGGCGGAGCGAGTTCGCGCGAGCGTCGGAGCCAGACGAATTGGGTTGGGCTGGCATAGTGATCAAAGTCGTGCGCGTATCCCTCGCTGAGACCCGCCATCGCTGCGTTGTGGATGAAACGGCCGGGCGCGGTTTTGATCGTCGCGAGCGACTCGGCGAGCAAGCCCGCGCGCGCGAGGTGCGCGAACGCGGCGTGATGCACCCACGAGAATGCCAACGCTTCACCGCGCCGCGCGAGAATCTCGCTGGCTGCCGCGAAAGCAGCGGTGCGGAGGCGCGCGTCCAACGGGGTGGCGCGCGCCTCCGCGTTCGGCGTTCGCTGTTCGCGGTCGGTCTGCGCCGGGTGGGCGAATACCACGCGATATTCACCTCGAATATCCTCGAACTCGCGGCGCGGCAGATCGCCCAGACGTGGCTGAAAGAGGAACGCTTCCAACCCTAGCCCCGCCTGCGCGCCTGCCAGCAGTAGCGTCTCGATGACCGGGTGCCACGATTCTGCGAAGACGAAAACCAAGCGCGCGTCCGCGCGCGTGATGGCTGCGAGCGCGCTTACCGATTCGTTCAGCCCGTCGGAGTACCAGCGCCATTCCCACGTCGCGTCTTTCTTGGGGTCGAGGAAAGGCGTGAGGGTTTGTACGCGGTCGCGTCCGAGTGTCCACGCGCCCCAAAAGTACGCCATCGCCCAGAGAGCGACGCGTCGCGTGGGAGGTGTGGTGACCACGAGCGCGACCGAGTCGCGCGGCATCTCGCGCGCAAGACGGGGCGCGCTGCCGCGTCCGACGAACGCGAGCGGCGTGGGTGCGGCGATGACCTCGCCGGGCGATTCGGCAAGGTCGAGCGCAGTGGGCTCGTTGCCCAGCGCGCGCGCGGCAATTTCGACTTGGCGCCACAAGTTGAATTCGACAAACTGCTTGAGGGGACGCAGTTGCGGCGCGGCATCCGGCGTCGGGTAAAGTGACGCGCCCCGCTCGAGCAGGTGCAGGAGGAGCAAGCGAAGGATGCTCTGCTCGCGCGTCGCGTGGAAGAGAGAATCTATTTTCGAGGTGAGGGTGACGAGCGCGTAGAGATTGCGCGGCGTGTAGAGGTCGAGCATCTTGCGGATGCGCTCGGCATGGAGGTTGTCTGCTGGGAGCACACGCTCGAACGCGAAATGATAATGCATCCCGCGCGGGTTGAAGGAGGCGAGTCGTTGGAGATCGTCTTCGGTGGCGGGATCGTCGCGCGTCGCGCCGCAGTGCGCGCACGTATAGTGGCGCGCGAGCAGTCCCCCCTCGCGCGCGTGGACAAAGTAATCGGCGGGAGTGGGTTGGGCGCACGCGGCGCACGTGGTCGTGTAGAGTTGATTGATGTGCGCGCGCAAGGGGGCGTCGTCTTTGCGCGCATCCCCCAGTCGCGCGAGGGCGGCGTCAATCTCGCTCGCTGGCGGGAGCGACGCCATCGCGCGCGCGAGCCACGCCCACAGCGGATTGCTTTCGACGACGATGGCGCGGCGACCGTGCCCGTGCGCGGCGCGCGCGACCGTTGGCATTGCGCCGAAAGGATCGAGGACGAGGTCGCCCGGCGCGGTGAGCATCTCGATGTAGCGCGCGGCGACGCTGACGGGGGGTGCGCGCAGAAAATCGCGTAGCGGATAAAACCCGCGCCGATCGCGGTTGGGAATGAATTCGTCTAACGCTGCCACTTGCGCCATCGGCAAAAGTATAACACAGTTGCGCGTCACAGGCAATCGCCGGCCGCTGGTGATTGTACACATCTCGATGTGGGGCGAGCGGCTCGCTCGCGGGCCTAGCGGGCAGGCTGCCCGCGCAACAGATATGTGCAATCACCAGTGAATCGCGTTTGACAATCCGACGCGTCTGTGGTATAGTAGCGCCAACTCATCGAACGAAAGACGTTGAACCGGACGAGTAGCCGTCGTTTCACGCGCAGAGAGTCGCGCAGCAAGCGGTGCGAGCGCGATGCGGCGAGCGGCGGCGAATGGACCGGGGAGTCGCACGCGGAAAGGTCACTGCCTAGTACGCGTCGCCGGACAGCGCCCCCGTTATCGCGGCTGAAAGCATTCAGGTTGCAGGGTCTTGACTCGGCAACCGCGTGCTTGCAATGAGTGAGACTGGCGAATCCCTATCGTTTCACGATAGGGATTTTCGTTTTGTCTAACCAGGGTGGCACCACGGGTGTCCAATCGCTCGCCCCTGCCGCGACGTTTCTCGTCGCGCGGGACGAGCGATTTTTTCTTGAACCGGACACTCTGGTAGCACCACAGTAAATCGTGGACATGGGGGTTCAGGGGGCTTTGCCCCCTG
>DYLA01000127.1 GCA_020722265.1 Anaerolinea sp.
GTCCACGATTTACTGTGGTGCTACCCGCATAGTTTGCTTATCTTAAATTGTCTGTCGCGTGGCGTTTCGATCTGGGGACAAACCTGTGGGCATAATTTGACCGCAATTTGAGCGTGCTTGGCGCTTGATATCCGCTCGGTCGCGTCTCACTCGCTCATTTTGCAGGACTGCGCAGACTGCCTCACTTGAATCTTGTCCCCAAGGCAAAACGCTCTCATGAGGCTCTGGTGCGGCACTGCAGGAGAGTGCGTCAAAATTTCAGGTCAGCGCGGCGAACGATGGAGGGGCGCACCTGTGTGTGCGCCCGGCGGGACAGGGCAGACACATAGGTCTGCGCCGCCGAGACGGCGGGTCACGCAAGAACGTGACGCACGCCTGCTCCCCCCGGTCGGTTTGATGAATCGGGCGCGCTGTGATACAATGTTGCCATTCCGCGAACCAGAAATCGGCAATGAGCAAACGGACAGCCTTGATCGTCATCGGGCGATACAAAGAGGAATGGAATACCCTGTCACCCAGCCAGCAGCGCGACTTGATTTCTCGTGTGGGCAGGACGGCCAGCGCGGTCGGCTTGGAACCGGTCGTCGGCTATCGGTTGATCTCCGCGCCGGGGACGTTTCTAGAGGTGTGGGAAACGGACGACGCGCGCGCGGTCGAGCGCGCGGTCAAGAATCTCCAAGCGATGGGGTTTACCCGCTACGTGGACGCGCGCTGGCTCACCGGCGAGCGCGAGGCTCAAGAGGAATAGATGCGAACGCCCGCCGGCAAAGAGTGCAAGTTCTACTACGCCGATTACTATCGCGGTAGGGATACGCAAGTGTGCCGTTTGCTCGAAGCGAACCCAGCCGCCGCGCAATGGCAGCCTGCGCTCTGTGCCACTTGCCCGGTGCCAGAGATTTTGCGCGCGAACGCGTGTCCCAACCTCGCTTTGCGCGCGCGGGTGAGCCAATCGTTCTTTGGGTTGCGACGCCAAGTCCAAGTCGAAGCCGGCTGCCTCGAATACCGCGTCCCAGTCGCCGACCCCAGAGTGGGATGCGGTCACTGTCACGAGAGATGAAGGGAGAGGGTGTGCCCTCCGCCCTAATCGGATATCCGATGTCTGACCTTCGAGTTTGATGATGATGCTCCAAGACCTGCTCACCCAACGTCGCCCCATCCTCGCCGATGGCGCGACCGGCACGTTTCTGCAACAACTCGGTTTGCCGCTCGGCACGGCGCCGGAAGTGTGGGTGCTGGAACAACCCGCGCTCGTCTTCGCTGCTGCCGAAGCGTACGTCAACGCGGGTGCGCAAATCATCCTCACCTGCACCTTCGGGGCGACAGCGGCGCGCTTGCAAGAGGCCGGGCTCGCCGCACGCGCGAAGGAAATCAACCAACGCGCCGTGCAACTCGCCCGAGAAGCCGCGCGCGGACGCGCGCTCGTCGCCGGCTCCATCGGACCGCTTGGGCGGTTGCAACTCGCACTCGGCGCGGTGACGTACGCGGAAGCGGTCAGCCAATTCGCCGAACAGGCAAGCGCGCTCGCGGAAGGCGGCGTTGATTTGCTGCAAATCGAATCTATGAGCGATTTGCGCGAAATGCAGGCGGCGATCCAGGGTGTGCGGGGCGTAACCCCCTTGCCCATCTTCGCCACGCTGTCGTTCGATACGAATGGCAAGACCCTGCTCGGCGTGACGCCGGCGCAAGCCGCGCGAGAATTGGCGCAACTGGACGTCGCGGCGATGGGTGCCAACTGCGGGCACGGTCCCTGGGATGTGGCGGCGATTCTGCGCGAGATGCGCGAGGCAGCCGCCAGCGCCACACTCATCGCCAAGCCGAACGCCGGCGTACCGATGCTGCAAGCAGGAAAGCCGGTCTACCCCGTGCCGCCGATGCATTACGCGACGCTGGCGCGCGACTGGGTGCGCGCTGGCGCCAAGATTATCGGTGGCTGTTGCGGCACGACGCCAGAGTACATCGCGGCAATGCGCCAATCGCTGGGCGGCGAAAAGGATCAAGTGCGGCCTACCGAATTTGCCGATTGTCCGCCCTAATGCTATAATGCGTGCACTCTTGCAAAGGATAATACCCGTGAGTCTGTATCTCAACCTCATTCAGATCATCATTTCCATCACGCTGATTGTGATCATCCTCATTCAAGTCAAAGGCGAAGATGTCGGCGGCGTCTTTGGCGGAGGGGTAGGCGTGGCGCGCACGCGTCGCGGCTTGGAACGCACCCTCTTTCACGTCACGGTCGCGCTCTCCGCGATCTTCCTCGTCATCTCCCTGCTCAGCGCGATGCTGGGAACCCCATCCTAGGGCGCGCCCGCGCGCGGTTCGTTCATGAAGCATATCCGCTGGCAATTGCTGATTGCCCTCGTGGGGATCGCGTTTCTCGGCGTCCTGCTCGGTTATCTGGCGCTGGACACCGCTTCTGTGGCGCGACCGGATTGGGGTGGCACCTACATCGAAGGGATTGCCGGACGCCCCAACGCCATCAACCCGATCTTTAGCCAGTACAACGACGTGGATCGCGATATCGCCGCGCTGGTCTTCACCGGTCTCACCCGTAGTAGCGAGGGGGGGAAGGTACAGCCCGATCTCGCGACAGACTGGGCGATTTCGCCGGATGGTTTGGTCTACACCTTCACCTTGCGCTCCGATGTCTACTGGCACGATGGCGCGCCATTCACAGCGGACGATGTGCTCTACACACTACACGCGATCCAAGACCCGGCGTACAACGCGCCCCCCGACCTCGGCGCGTTCTGGCGCACCGTCAGCATCACCGCCACCAACGCGACCACCATTCGCTTTCAACTCACACAACCCTATGCCCCCTTCCTCGACTATACCACGATCGGCATTCTGCCCGCGCATCTTTTGGAAGAGGTCCCGCCGGGCGAGTTGTTCCAGAGTCCCTTCAATCGTCATCCCATCGGCACTGGTCCCTTTCAGATCGCCGAAGTGACGACGAGCCGCATCACCCTCGACGCGAATCCGCGCTTTTACGGCACGCGCCCCTATCTGGCGCGCCTCCAACTGCGCTTTTATCCCGATTACGAATCGGTCTTCGCCGCCTATCTGCGCGAAGAAGTCGAAGGGATCGGGCGGATTCTACCCGCGTACCTCCCCAAGGCGCGCGAAATCAGCCGATTGAAACTCTACTCCGCGCAGATCGCTGGCTATTCGCTCATCTACCTCAACTTGTCCAAGCCAGCCTTCCAGGACAAAGCCGTGCGGCAGGCACTGCTGTACGCGATCGATCGCCAGCGACTCATCGGCAATTTGCAGGGGCAAGGTATCCTCGCTACCAGCCCCATCGGACCGAAGAGCTGGGCGTACGCGGCGGCGCTGCCGACTTTTCCGTTCGATAGGGACAAGGCGCGCGCGCTGCTCGATGGCGCGGGCTGGCGCGATGACAACAACGATGGCATTCGCGAGAAAGAGCAATCGGTCTTGTCATTCGTCTTGACGACGCCAGACGAACCGACGCGCGTCGCACTGGCAAACGAAATCGCTCAAGGGTGGCAAGCCATCGGCGTCAAAGCCACCGTGCAACCGGTGCCGGCATCGCTTTTGGTACCGAATGTTCTGCGTCCGCGCCAGTTCGATGCGGTCTTGTACGAATGGCGCACATTGTCGAACGACCCGGATCAGTACGAGAACTGGCACGAGTCGCAAATTCCCAGCGCATCGAACTTGGGGCAAAATTACAGCGGGCTCAAGGATCGCGACTTGAGCGAAGCGCTTGAAGCCGCGCGCCGGACGAACGACCTAGCCAAGCGCATCGAACTGTATCGCGTCTTTCAGGAACGCTTTACCGATTTGGTGCCGGCGTTGTTGCTCTATTACCCGGTCTACACCTACGGCATCGACGCGCGCGTCAACAACGTACACCCGGCTCCGATGCTCACGCCAAGCGATCGGTTCCACAATGTGACCCAGTGGTACGTCAAGACCACGCGCGTCGTCTTCAGTGCAGCCGCTGGCGAACCTACCCTCGCGCCCACGCCGACGACGCGCTTACCCATCCCCTCCGCCACCCCCGCGCCCTAGCGCGTTTGACTTTTCGCCGCGCCGCGCGTATACTCTCGTTCGATGCAATGAAGCACGCCCTGACCTCGCGCCAAGCCGCCGGTCGGGGCGATTGTTTACGGAGACGCTGCCTATGAGACTCTCACACCATTTCGGCACCACACTGCGCCAAGCCCCCGCCGGCACCGAAGCCATCAGCCATCAACTCCTCCTGCGCGCCGGCTACATCCGCCAACTGGGACAGGGCTTGTTCTCTGCTCTACCGCTCGCCAAACGCGCGCTGACCAAAATCGAAAATATCATCCGCGAGGAAATGGACGCCATCGGCGGACAAGAAATGTTGATGCCGGTCGTCCACCCTGCCGAAGTCTGGCAAGCCACCGGCCGCTGGTACTCGATTGGCGCGGAGATGGCGCGCTTTAAAGACCGCAAAGACCGCGATCTGGTGCTGGCGATGACCCACGAGGAAGTGGTCGCCGATTTGTGCAAGACCGAAATCCGTTCGTACCGACAACTGCCACAACTGGTCTATCACATCCAAACGAAATTCCGCGACGACCCGCGCCCACGCGCTGGCTTGATTCGCGTCCGTGAGTTCACGATGAAAGACTCGTACTCGCTCGACGCGGACGAGGCAGGCCTCGATCAACAGTATCGCGCGCACTATCAGGCGTACTTTAACATCTTCAACCGCTGCGGCGTTCCAGCGATCGCGGTCGGCTCCGATGTGGGAATGATGGGCGGGAGCGCGGCGCACGAGTTTATGTACCTCACCCCGGTCGGCGAAGACACGCTCGTGCTGTGTCGCCACTGCGGCTACGCTGCCAATCGGCAGATCGCGCGCTTCGCCAAGCCGGCGGCCGCACCCGAGCCGCTCCAGCCGCTCCAAAAGGTCGCGACGCCCAACTGCAAGACGATCGAAGACCTCGCGAACTTTCTCGGCGTCCCCAAGCGCAAGACCGCCAAAGCGGTCTTTATGCTCGCCGGGCACGAGGAGGAAAGTGGCACGCGCGAGGAATTCGTCTTCGTGGTCATTCGCGGCGATATGGAAGTGAACGAGACGAAACTCGCCAACGCGCTCCACGCCGATTGGCTGCGCCCGGCAACCGACGACGAAATTCGCGCTGTCGGCGCGGTCCCCGGCTACGGCTCACCCGTCGGTCTCAAGAACGTCACCATCGTCGTAGACGATGCGGTGCCGGCTTCGCCCAATCTCGTCGGCGGCGCGAACGAAGAGGGCTATCACTGGCTCAACACGAACACGCCGCGCGACTATGTGCCCTCCCTCGTCGCGGAGATCGCCGCCGCCGGCGACGGCGACGCGTGTGTTCAGTGCGGACAACCGCTCTACACCGCGCGCGGCGTCGAAGTCGGCAACATCTTCAAACTCGGCACGCGCTACTCGGCCGCCATCGGCGCGACGTACCTCGCCGCCGATGGCACCGAAAAGCCGATCGTGATGGGGTCGTACGGCATCGGGTCGGGGCGCTTGCTCGCGTGCGTTGCGGAGGAGCATCACGACGATAAAGGCTTGGTGATGCCCATCACAGTCGCTCCGTATCAGGTGCATCTCATCGCGCTTGCCGGCGCGGACGCGAGGGTAGCGGACGCGGCGGAGGGCATGTACCGCGCGCTGCGTGACGCCGGCATCGAAGTATTGTACGATGACCGCGCCGAAAGTCCAGGGGTCAAGTTCGCGGACGCGGATTTGATGGGGATGCCGATTCGCTTGACGGTGAGCGCCAAGTCGTTACGCGCGAGCGGCGTCGAAATGAAACGGCGCGACCGCGCCGAGGGCGTCATCGTCCCGGCATCCGACTTGATCGCGCGTGTGCGCGCGGAAATCGGCACACTGTTCGATGAGATCGCGGCGAAGGTGGTGCCGGTGCCATTTCGGTAAGAGGCTGGCGATGCGCGTCCTGACGGTGAGCGACAAGATCGTCGAATGGATTTACAGTCCCGCGATTCGAGAGTACGCGCGCGGAGTCGAGTTGGTGCTTTCCGCCGGTGACTTGCCGGCGCATTACCTCGAGTACATCGTTTCGATGCTGGACGTGCCGCTCTTCTACGTGATGGGGAATCACGGCGGCGAAGGGGGCGAGGGCGTCTATCCGGAAGGGTGCGAGAATCTGGATGGACGCGCCGTGGAGTACAAAGGTCTGCTGCTGGCGGGACTGGAGGGCGCGCCGCGCTACAACACCAAACCCGCGTTTCAATATACCGAAAACCAGATGCGCACAAAAATCGCCGCGCTCGCACCGGCGTTAATCCTCAACCGCGCGCGGCGCGGTCGCTATCTCGATGTGTTGCTCACGCATGCGCCTCCAGCAGGGATTCACGACGAGCGTGATTACGCGCATCGCGGTTTTCAATCGTTTCTGTGGCTGATTGATCACTGGCAGCCGCGCTATCACATTCACGGACACAAGCACGTCTACGACAATCGCGAGCCCATCGAGACCCGGCGCGGCGAGACTATCGTCATCAACACGTACGGCAGCAAGATTCTGGATATTCCGATTCTGAAATGATTCAACCTTTCGATACGCAAACCGAAACCGATTTCAGCGTGGCGCGCTGGAAGGCGTTCTGGCGCGAAATCCTCGCCCTGTTCCGCCAGCGCCCCAATGAACTTGTGTCGTTCGACCGGGTGCGGCACTCGGTGCGGACGTTCGGCGAGCACTATCGCGGTGTCCAGACCGTGCCGATTGCCAAGATCATCGGCAGCGCGACGCTGCGCTACCACGATTTCGATGGCGCGTTCCTGCCCACGAGCGCGCGCACCAAGGCGCGCTGGCGCAATATTGACCGGGCCTGGTACCAAGAGGTGGAACTTCCACCTGTGCAACTGTACAAGGTGGGCGAGGTGTATTTCGTGCGCGATGGACATCATCGCATCAGTGTCGCGCGCGAAAAGGGCCAAGAGTTCATCGAAGCCGAAGTGATCGAGGTGCGGACGCGTGTGCCGGTCACGCCCGACCTGCTCGCCAGCGATCTGGAAATCGTCGGCGAGTACGCCGATTTCATCGAAAAGACGCACCTGGACAAGATTCGCCCAGAGCAGAACATTCGCTTTTCCGAACCGGGCGGATACGCGCGTTTGCTCGAACACATCGCCGTCCATCGCTACTTTCTCGGCAGCGAGAAGAAACGCCCGATTCCGTGCGAGGAGGCAGTCGCCAGTTGGTACGATAATCTGTATCTCCCGGTCATCCAAGCGATTCGTGAACACAACATTCTCAAGGATTTCCCGCAGCGCACGGAAGCCGACTTGTATCTCTGGATCGCTGACCATCACTATTTCTTGCGCGAACAACACAAGGATGTGGATTTGGAAGACGCGGCGGTGGATTTTGCCGAGCGCTACAGCGAGCGGGTGGACAAGCGCGCCTTGCGCGCGCTACAACAAGCCGTCGCCGAGTTTCTGGGAGGTGAGAGCCTCAAGCCGATGGGCGAGCCGATTCTGGACGAATCATCTGGGGAGGGGAAGGAGTTGCCCGATGTTGAACACTAGGCGCGTGGCGGCGGTGTTTGGCGGTTCGCGCGCCGAGCCGCACAGCGCCGAGTACGCCGAAGCGTATACGCTCGGCGCGCTGCTGGCACAGCGCGGTTTCGCCGTGATGAATGGCGGCTATCAAGGTACGATGGAGGCGTCCGCGCGCGGCGCGAAGGAGCACGGCGGGCACGTCATCGGCGTCTTGTCGAACGAGTTCGGCTGGCTCGACCCGAACCCGTACCTCGACGAAATCACATGCAGCGCAGACCTGTTCGCGCGCATCCGCGAGATGCACGCGCGCGCGGATGGGTTTATCGTGCTGAAGGGAAGTATGGGGACGCTGGCGGAACTCGCGCTGGTGTGGAATTTGGCGCGGATTGACGCGCAGCACCGCAAACCGATTATCCTCGTCGGAGAGGCGTGGAGGCGGGTGCTCGGCGCGTGGCGCGAGCATCTTGCTGTTACCGCCGAGGAGACGAATTTGCTTCAGGTGGTCTCCCGACCCGAAGAAGCGGTCGAGTTGCTACTTGCCCAACTGGCGAATGATAAAACGAGGACGGAGTAAGCGTTCCGTCCTCGTTTGCATTTGGAAGATCAGGATTATGACTTGGCGAGGTCTTTGATTCGCTCTGCTGTCAGGCGTGTATTCTCTTCGAGCGCGAGCGTCACGTCAATCAACTCGGCGACCGCGTAGAGCGAGATGAAATAGATGACGCCGAAAAAGAGCGCGATGACTGCGCCCACCACGCCGCCGAGAACCCCGCCCATCATTCCTAACCCGGACATCGCGCTAGTGCTGCGCGGCGCGGCGCCACTCGCCGTCAACGCCAAGGCGAGACTACCGCATCCTCCCAATACACTCCCCACTAGCACAATCCACGCTAGGATCTTCCAGACGACTGCGACGATCCGTAACGCCCTGAATCTTTGTGGCATCGCTTCCTCCTTTAAAGGTATGACCGCCGATAGACAACCGCCGCCCGCCGCGAAATGTTCAGCCCCCTAGGGGGCAAGCGCAGGGACAACTCTCTGAAGATAGACTTGCTAATCCGACTGCCCCTTTTGCCGATGTTATTCTACTAGAGAACCTAGTCACTGTCAATAGGGGGTGGCTG
>DYLA01000128.1 GCA_020722265.1 Anaerolinea sp.
GATGTTATCCACCGGCATTGACCTCGTCGAAGTGAATCGAATCGAAACCGCCGTCGCGCGCTACGGCGCACGCTTTCTCGAGCGCGTCTTTACCGACGGCGAACTCGCCCGCTGCCGCGGACAGCCCCAGCAACTCGCCGCGCGCTTTGCCGCGAAGGAAGCCGTGAGCAAAGCGCTCGGCACCGGTATCCAGAGCGGCTGGCGCGAAATCGAAATCGTGTCCGACCCGCGCGGCAAGCCCAGCGTTCGATTGTCCGGCAGCGCTGCGCAGCGCGCCGCGCAAATCGGCCTACAAACTTTCGCACTCAGTCTTTCGCACACACGAGATTATGCCATCGCGTTGGTCATCGCAAACTAAACGGAGGTACCCCGATGAACTTCCAAGAAGCCGAAAAAATCTACAAAGACCTAAAAGCCCAACATGCCGCCGGCAAATTGAACGACGCGGCGTTCGAAGCCGAAGCCGGCAAACTGCGCTTGCAAGACGCGCAGGGACGTTGGTGGCAGATTGGCGTCCAGAGCGGCGAATGGTATATGCACGATGGGCACAAGTGGCTCAAAGCCAAGCCCCCCGTCGCACCACCGCCACCTAGCGAACCCCCTCCACCTCCTCCCGTCACTGAAAAGCCCAAAGTGACGCCAAAGCCAGAACCAAAAGCGGAAGCCGCGCCGGCGTCCAAGCCCGCACGCGGCACCGGACTCCCGGCGCGCCTCTTTTCCGCCAAGCCCGCCGGACGCGAAGGCAATGGACTGCCGCGCGGTGTCCTCATCGGCATCATCGCCATCGTCGCCATCATCGGCATCGCGGTTCTGGTCGGCGGCTATGTACTGATTAGCGGATTTCTCGGCGGCACTACGGCTGCGCGGCCCACTGTAACGCCAACGCGCGCGATCGCTGTTCTGCCCACGCCCGCGCTCCCGACCCTGCCGCCACCTCCCACCGATACTCCACTGCCGCCACCGACAGCCGTGATGCCATCTCCCGCCGTTATCACTCCGACGGCAACTTTACCGCGCCCGGCGGGACCGACGGCGACGAGAAAGCCAGCAGGCTCGCCCACGCCCGCGCCCTCGCCAACGCCGAACGTTCCGCCCGGCGTCTACGTCACAAAACTCGTCACTAACCCGGCCAAACCGAACATCGGCGATACCATATCGTTCAAAGTGACCTTCCTCAACACGACCGGCAGTTCGCAATTCTACACGTGGCTGGTCAAAGTGTACCAATGCCCGGAACAGTGTCAGGATTTCAAACACTCGTACGGCGAGACGACCAGAGTCAGCAGCCACATCGGCACCCCGTCGGTTGAATTGGAGACGCCGAAGCACATCAACCTCGGCGTAGGCAAATGCGACTATATCGCTATCCCGCACTATGTTGATCCGACGAATCAACAGATCATACCGTTCCAGTCGCTCAAAGGCAATCCGCTCTACGTTCCTTTCTCCGCGTGCAAATAGTTCGTGTGCGAAAGAACGAGACCCGAAGGGTTCGAGCCTTCGGGTCTTTTTTTCATCTCGCTTTGCCAAAAGGCGCATAGCGCGCCACACCATCCGATTCTTCGCGCCGCACGCGTCCCTCGCTTTCGAGAATGTCGAGATGTCCGATCACCTCCGACAAGCCGAGCAGCAGGTCTTGCGGCTTGAGATTCGGAAAGAGAATGCCGCACAATTCGAACGCGGTTCGCGCCCCCGAATCGAGTTGCCGTTCGATGTACTCCAGCCGCTGGCGATGGAAGGCGAGGCGCGCGTCCACGAGTGCGCGCACATCGTCAATCGGCTCGCCGTGCGCCGGGAGCGCGCGCCGCACGTTCAGGCGCGCGACCTTTTGCATCGAGGCGATGTACTGCACGAGCGCGCGCGGGCGCGCACTTTCGCCGCGCGCCGGTGGCTCTAGAAACGGATTCGACGTGATGTCGCGCAAGAGGTGATCGCTCGAAATCAGCGTACGCGTGTGCGGCTCGAACAAGCAAATCAGTCCGCTCGCGTGTCCCGGCGCAAACACCACGCGCCACGTCTCGCCGCCGAGCACGAGTGCGTCACCGTCGTCAATCGGCGTCAGAGATGCGAGGGGAACGGACGCGGCGAGTCGTTTCATCCACTCGAGACGCGGACCCAATTGCTCGGCGAAGGCAGGCGGTGCGCCGCTTTGCCGAAGCACCTCGGCATAGAAACGATAACGTCGCTCCCATTCCCTTTCGAAATCGGTAAGCCACCAGCGATTGCGTTCGTGCGAAAGCACGCGCGCGCCCGATTCGGCGACGATGCGCGCCGCAAGCCCAGAATGATCGAGGTGCGCGTGCGTGACGACGACGCGGCGAATGTCCGCGAGCGCCAAGCCGTGCGAGCGCAACTGCTCGCGCAGCGCGGCTAGCGCGGCGGGGTCGTTCGTTCCGGTATCAATCAAGGTTGGCTCATCGCCATCAGCAAGGTAACAATTGACGGGACCGACGGGAAAGGGAGTCGGAATCGTGAGGGTGTGCAGATAGGTCAAGATGATGCGCCTCTTCGCGGAGAAGTTGTCTGGAACAAGATTTTAGAGAGGGATTCGACTCGCTACCAGTTGTCCTCTCCTCCGTCCACGCGAATCACGGTGCCGGTCACCCAATCCACGCGCGGATCGGCGAGCGCGACGATGACGCGCGCGACATCGTCTGGCTGCGTCAGTCGTCCGTCCGGATGCTGCGAGCGCACATACTCGACGGCTTTTTCGTGGTTTGGAATCATTCGGAGCGCGGGGGTGTAGGCAGCGCCGGGCTGGAGGGCGAGGACGCAAATCCCCTTGGCGATCAGTTCGAGCGCGAGTTGGCGCGTGTGCGATTCGAGCGCGGCTTTGGCGGCGGAGACAGGACCATAGCCGAGAAAAACGCGATGCGAACCCGCACTCGTCAGCGCGAACACCTTCGCGCCGCGCGTGAGCAAGCCTGCCCGCACCAGGTCTTGCGTCCAGTAGACGAGCGAGTTCGCCATCACATCCATCGTCATTTCCATCGCCTTGCGGTCCACCGCGTCCTTGGGATCGTCGGCGATAAAGCGCTTCAAGTTGCCGAACGCGAGCGAGTGCAGCAGCACCTGAATCGAACCGCCGGCGCGCAAATGCTCCTGAATCGCAGCGATGATTTCCGCGCGATTGCGGTCGTCCGCCGCGTTCTTGTTGAAGAAAAATGCCTTGCGTCCTTTCGCTTCGATGTCGGCTTTGACTTGGAGCGCGCGCGGCAGCGTTGATTTCAAATCAAGATGCACGCCGAAAATATCGAACCCCGCGTCGGCGAGCGCGCGCGCGGTCGCTGCGCCAAAGCCCGATGACGCGCCGAGAATCAGTGCCCAGCGATCGTTATGCGACAAGGTTATCCTCCATCTGAACCCCGACGAATCATAAGGATGGTTAGAACGGACGCGCCAAGATCGCGTCTCGATTCCGCAGGGGCGCCGCGTCCGCTGCCTGCACCGCCACCACCGCGCTCCGGATCTTGGGCAGATGCTCGGCAAAGTAAACTTGCGCGATATCGCGCTTGCGCGCGTCGGTGCGCGCGTGCTGCAGCAAGAGCCACCCATTGACCACGTGCGTCGCGATGTCCACCACGTCAGACGCGTAATAGTCAATGATTTCAGTCGGACATTCTTTCAGATGATCAGCGGAGCGATGGAGCAGCGCCGTGGCTTCGACGATCTGCGCCTTGAGCGGTGCGAGGTCGTCGCCGTACTCTTGCGCCGCCCACTCGTTCAGCAAATCGTCGAGCGCATGCCCCAGCAATTTGCCGATAGCCGCGACGACCTGCATCTGACTGGTGCCTTCGTAGATATTCGTCACGCGAATATCGCGATAGTGCCGTTCGACGTTAAACTCGCGCATATAGCCGACGCCGCCATGCACTTGCAAGGCGTGATAGCAGACGCGATTGCCCATCTCGGTCGCATAGTACTTGACGAGCGGCGTCAGCGTTTCGGCGAGACGCGCGGCGCGCTTGAGTTGTGCGCGGTCGGCGGGGTCTGGCTTGGCGCACTCGGCGATGTGGTGGGAGAGGGCTTTTTCCAAATCCACCCACCGCGCCGATTCGTACAGCAGCGCGCGCGCGGCTTCGATTTCGCTCCGCATCGAAAGCAACATCCGCGTCACCGCCGGCAGGTTGCGAATCGGCTGGTTGAACTGGACACGGGCGTGAGCATACTGGTGCGCTTCGCGATACGCGGCTTCGGCGATGCCAACGGCTTGCGCCGCGACCGCCAAGCGCGCGCCGTTCATCATCGCCATCGCGTAGCGAATCAGCCCAAAGCGACGCTTGCCGACGAGTTGCGCGGGGGTATTGTTGTATTGCACCTCGCACGTCGGCGACGCGCGCATCCCCAGCTTGTGCTCCAAACGACGAATCACCACGCTGTCATCTTTTTCGACGAGGAAGAGCGACAGACCGCGCGCGTCGTTGCTGTCCGGCTCGCTGCGCGCCAGCACTAGCATCACATCCGCACAGCCGTTGGTGATGAAACGCTTGACGCCGTTGATGCGCCACACGCCGGCGGCTTCGTCGTACGTTGCGCGCGTCTGCACCGAGCCGAGGTCGGAGCCAGCGTCCGGCTCGGTCAGTACCATCGCTCCCGTGACCTCGCCGCGCGCAAAGCGCGGCAGGATGCGCGCTTTCACCGCCTCATCGCCGAATTCCGCGATGGACTGCGCGATTTCTAGCAAGCCGAAAATCGTCATCGAACCGGCGTCCGCGCGCGTGAGCATCTCGGTCATCATCTGAAAAATCGTTTCAGGCAGATTCATTCCGCCGTATTCCCACGGCAACATCACGCCCATCAATTCGGCTTGCTTGAGCGTGGCGAGCGCGTCGCGCGTCGCGGCGGCGTACCGTACCTTGCCGTCGCGCAATTGCGCGCCCTCTTCGTCCGCTTCCGCCGCACGCGGTGCGAGCACCGTCGCACAAATTTCGCCCAGGGTTTCCAAGAGGATGCGATAGTTGTCGCGCGCGTCGTCATAGTGACGCGGCGCGGCGGGATATTGGGCGTGATTGGTGTACCCTTTCTCCAGCAGCGCGACGACTTGGCGCAAATCAGTGTGTTGCAAGTGGTATTGGAGATCGAGATTGTCGAGGAAAAAATTTTCTACCACGCGTGTTCTCCTGTTCCCAGTCCTAGCGATCCCAGCGGACACCGCTCCAGCATTAGACTGGAGGCGAATGGCTCATTTTGCCTTCTCGCGCAGCGCGCGAATCATCATCGGAATCACTTCGGCCACATCGCCGACGATCTTGTAGTGCGCGATCTGGAAGATTGGCGCGTGGGGGTCTGTGTTGATGGCAATGATCTTGGCCGATTCGCTCATACCGGCGCGATGCTGCACCGCGCCCGAAATTCCTGCGGCGATGTAGAGACGCGGGCGCACGGTCACGCCGGTCTGCCCGACCTGATGCTCGCGCGAGATCAGCCCCGCGTCCACCGCCGCGCGCGACGCGCCCACCTCCCCGCCGAGAAGGTACGCCAACTCGCGCAACAGATCGAATTTCTCTTTGCTGCCGACGCCCGCGCCGCCCGAAACGATGACGGGCGCGCCTTTCAGATTCACCTTCGACTCGCGCGTTTCGCGGCTCAACACGCGCAGCACTAGATCGCGCGCGTCGAACATCGGCTCGATTGTTTCGACGATGCCTTGGCGCGAGGAGTCTGGCGCGCGGCGGCGCATCACCCCCTCGCGCACCGTCGCCATCTGTGGACGTGTCTTGGGGTTGACAATCGTGGCGATGACGTTGCCGCCGAACGCCGGGCGAATCTGGTACAGCACGTGGGGATAGAGGCGCTGCTCTTTTTTCGATTCGTAATCGCCGATTTGCAAATCGGTGCAATCCGCTGTCAACCCCACACGCAACGCGCTCGCCACGCGCGGCGCGAGGTCGCGCCCGAGGGGCGTCGCGCCCAAGAGAAAAATTGCCGGCCGCCGCTCACGCGCCAGAGTCGTCGCCACGCGCGCGTACGGCAGCGTGCGATACATTGCCAATTCCGGGTGATCGGCAAGCAGCACGCGGTCCGCCCCGTGATGGATGACCGACTCCGCCAAGGCTTCGACCCGATGACCGCACAGCAGCCCACACACGCGACCGTTCAAGGGGCGCGCCAGTTCCTGCGCCTTTGCCAGTAACTCCAAACTGACATCGGCGATCTTGCCATCTGCCTGTTCGATAAAAACCCAAATGTCGTTGTTGGTTGCCATATCAATGCTCCACGGCGATGCCTTTCCGCGTCTGTGGAATCCTATTCGCCAAAACAATCCGCAAGCAGCATTCGCAGACGCCGTTCCAGTACCGCGTACGAATAATAATGCCTCCCCAACTGAAAATTGCGCTCTGTCATCGCGCGCGCCAACGCCGCATCTTCCAGCACCGCGCGCACCTGGCGCACCGTTTCGTCGGTGATATAACCGTCGAATTCGATGACGCGAAATCCCTTGGGCTTGATGTCAATATCGAAAATGGAATACGCGTTCACGACGATCGGACGGCGAAAATAAATCGCCTCGAGGAAGGCATTGCCAAAGCCCTCGATGTCGGAGGGATACGTCACCAAGTCGGCGTGAGGATACACATCCCACAGCGTGTAAATCTTTTCGCCGGCGGCAGTCGTCCCGCGATGATCGGCAATGCGATGCGCCGCCAAGTTGGTCGTGACACCCAGCCTCGCGGCAAATTCGCGGACGCGGCGCTCGTACGCATCGCCTTCATCACCGGACGCGTGCGAAATGACGAGTTGCGCCGGTTTACCCAAACGGCTCACCAGTTCGATGGCATGCTCGATGCCTTTGCGTTGGACTAGGCGCGTCGGTTGCAGGAACAACCATTCGCCGGGCGCGAGACCGAGCGCGTCGCGCACGTCGCGCGCGTAATCATCGGGCGGTGCGGGCGGATGTTCGAAATCCATCACGTTGGGAATGAGCAAACTTGAAATGCCTGTCCGCAAACTCAGTTGATTCCTCGCCGAGGAATTGATGACGACATGACGCACAGAGGGCAAATGCGGCGGGAACGCCATATTGAGATAATCCCAGACGCAATTCACGAGAAAACGTTTGCGTTCCCAGAAAAAATCGTGATGATGCGCGATGGTCGGGAGTTCGGTCTCGGCAATGAACTCGGTGAGCGCCACGCCGAGCGGAAGGTTGAGTGGAATCGCCAGGGCGTTCTCGACGATGAGCAATTCGATTTCGAAATCGCGAACGAAGGCATCGAGTTGCGCTTTGAGATGCGCACTCAACTCGTGGAGGCGGCGCGTCATTTCGGGCGAACGCGCGCGTTGGGAAAATGCCTCCGTGTAGATCGCGTGAATGGCGGGATGCGTGAACAACGCTTCGGGGACGAGACGCGAGCGCGCCAACGGATAATCCAGCGCGCCCGCCAAGAAGAAACAGGTATGCCCCAGCCGCTCCAGTACGTTCACCCATTTATCAGTTTCGAGCGAGACACCATCGGTGCCAATAAAGCGCGTCGAGACGAATCCGATTCTTCGTGTTTGAGACTGGCTCACATCAACATTCCGTCCATCGTCATTTGCCGCCACATGCTTTTGCTCTATCCCACGATGTATTCCCTCACCAACTCCTGCACCAGCGCGGCAATTCCCTCCGGATTCGCTGGCACCTGCTTGCTTTCGGTCGTCTCCAACACGACGTAGTTGACTTTGTACACTTGCGTTGGCGACCCGTTCAAACCCAAGCGATCCACCTCCACCGCGAGATCGTCCGCCGTCCACACCGGGATTTTGAGATTACGCGCGGCAAGATACGCCTCGAGTTTTTCTTCCGACTCGAATTCGCGCCAGCGGTTCAACCGCGCCGCGTACTCGTGCGGCGTCGCCGCGAGTTTGTATTCGATCTGCCTGCGCACAGAGGGGGGGCGCGGGCGATTCGCCGAGGTAACGACGGTTAGCAAGCACGGCAGCGCGCCCATGACGATTTCCTTGCCCAGCGGAAACGCGCGCTCGACGACGATTTCATTTCCGTCCAGACTGACGAGCGTCTCCACGTACGTGATTTGCGGGATGCCGAGTTTTTCAGCGACCTGCGGCGGGACTTGCGCGGTATCGCCGTCAATCGCCTGGCGACCGCAAAAGATGAGATCGAACGCACCGAGTTTCTCGATGGCGCGCTGGAGCGTGTACGATGTTGCCAGCGTATCCGCGCCGGCAAAGCGGCGGTCGGTCAGCAAGATGACGCGGTCCGCACCGCGATAGAGCGACTCGCGCAGCACCTCCGCCGCGGCGGGGGGACCCATCGTCAGCACGGTGACAGTACCGCCGTAGCGTTCTTTCACTTGCAACGCCATTTCGAGCGCGTTCAAATCTTCGGGATTGAAAATCGCCGGCAGCGCGGCGCGATTGATCGTGCCGTCTTCCTTCATCACGTCGCCGGTGATGTGGTGCGTATCGGGCACTTGCTTGACCAAGACGACCGAGTGATAGGTTCGGACAGATGACATCTGTTTTCTCCTCGCCTGGGCAATAGTTTAGACGCGCGCGTGGCGTTCACGCCGCCTACCGGGCACTCCCCACGTGCGCAACACCGGCACAACGAAAAGAATCCCCGTGTCCGGTTC
>DYLA01000129.1 GCA_020722265.1 Anaerolinea sp.
GGCATCAAGTGCACCAGTTTTGACGTCTCCACGATTGAATGTAGCGTTACCCGGCACGGAGGTTGAACGGTGAATCGTTACCAAATTGAAATCGAGATTTACGAGGGGAAAGGCGGTCGGCTCCAGAAACACGGGGATGAGATCATCTATCCCGACACCACGAAAGAAGGGATCTGCGCCTGGATGTACCGTGGAGATGGTCAGCAAAGTTATCGAGTCGGTCAACGCTTTCGATATCCCGACGATGTCGGCAAGATCTGTCCTTGGTTGCTCGCGAGTATGGACGGCTTTATCAAGGTATTACGGTACGGCGGCACACTCCCTTGGAACTATGCGGGCACGCCGTACGAAAAAGTGATGGACTCGGAAGGTGTCACTACCGAGTTTGTGCGTTGCCCCGACCCTAGCGCGTCCGGCATCGTCGTCAAAATCATTCGCACGAAAATCGCAGATTAGCCAGACCCTCGATAGGCGGTACGCGCGCCCCGAAGTTCATTCGACCGGTGACAGATGTCCCAGGGGAGGCAAGCAATGACCCGTGAATATGTCTTACCGCTCGCGGATCCGAACGCGACGCTCGCCGATGTCGGCGGCAAGGGCGTAGGACTGGCGCGCTTGGCGAACGCTGGCTTGCCGGTGCCCGATGGCTTTCACGTCACGACGGAAGCGTACCGGCGGTTCGTCGCCGAAAACGATTTGCCACCGCGCCTCTTCGCCGCGCTGCAAGGAGTTGAGGCTCGTCAGCCAATGACGTTCCAAGCCGCGTCACGCGTCATCGGCGACCTGTTTGCGCACGCGCCGATGCCGCAAGACATTGCCGATGCCATCACACGCGCCTACGCCAACCTCGGTCATCCGCCGCCTCCTGTCGCCGTGCGCTCCTCCGCGACGGCTGAGGACTTGCCCGACCTTTCGTTCGCTGGTCAGCAAGAGACGTTCTTGAACATTCAAGGTGCGGCGGCGACGCAAGACGCGGTCAAACGATGTTGGGCATCGTTGTGGACACCGCGCGCGATTGGCTATCGCACCCAGCATAACCTCGATCACCGCGCGGTCGCGCTGGCTGTCGTCGTGCAAATCTTGGTGCACGCGGACGCCGCGGGCATCACATTCACCGCGAACCCGGTCACCGGCGCGCGCGATCAAATCGTAATCAACGCGGCGTGGGGCTTGGGCGAAGCCATCGTCAGCGGGCACGTAACGCCGGATACGCTCGTCGTGGACAAGGCGAGTGGTCGCGTGATCGAACGCGACCTCGCGGATAAACAAGTGATGACCGTGCGCGTGGAGGGTGGCACCGCCGAGCAGCCGGTCCCGGAGCACTTGCGGCGTGCGCCAACGTTGAGCGACGAGCAAGTGGTTGAACTCGCGCGGCTGGGCGCGCAGATCGAAAAACTGTACGGAACGCCGATGGATATCGAGTGGGCGCGGGCGGAGAATAAATTCGCCATCGTGCAGGCGCGACCGATCACCACTTTGACCGAGCCGCCTGACCACTGACAATCGGTTGCGGCAATGCCGCGCGAGGCATCGCGTTTGGAAGAAAGAACATCAAAGCGATTCCAAGAACTCGCGCTCGGCGTCAGTCAATTCGGCTCGGGCGAGCAAGTCCGGGCGGCGTTCGAACGTGCGCCGCAATGACTCGCGCCGCCGCCACGCGGCAATCTGCGCGTGATTGCCGGAGAGAAGAACGTCCGGCACACGCCAGCCGCGAAATTCGACGGGGCGTGTGTACTGCGGACCCTCCAGCAAGCCGGCGGCGTGGGAATCGTGCGACGCTGCCGCCGGCTGCCCCAGCACGCCGGGAATCAAGCGCGCGACCGCGTCTACGATTACCATCGCAGGAATTTCGCCGCCGGTCAGCACGTAATCGCCAATCGAAATCTCATCGGTCGCGAGGTGTGCGCGCACGCGCTCGTCCACCCCTTCGTAATGCCCGCAGATGAGCGCGAGGCGCGGCTGCTGGGCAAGTTCACGCGCAATCGCTTGCGTGAACACGCGCCCCTGCGGCGAAAGCAGAATCACCGGCGCCGCGGGAGGCGCGCCGAGCACCGCCTCGACAGCCGCAAAAATCGGCTCCGGCTTCATCACCATCCCGCCGCCGCCCGCGTACGGATAATCGTCGGTGACGTGATGCTTGTCGGTCGTGTAGTCGCGAATATCGTGCAACGCGAGGTCGAGAAGCCGCGCTTGGCGCGCGCGCTTGAGGATGCTTTCGTCGAACACGCCGGCAAAGAGTTCGGGGAAAAGCGTGAAAATGTCGAATCGCATAGCGAGATTGTAGCACAGTTCGGGCAAAGGGAAAAACCGCCGACTTGCCAATACTGTTTGCGCGTTTACGCTCGGAATGATATAATGTGCTCGGAGGTTAATTTATGGCTTGGCGTCAATGGAGTGTCATCATCGTTTTGATTCTGGCGAACTATGTGGTTTTCAGCATCTTGGGCGCATTGCTTTTCCCCGCACCGACCCCAACCCCGCCGACGCACATCGCTAAACCGACGTTCACGCCGGTCGCGACCCTGCAACGCGTCGGCACCCTGACGTACGATTTTCTCACTCCCAGCCCGACGCCGACGGACACTTGCACTCCAACCGTCACCGGCACTCCGCCGACCGCGACGGCGACGCCGCGTAAGACGGCGACGCCGCGTAAGACAGCGACGCCGCGCACGACAGCGATTCCGACCCGCGCACCGTAAGGTTTGGCGTCACGGAATCACTACCCGGTCTCCTTCATTCACCCCGCTCACAATCTCCGTTTCGTTCCCATCACTCACCCCGGTCTCGACGATGACCTCGCGCGGCTCGCCCGGCGCGAGGACGCGCACCGCTTTGCGCGCGCCCACACTCTTGAGCGCGCGATTCGGGACGAGCAGCGCGTCTTGCTTCTCGATGGTCAGAATCTTTAGACTCGCGCCCATCCCCACGCGCACCATGAACCCGCGCGCCTCGAAATCCACGATGGCGTTGTACACCGTGCTGCCGCGCTGCGACGATGCTGCCGGGAAGAGCCGGGTCAATTTACCCGTGAACTTGTCGCCGGGAAACGCATCCAGTCGCACCTCGACCGATTGACCGACCGCGACATTCGCCACGTCAATCTCGTCCACTTCCGCCACGATTTCGAGCGCGGTCAAATCGGCAATCGCCACCAGCGGCGTGTACGCGCTGACCAACTCCCCTTCGTACACGCCGATTTCCGTCACCGTCGCGGTGAACGGCGCCGTCAACTGCGTTTGCGCGAGCGCGACCCTCGCGCTCTCCACATCGAGTTGCGCGAGCGTGACGGCGTTTTGCAGCGCATCAATCTCCTCTTTCGATAGCCCGTTCGTCACCCGATCGAAATTCGCGCGCGCAATGTCGAGATCGGCGTGCGCGACTTGGCGCGCGGCTTCCGTCTGCGCGGTCGGATTCGCATCGTGCGCCGATTCCGCCACCGCGACTGCCAGCGTCGCCTTGCGGAGCGCGGCACGCGCGATTTCGATATCCTCATCACGCGGCGCCGCCTTGGCGCGCGCCAGCTCGAGTTGGCGTGTCAACAAGACCAACTCGGCTTGTTTAACCCGGCGCGTGACTTCATCGGCACGCAGCGCGAGAATCACCTCGCCCATCTTCACCTCGTCCCCCTCGACGCGACTCACGTTCGCGACGACACCAGAGAGTGGCAGCGCGAGCCGCGCCGATCGCTTCGCGCGCACCTTGCCGATGGCGTTCACCGACGCGCGGATGTCGCCCCGCCGAACAACCGCGACGTTCGGCGGCGGCGCGCTCGTCTGCGCGATGAGCACGGCAGCAGCGGCTAGAATCGCCACGACGACAAATCCGATGAGCACGGCCATCCTCCTGCCGCGCCGCGAGACTTGTTTCGGAAGATAAACTTCGGGGGGTTCGAGTTGCATAGATCACTCCATCCACTTGTCGCAGGAGGTTAGAAATCGCTCGCGCGATACGCGTCCGTTGTCAGCGCGAGTTCGTCCACCGGCACCGCCACCCAGTTCGCATCCATCAGAACGAGTTCGATGGCGTACGGACCATCCACGCCGCGCGCACGAATCTCGCGCCCCGGAATCGCGACGGAGACAGGCTGCGCGCCGACGGCGAGTGTCAGCGGCGCGGTGAGCGAAGCAACGAGTTGCCCGCGCGTCCCACGCGCCGTCACGCCGAGCGCGAACGCGCCCGCGCGCGTCGCGCGCACCATCGCATCCATCACGAGCGCGCCGTCCTGAACGCGTGCATGCGCCGCGCCGACGAACGCGGCAGTTTGGGGCGACATCGCGAAAATCGTCTGCTGCTCGCGCGCCCAACCCTTGCCGCGCGCGGTGACTCGTAACAAATAGTAACCGCCGCGCGTCAAGCCGGTGAGCAGATCGGCGTACGTCCCCGGCTCGCCTTCTTCCAGCAGAGCGAACTCCAGCGGACTGCCGCGCGGCGAGACGCCATCGCCGAGCCACTGCACTTGGGCGCGCACGTCCGCGCCGGCTTCCCGGTTCGAGAGCGTCGCTTCGACAACGACCGGCGCGCCGAACGGATACCACGCGCGATCGGTCTTCGCCGTCAGCCGCAACTCCGCGTCGAGGTCGGCATAGGTAGTGAGGGTCTGCGTCTCACGGCCTTGGTCGAGCCGAGTGGCGATGAGTGACCACGCGCCGGGCTGGGCGTGCGGAATCGAATAGACGATGATGCTGCCGATGTCCGCTTTCAAGTACATCGCGTCGAGCAAATCCTGGCGCGTCCGAACGCGCGGGATCACGTCGCTCGATGAAATACTGTCGCGCACGGTCTCCGGTGTATAGCGCGTGCCATCGGGCGCGCGCAAGAACACTTGGACATCGCCGCGATCCCAGCGCGCGATCCAGCGCGCCGCGCGATTCGCGTCGAGCACGATCGTCTGCGTGACGGTCGCGCGCGCGCCCAGCCGCGCCGCGTTCAGCGGGGTGATGTTGCGCGGCGCGGGCTCTGCCACCGGCGCGGCGGTAAAACCGATCGGGCGGGTGTCCGGGTCGCGCAGCGCGTTGCGGATGAATCGTTCGTACGTCTGCGCCGGGTAGAGCAAGCCGGTCAGTTCGAACGGCAGCGGTGCGGGATACCAATCGTGCACATCGGAATTGGTGATGCGCCGCACCTGCGGTCCGTCGAGCGCGTGCGCGCTCCACACGTCAATCAGCCCATCGCTGGGCGGAAATTGCTCGAGCAGTTCGAGGTTCGCCTGCGTGCGCGCATCGCCGGCGAGCAAATCGTACGGCACGGTCGCGCGCGGCGCGTGCGTCCGATTGAAGAGCGCGGCGTACTCCGGCGTCAGTTCGATCACAGAGGGCTCGTGCGGGCGCAATTCGATTTCGCGCGTGAGGAGGGCGTACCACAGCCGCGCCCCGGCTTGCGGCGTGCCGAGCAAAATCGCGCGGCGCACATCGTCCTGATACAACGCCGATTCGATGTACGCGCGCGTGTTCAGCCCGCCCATCGAGAACGCGAGAATGTCCACGCGCGGCGCGCCGGTCTTGGCTTTCGCGTCAGCGATGGCGTCACGCAGAGCCGCCGCGTTCTGCACGAGTGTTTTGTACGGCGAAATGCCGGTCGCATAGAAAACTTGGAAGCCATCGCGTTCGAGCCACCGCCGGAGGTAACGGAACTCGGTGTCGTCGAGTTGGTCCGATGCGGCGGTGTGCCAACCGTGCACGAGGACGACCGGGAGCGTCGTCGCGCGTGGCAACCTCGCGCCGCCGAACGCGCTCAATCCGCGCGGCGTGCCGACCCAGACGTTACCGCGCGCGTCGAGCGCGAGCGCGGTCGCCGCGTCGTCGGCGAGTCCATCGGCGCGCGCGTAGGTCGTCCACTTGCCGGCAGCAAGGAGCGAGACACCGCGCGCCGTGCCGACCCAGACGCGATTCTGGGCGTCCACGGCGAGGGCGCGCACGCGCGCGTCTGCGAGTCCATCCGATGTCCGATACGTGCGGTACGTCTTGCCATCGTACACCGTCACCCCATCGTCCGTACCGAACCAAACCCTGCCATCGCGCGCGATCGCCAGCGCGAAGACGCGGCTACTCGCGAGTCCTGACGATTCTGCGTGCCGCGTCCACGTTTTGCCATCGAAAAAGAACGCGCCCTCGTTCGTCGCGACCCAGGGATGATCGTTCGCGTCGAGGGCAAGCGCGTTGACATAGTTGTTGGCAAGCGAGGGCTGGCTCCACGTTTCGCCCTCCAGCCGCGCCACGCCCGCGCCGAGCGTTCCGACCCAGACGCGTCCTTGCCGGTCCACCGCGAGCGCGGTGAGAAAATTGCTCGGAATCGCCGAGTTGCCGATATCGTAGGTCTTGCGCGTCGCGCCGTCGAAGAGCGTCAGCCCGCCGCCGTTCGTCGCCAAGTAGATTTTGCTGGCGGTGACCGGCGCGATGCCGCTGATCCAGTCGTTGGCGAGTCCGTGCGCGGTCGTGTAGGTGACCCAGTTTTGATCCTGTGCGCGCGTCACGCCGCGCGCGGTGCCAACCCAGAGTGCGCCGTCGGGCGCGAAGGCGATGCTGGTGACGTAATCGGCGGCGAGTCCGTCGCGCGTGGTGTACGAGTGGAAGGCAGGCGGAGCCGCGTGCGCGGAGGGGAGGAGGACGATGAAAGAGAAGAGGAGGAGGACGCCAAGACGCAAGATGCGAATTACACAAATGAAGTTGGGTGAGCTGGATTGAACAAGGATTCTCGGGCGCATAGTCAATCCACAAGGTTGGTTCAGGGATCGTGGTGTGGTCTATTATGCGTGTGACGCTGCAAGACGGAAAGCAAGTTGAAGACAAGTGCTACGGAAAAATCCTTCTACCTTTGTCGCGACACATTCTGCCATCGTCGGCAGATTAACGGCGTCTTGCATTTGAGCGAATGCCTGTCTTCTTTCTCTCCCGTAACGCTCTGGGGATCTTGCGACGCATCACTACGATGTGTTCTTGCAACATCGTATTATCCACAACGCCAGGCGCGTTCGTCGGACTGTTGCGAACTGGCATGCGCTTGTTGGGTATTGAACGATGGAATGTATCTATGTACTCGAAATCGCAATCCTCGAAAAAACAACGGATTGCGCTGTCCGTAGGCAGTACAACCCCTTTAACTTTGCGATTTCCAACCACATAACACGCATAACCGCCAGATTTGATAACTTGTGCTACATGCGAAATTGAGTTGCGAAGATCAGAGTAGAACGCAGCAACTTCGCGGGCGCGTTTTTCATCTATTTGAAGAATTGTGTCTAGTGCTTTGTCTAGGGAGTCGCATTGGAAAACGGGGATTTTCCTGTAAATTTTCCCACCCATAAGTTTGCTATCAATCTTGTCTGGTTCTTCCAAGCCGAGCCACGCCGCCGAGAGACGCGAGTATTGACCATACGCCACGGTCGTATGTGAGTCACCGTAAGGCGGAGAGGTAACCACAATGTCAACCGAAGCAGGAGCAACTTTATCGGATGGTATGCCTTCCACTGTGTTAAAGTCATAGACATTTGCAGTGGGCGGGTGCCTAAAGTTGCGCATAATCGCGAGAAACTTTTGCAAGCCCGCGCGGTTGCGTTTCAGCTTTCCCCCCATAATCTCAAAGACGTCGGGGTTGAATTTTTCTAGCCGCTCGGCATCATAGCGATACAATTTGAACTCCTCATTGCGAGTATTTGAACTTTCTCTCACAGTCTCGCTGAAAGCAACTTGAAAGAACAACCGAACCGCATCATCGGCAATCTCGTCAAGAAAACGTCTGAGTTGTCTGAGATTTCCGATCACAGATGGCTTGAACCAAAATTCTAGTCGGCTGATTCCTTGAATGTCGGGTGATTCCGCAAGATAGAGACGCCTCGGCGAGGCGTCTGTCCTGGATTTGGCGCGCAGCACAAAACGATTGAACTTGGTTATCTGTCGGTCAATTTTCTCCACGTCGGGCGTTGACGTCTTGGCTCGAGCAATCAAACGCGCCAACGGATTCAAGTCTGTGCCGACTACATTCAACCCTCTGACGAGTCCTTCGACAAGCGAAGTCCCTGTTCCGCAGTACGGGTCAAACAAAAGCGTCGCGTCAACTGCCGCGAACATATCGAGCAGTTTCCCCGCGATTTGTGGAATCATCCGCGCGGGATAGTCATGATAACAGTGCGTCAGTTCTCGCGTGGACGCGCCGTTAAAGGTCCAATCTTGCGGACCCGATTCCATATCAGTCAAGAGCGTTAGTTGGGCTGATGGCAACATTAGTTACAATTCCTTGACGTTCTTGAACAGCAATAGTAATTTATCTTCATGCGCCCGGAACCCTGTCCCGTGATTGCGCGCTCGGGTGATTTGGTCGTGTAGTCGCAAGTCAACAAGGATATTGCCTTCCAGAATTTGATTGCGAAGGATTTCGGGTGAAGTGCCTGTCAGAAGTTGAGCGCGGCTGAACTTGAACCACTCAATATCACCGCGCATCTCGCTGAACGCGCCAACCAAAATCAAGCCAGGCAGTTTTCGTATGAAACGGTCGGCGAGCGCGTCCAGTTGCCATTCCGCAATGATTTCTCCCGAAATATGTCTGACCGATA
>DYLA01000130.1 GCA_020722265.1 Anaerolinea sp.
GACGTGCCGCGCTGTCCGAATTGTGGCAAACGAATTGACCCCGCTTTGTCGGTGTGCCCTGCCTGCGGGTACGCCCTGGTGCCGCATCCCGCGCGTGTCCGTTGCAAACACTGCGGCAAGCGCATTCCGGCGGACGCGGCCGTTTGTCCGCGCTGCCAAGCCGACCGTTCGGCGGAACTTGCGCGCGCCGCGCAACCTCGCCGCGCGCCGAAATTCGCGCGCGGCGTCGCCTTCGCCCTCGCCGCGCTCTGCCTGCTCTGTGTGGGCTGGCTCGTCTACCGCGTCGTTGTGACGACGGTGCTGCCGCGTGGGTTCGCCGCGAACACAGCGACGCCCGCGCCGACGCAGGTAGTCTACGTTATCCACGTCGTCGTCACGCCGATTCCATCGCCCACGCGCGCGCCCTCGCCCACCGCGCGCGCGGCGCCGACGCTCGCGCGGCGCAGCGCGACGATGCCCGCCTCGGGAGCCTACGCGGCACCGCGCCTCAGCGGGCCTGCCGATAAGACGGTCTACACCGGCGCGGACGCGAACATCCTCCTCGAATGGCAACCCGTCTCCACGAGTGGATTGGGGGAGGACGAGTGGTACGCCGTCTCGATTTCGTACACGACGCGCGAAAGACGCGTCATCACGCAAACGCGCTGGTCGAAGGAAACGCGCTGGAGCGTCCCGCGCGATTGGCGCGACGACGCCGCACCGGACGCGCCGACGTTCCAGTGGCAGGTCGTCGTCGTCCGCGTGGCGGGGAGCGATCCGTTGACCGCGCCGACGCGGACACCGATCAGTCCAGCCAGCGCGACGCGCGTCTTCATCTGGCACTGAAGCGCAAAGGAGGTAAGTATGGAACGTTACGTCATCAACTCGGACGATGCGCCCAAAGCCATCGGTCCGTATTCGCGCGCGATTCGCGCGGGCGATTTCATCTTTTGCTCCGGGCAAGTGGGGATTGACCCGGCGACCGGCCGATTGGTGGAGGGCGGCATCGAGCCGGAGACGCGGCGCGCCCTGCAAAATCTTTCCGCCGTTCTGCAAGCCGCTGGCAGTTCGCTCGACCGCGTCGTCAAGACAACGGTGTTTCTCGCGGACATAGACGAGTTCGCGCGGATGAACGCCCTCTACGCCGAGTTCTTTCCCACCGCGCCGCCAGCGCGTTCGACGGTGCAGGTCGCGCGCTTGCCGGCGGGCGCGCGTGTCGAAATCGAAGCGATCGCGCTGGTGGGCGTGTGAACGCGACAAAAAACCAAAGGCACGGTTCGCCAACCGTGCCTTCTTTTTGCGCCCACGTCTTTCACCCTCGCTCGCCGCGCAAGACTTGCAACAATTCCTCGCCGTACTCGCGCGTCTTCCAGGGTCCCAGACCGGTCACGGCGACCAATTGCTCTAGCGTGCACGGATTCTGGCGCGCGAGTGCAAAGAGTACCTCGTTCGAAACAATCACATCCGTTTCGACCCCGCGCGCGGCGGCGCGCCGCTTGCGCCATTCTTTGAGCGCGCTCAAGCGCACCCGCGCCGCGTTGTCGAGCAGGCTGTCTCCGCGCGAGCGCGGACGCGGACGCGTTCGCTGCGGCTCGGCAATCCCGCGCGCGACCGCGGCGATGAGAGCAGCGCCGTACCGCCGCGCCACATAATCGGACACGCCGCCCCACCGCGTCAAGCCGCGTGGAGCAGCCGGAGCCGCGCGCGCGATTTGCATCAGCGCCGCATCGGAAAGGATTTTGAACGGTGGACGATCGGCGCGGCGCGCCTCCGCATCGCGCCAGCGAAAGAGTTCGCGCAGCACGCCCAACGACGTGGGCGTGAGTGTGTGCGCGCCGGCGATGTGCCAGTAGGCGTCTGGGTCGAATCGGCGCGGCGTAGGCTGGGTGCGTGCGAGGCGCGCAAATTCTTCCCGCGCCTCTTCCAATCGTCCGACCCGCTCCAGTTCCCCGATTTGCAAATCGCGCAGCGCAAGCAAATAGTGTGTGTCCTCGCGCGCGTACGCGATCTGCGCGGCACTGAGCGGACGTTTGCCCCAATCGGCGCGCTGCATCTTTTTGTTCAACGTCGCGCCAAAACGCTCGTGCAAGATGTTTCCCAGCCCCACATTCTTCCAACCGAGAATGCGCGCGGCGACCATCGTATCGAAGAGGTTGGCGAATTCGAAGGCGTAATCGCGCCTGAGACTCAGGATGTCGTATTCGGCAGCGTGGAAGACTTTTTCGATGTGCGCGTCCGCAAAGATCGGTGCGAGCATCGCCAAGCCCTCCGTCTGCGCCAGCGCGAGCGGATCCACCACATAGTCCGCTGTGCGCGTCGAGAATTGAAGCAGGCACACTTTTTCAAAGTACGCGTACAGACTGTCCGCCTCGGTATCTACGGCGATGGTCGCTTCGGTGCCGAGCGCGTCGCGTAACGTCGCCAGTGCCGCGGGCGTGGCGACGAGGATGGGCGCGTCGTCGAGGTGCGCGGCTTGGCTCGAATGAATGTCAGCGTCATTGGGCATGCACAAGTGTTCCTCTCTTGGTTTTTGGCTGTATCCTCCACCACAATCCCGCACACGCGCTCAGCCCCAGCCCCGCGTCCACGATTTGGTCCACGCGCAGCACGCCGACGAACACCGTCTCGTCGCCCCGCTGGAAACCGAGCGCGAGGTTCGCCGCCGAAGCGACGAGCAAGTACCCGCAGAACAACACGCCCGCGCGCGGTCGCCGCGCCGCTAACGCGAGCAAGCCGACGAACAACAGCGCGAACAACCCAATCTCGAAATGCTGGAGCGGAAAGCGCGGCGCGTTCAAGCCGTAGAGATCGGGCAGTTCCATCGCGAGTGCGGAATCATTGGGCGCGCCATAGTTCGCGCCGCACATCAGCGCGCCCACCCAGCCGATCGCCTGTCCGAGTGCGAGACCGATGGCGGCCGCGTCCGCGAGTTTGCCGAACGCAAGCCGCCGTGCCCACGCGTACGCGGCCAGCGCGATAAACCCCGCGATGAACGCGCCGCGAATTCCCAACCCGCCCAAACCCGGCTGCGCGATTTCGTCCAGCCGCGCCGCGTAGTACTCCCAATTCAACGCGACGTGGTACGCGCGCGCGCCGACCCACCCCGCGGCGACGACGACGAGCGCGCCGTCGAGAAAGAGCGCCGGCGTGACGGCGCGACGCGCACGCGCGCGCCAGTACGCGTACGTGGCAAGCAACCCCAGCGCGATGCCAAGGAAGACCAGCGCGGAGTAGAGAGGCAATTCAAAAAAGAGCAAGTCAATCGTCGGACGCATATCAGTAGGCAGTAGGCAGTAGGCAGTTGGCAGGAGGCAGTTGGCAGGAGGCGGTAGGCAGTAGGCGGGAGGCAGTTGGCAGTAGGCGGGAGGCAGTTGGCAGTAGGCGGGAGGCAGGAGGCAGGAGGCAGGAGGCAGTCGTGCCAATGACACAGCCTCTTGCACACTGCCTACCGACTTGCCAGATTTCGCACCTGCACGCTTGAATAAGCCAACCAGCCCAGCCGAGGCTTACGCGCGCAACCCTTCGATCACGCGCGCGTAGCGGTCCGCGAGCATCTCCGCCGCTCCGTTCGATGTGGCTTCGGCGTAGATCGAACAGACCGGCTCATCTGCCTCCGGCACGATCAACGCCCATTCGTGATCGTCCAACCGAATCCGCACGCCGTCCACCTGATCGGCGATGAGGTCTTTGTACTGCTCGTTGAGCAAACGCATCACGGTCCCTTTTTGCTCCCAAGGACACGCCACGCGCTTTTGCGCGATGTGGTACGGCGGCAATCCAGCCGCCACTTGGTCCAGCGTCGTGTGCTGGGTGGCGAGGAACTCGAGCAGTTTGGCGACAGGAAACATCGCGTCAATCAAACGATGGAAGGTGGGGAGAATAAACTCGCCCGCGCCGCTCGCGGCGAGAGTGACGGTCGGGTCGGCGGCAGCGTCCATCAACGCTTGCGGGTCAATCTTGGTGCGGCGCACCTGGGCGCCGTACCGCGCGGCAATCTCCTCGAACAATAGCGGCTGGTTCACCATAACCGCGAGCGTACGCGGTTGACGGCGGTCGGACGCGCGCAACGCGAGTTCCGCGAGCGCGGCGGCAACTGTCGTGCCGGAGAATTTTTCCCCTTGCCGACTGACGAACCAGACGCGCTCGCCGCCCACATCTAGCCGCAGCCCTAGGTCGGCTTTCACCGTCGCCGTGATCGCGGCGAGTTGATCAATTCCGTGCTGGAACATCTCATTCGGCACGGACATCTTGGTTTCGTCGAGGCGTTCGTTCAGCGCAACGACGGTGCAGCCCAATTCGCTCAAAATCGTCGGCAGGACGAGCGCGACGGGCGAGTTGGCATAGTCCACGACGAGGTTGAAGTGTGCGGCGCGAATCGCCTCGACGTTCAGCGCGCGCAAACAATCTTCGATGTATCGCCGCTCCGGGAGACCTGACACGATTTCGATTTTGCCCAGATCGTTGAACGAGACGCGACGAAAATCCTCGCGGAAGAAAATGTTTTCGATGTTGCGCTCTTGTGCCTTGCTCAAGTTCCGTCCCGCGCCATCGAAAAAGCGAATGTCCACCACCCGCTGGTCGTACGGCGAGAGGCGCACGTGCGCGCCGCCCTGCGCGCCACTAACTGCCGTATAGTATCGCGCCACCGGGATCGGCACCGATTCGACATCCTGTACCGTGACGCCTGCCGAAGGCAAGCCGCTCACCATCGCGCGCTTGATCATCCGCGCGGCGCGATGCAAATCGCGATTGATGGTGACGACCGCACCACGCGGCAGCGTCGCGCCGAACGCGGTCGAAAGCCGCGCGGCGAATTCCGGCGTCAGGTCTATGTTGACCAAGCCGGTGACGCCATAGCGACCGAACAACGTGCGGCGCGCCTGCGCACCCCAGATCAACGACGATTTGACCGTTGCGCCGGCTTCCACTTCTTTTTGGGGCCAAATCTTGACGTTCGGATGAATCACCGCACCTTCGCCCACCTCGCACTCGTCGCCCAGCACCGCGCCTTCGAACACGACCGCGCGCGATTTCAAACTGCAGCGCCGTCCCACGATCGCGCCGCGCAATTCGACCCCCTCGCCGATGTAGGTGTTGCGAAAGACGATGCTGCGGTCTACGTGCGCGCGATTATCTACGATCGTGAACGGGCGAATGACGGTGGGACCGTGCATCACCACGCCCCCTTTGATGCGCGCCCCATCGCCGAGAAAGATGGGACCATAGAGTTGCGCGTCCGGCGCGATCTCCACATCCTCTTCGACGTAGATGCCGCCTCCGATGTGCCGCCCCGGCTCGCCCAGATTCACCTTGCCGGAGAGCAAGTCCGCCGTCGCGCGAATGTACTCGGCGATGTTGCCAATGTCGCACCAATAGCCGTTCGCGATGAAACCGTACAGGGGCGCGCCGCGTTGCATCAGACGCGGGAACAGGTCTTTGCTGAAGTCGAACGGCGTCCCCGGCTCGATCTCGTCCAGCACCTCCGGCGAGAGGACGTAGATGCCGGTGTTGACCGTGTCAGAAATCACTTCGCCCCACGAGGGCTTTTCCAGAAATCGTTCGATGCGTCCCTCGCCGTTCACGATGATGACGCCGTACTCGAGTGGATTCGGCACGCGGTAAAGCGTAATCGTCACTGCCGCGCCAACGCGCTGATGGAACGTGATGATCTCGGAGAGGTTGAAATCGGTGAGCGCGTCGCCGCTGATGATGAGGAAGGGCTCGTCGCGCGCGAGATATTTTTCGGCGAACTTGACCGAGCCAGCCGTGCCGAGCGGCTGCGGTTCGACCGAATAATGCATCGTGACGCCGACGTGCGTGCCATCGCCAAAGTAATGCTGGATGTCGTCGGAACGATACTGGAGCGTCGCCACCGCTTCGGTGATGTTGTGTCGTTTGAGGAGTTCGAGGATGTGTCCCATCACCGGACGATGCGCGATATGCACCATCGGCTTGGGGCGATTGAGCGTAATCGGGCGCAGGCGCGACCCTTCGCCGCCTGCCATAACGACGGCTTTCATCGCAACCTCCTCGTTGACAAGTTTCAGGTTGCGCGTCGGGCGAAAATAACTTGTAACCTGAAACCTGCCCAGCGGGAAACTAATCCTTGCCGGCTTCCACGGCGGCAGTCGCAATCGCCCAGGCGATCAAGCCCCAACTGCCGCCTGCCAGCACAATGACGAGCAGAAGCGAGCGGAGGTTGACCGGTGTCCCTTCCGGGTTGCGCACCATCCCAAAGATGGAGAGCCCGATCGCGATCAGCGCGGCGATGACGCCGATGAGGACGGGACCGTGTAACACTCCGCGCACGCGCGCCAAGAGCGTGGGTCGTGGAGATGCTGTTTGTTTCGTTTCTTCTGTCATAACGCATTCCCCCAAATCAAGTGGCAGGTGTCCAGTGACCGTGATCGCTCCTCCTCCCGCAGGTCTGAAGACGAGTGGCGAGAAGAGGCTTGATATTCGACTCGCCGCGATTATACACTACGCGTCTTGACGCGTCAAAACGAACGCGCTCGCGCCACGCGGCGATCATTCCCGGTCGCGCCCCAGAATCTCGATCAGTTTCAAGAATCCCCAGAGCGCGCCGATCAAAAGAAGCGTCGCGCCAAAACAACTCATCGCGACGAAGAACGCCCCGCCGCCCCACATCAGCGCGATCAGCCCGCCCCCTACGACAATCGTGATGAGGATACCGCCGATGATCAATTCGCGTTCGATTCGTCCGCGATAAGCGCGCCCATCGAAGGGACGTTCCGGTTTCTGTGTCATTCCACCTGCCTCGCCGCGCCATTATACCACAGTACCACGCCTTGAGGCAGTCTTTCCCCTCTTCGCCGGCGAAACCGTCATCGGTGCGCTGGATGGGCAGAGCAAGCCGCGCGGCGCGTTCTCACCGGACGCCGTCTCGATTCTCATAACGATGGCAGACCAAATCGCGGTGGCTGTCCAGAACGCGCGCCGGCATATCGCCGAAAAAGCGCGCGCGAACTCAAAAAGGCGTACCACGCCCTCGAAGACAATCAAGCGACCGCTCACGCCGCACTGCCGCGCCCGATTCCCCCAGCGTACTTTAGCGCGATGAGCAAGCGGCTGATTCGAAAAACCGACGAAGCACTGTATCGAGCCAAGAAGGATGGCGGCAATCAGGTGGTGGCGGGCGAGGCGGTGGAATGGTTGCCGGTTGACGCCGTGCCGTCTTGACTTTCACGATTTCGTGTTAGGCACGCGTGCGCGGCGCAATTAGTCGGCGAACCTCTCCTCGGCGAACGGATCACCGCGCATATGATAGCCGTAACTTTCCCAAAAGCCGGCTTTATCCTCCGCCATAAACTCGATGCCGCGCAGCCATTTTGCCGATTTCCAAAAGTACAGATGCGGCACGAGTAGTCGCAGCGGATAACCGTGCTCCGGTTCGAGCGGCTTGTCGTCGTATTTATAGGCAAGCATCGCATTTTCGTCTTTGAGCATTTCGTCGAGCGGAACGTTTGCGGTAAAATCAAAATCGCAATGCGCCATAATGAAGTTTGCCTCCGGCTTGGGCTTGGCGTTCTCCATCACCCATGCCCACGGGACCCCTTCCCACACCGTATCGAACTTGCTCCAACGCGTGACACAATGAATGTCAATCGTGACGCGTCGGGTCGGCAGTTTCAGGAATTCCTCCCACGTCAAGCGCATAGAATTTTCCACCAAACCCCAGATCTTGAAATCCCAAGTGTTCGGATCGAAACTCGGTACAGCGCCATAGTGCAGCACCGGAAATTTTTCGGTGAGGAATTGCCCGGGCGGCAAGCGTCCCGCTTTTGCAGCGGACGGACGCGTCGGATGGGCGCGCTGGGAGCGCAGAATTTTATCGAGCGGGTTATTCATCGGTTCCTCCTGCGAGGACCATTATACCCTTTCGATAAAATTGGTCAACGGTTTGTGGCATTTGCCAAGATCGTTGTATAATGCGGACGTGAATCCAGTTCTGATTGGCGTTGCCGGCGGCACCGGCTCCGGCAAAACGACTGTCTCGCACGCGATTCTCGACCGCGTGGGACGCGAACGGATCGCGTACCTGCAGCACGACGCGTACTATCGCGACCGCAGCGCCTTGCCGCTGGCGGAGCGCGCCCACATCAACTACGATCACCCCGATTCGCTCGAAAGCGATTTGCTGATCGAGCATCTCAAGCAATTGCGCGCCGGGCGCGCCATCGAAATGCCGCAGTACGATTTCGCCCAGCACATCCGCAAACGCGAGACGCGCCGCGTCGAACCGCGCGCGGTGATCCTCGTGGAGGGCATTTTGATTTTTGCGGACCGCGCGCTGCGCGATCTCTTCGACATCAAAATCTTCGTGGACACCGATTCCGATTTGCGCGTCTTGCGTCGTCTGCAGCGCGACATCGCCGAGCGCGGGCGCACCGTCGAATCGGTCATCGCGCAGTATCTGGACACCGTGCGCCCGATGCACCTGGAATTCGTCGAGCCGAGCAAACGCTACGCGGACGTGATCATTCCCGAAGGCGGCTTCAACACGATTGCAATTGAGATGATCGTCGCGCGGATCAACGCGATGCTGG
>DYLA01000131.1 GCA_020722265.1 Anaerolinea sp.
ACTGATGGGACATTGTCCCGATTGCCGCGCCAAATCGCGCGCACGAAAACGCTAAAGGTAATGAGGTAAACCAATGTTCCGCTCACTGAGATTCGCTTTCGTTCTTGCCCTGCTGGGCATCAGCCTCGCCGCCTGCGCCGCACCGCCGACGCCGGCGCAAGCGTCGCTCAAGGTCATCGCGACCGAAACCTTCCTTGCCGATATCGCGCAGAACGTCGCCGGCGATCGGCTGAAGGTAGAGACGCTCATTCCCGCTGGTACCGATCCGCACACTTTCGAGCCGACGCCGGGCGACGTGAGACGCATCGCCGAGAGCCGCGTGCTCATCGTCAACGGCGCGGGTTTGGAAGAGTTTCTCGATAGATTGCTGCAAAACGCCGGCGGCGAACGCCTCGTCATCGAAGCGTCGAAAGGTTTGCAGAGCCGCGCGCTGGAGGAACACGCGGCGCATGAACACGCGCACGCCAGCGATCCGCACTTTTGGCTCGATCCGAACAACGTCATCCAGTACGCCGAAAACATCCGCGCCGGCTTGAGCCAAGCCGATCCGGCGGGCGCGGCAACGTATGCGGCGAACGCGCGCGCGTACACCGCCCAACTCAAAGAACTCGATCAATGGATCGCCGAGCAGGTGAAACAGATTCCGCCAGAGCACCGCCTGCTCGTGACGAATCACGAGAGTTTTGGCTATTTCGCCGATCGCTACGGCTTTCGCGTCATCGGCACCATCGTGCCCAGCGTGAGCACGGGGGCATCGCCTTCGGCGCAACAACTCGCCGAGTTGATCAACCAGATCAAGACAGCGAAAGCCAAAGCGATCTTTCTCGAAACCGGCACGAACCCGCAACTGGCGCAGCAAATCGCGCAAGAGACCGGCCTCCGCGTCGTCACTGATTTGTACACCCACTCCATCGGCGCCGGCGGCACCGCCCCAACGTACATCGAGATGATGCGACATAACGTAAAGAGAATTGTCGAAGCGCTCCAATGATGCGTCGAATGTGATTATGCCGACTTGGAATTTGCCGGCCGAACCGGCTCACCTTCAAATCGAAAATGTGACCGTTGCCTACGACGGTCGCCCCGCGTTGCTCGCGGTCTCGTTCCAGGTGCCGCACGGAACACGCGTCGCCATCGTCGGTCCGAATGGCGCGGGCAAGTCCACCCTCTTCAAAACGCTCGTCGGCTTGCTGCCATTGCGCGAGGGACGCATCCTGATTCACGGCGTCCCCATCGGTCATCATCACGATTGCGTGGCGTATGTCCCGCAGCGCGAGCAAGTGGACTGGCAATTCCCTGTGACCGTCGCCGATGTGGTGATGATGGGACGCTACGGCAGACTCGGCTGGCTCAAGCGTCCCGGTAGGCGCGATCACAGCGCCGTCGCGCGCGCGCTGGAGCAGATGGGCATCGCTGACCTCGCGCGCGCGCCGATTGGCGAACTTTCGGGCGGGCAGCAGCAACGCGTCTTTCTGGCGCGCGCGCTCGCGCAAGAACCGCACATCCTGCTGATGGACGAGCCGTTCACCGGCGTGGATGCCGCGACACGCGAGACGACGCTGGCGCTCCTCGACCGGTTGCAAGGGCAACGCGTGACGCTGATGATCTCCACCCACGACTTGAATCTCGCCTCCAACCGATTCGAGAATGTGCTGCTGCTCAATCGCCGCGTCATCGCCTACGGCAAGCCGGCGCAAGTGTTCACACCCGCGAACGTCACCCAGGCATTCGGTACACATACCTTGCTGCTGGACGGCGCACAGGGCATCGTCGTGGACCAGTGCTGTCCGCCCGCCGGAGTGTGAAGGCAATAGTCTTTTCCCGCCAATGGACCTTTTACTCACTCCCCTCACCTACGAATTTATGCAGCGCGGCTTGCTCGCGTCGTTGCTGGTCGGCGTGTTGTGCGCGGTCGTCGGCAGCTACGTCGTCTTGCGTTCGATGGCTTTTTTGGGCGACGCGCTCGCGCACGCGATTTTGCCCGGCATCGCGCTAGCGTATCTGCTCAAAGGAAACTTGCTCATCGGCGCGCTGGTCGCTGCGATCATCGTCGCGCTCGGCATCGGCTTTTTCACGCGGCAGGGGACCCTCAAGGAAGACACGGCGATTGGGATTCTCTTCGCCGCCGCCTTGTCACTCGGCATCGCGCTCATCAGCACGATGCAAACGTACGCGCTCGATCTAACGCACATTCTCTTCGGCAACGTGCTAGGGGTCAGCCCGAATGACTTGTGGCTCACCGTGATTCTTGGCGTGCTCGTGCTGGTCACGATTGCCGCGCTGTACAAAGAGTTCCTGGTCATCTCCTTCGATCCGGTGCTCGCGGCAACTCTGCGCCTCCCCGCCGAACGGCTGCGCAACCTGCTGTTGATTCTGCTCGCGCTGACGATCGTCGTATCGCTGCAAACCGTCGGCGTCGGCTTGGTCGCGGCGATGCTCGTGACGCCGGGCGCAACGGCGTACTTGCTCACGCGACGCCTGCCCACGATGATGCTGATCGCCGCGCTCATCGGCGCCGTGTCGAGCGTCGCCGGGCTCTATGTCAGTTTCTACGTCAACGTCGCTTCCGGCGCGGTCGTCGTCCTGATCGCGACGGCGATCTTTTTCATCGCCTTTCTCTTCGCGCCCAAGCGAGGGATCGTATGGCGCAGGTAATCCAGTTCGAACCCATCGGCGTCGTCCGCAACGCGATGACAGAGGCGCACCGCAACGCGCATTGGGAAGACCTCGTATCGGACATCATCGTCGCCGACGCGTGGCGCGACGCGCTCGATGGACTCGAACAGTTTTCGCACATCTGGGTCATTTTCTACCTTGACCGCATCGGCGCGCCGGGCGCGCCGCGCGTCCGCCCGATGGGTCGCGACGATATGCCGCTCGTCGGGCGCTTTGCGACGCGTACGCCCGCGCGCCCCAACCCCATCGGCATTTGCGCGGTGGCGCTGCTTCAGGTGCGCGGCAACGTGCTGCGCGTACGCGGACTCGACGCGCTCGATGGGACGCCGGTGCTCGACCTCAAGCCGTACCTCCCGCGCGGCGACGCCATCCCCGACGCGCGCGTCTCGGACTGGGTTCGCCGCTATTCGCAGGAAGGATGATGCGTCAGCCCATCACTCTATCCAGCTCCCAAGTCCTCTTTAGCGTGCCGTTCCTCGTTTTCTTCTTCACCCTGCTCAACGGCTATCTGCAAAACCTCACGCTCGGCTATCGCGCCGACGCATGGCTCGTCCTCGCCGGCGTCATCATCGAAATGGCAATGGTGCTCTGGCTCGCGCGCGGGCGCGTCGCCGTGCGCTGGGACTGGCTCGAACTCGCCGGGTTCACGTTCGTCGTCGCGGCGGTGGGGGCGTACTTGATCGCTCCCTCGCTGCCGACGCTTCTGCCGCCGACGCAATCTTCCGACGCGGTGCGCGTTTACCTCCAAGTTCTTTTTTCGTATCCCGAAGGCAAACTCGTCAGTTGGTACCCTGCCGGCGGCGCGTTCGTCGTGGCGATGGTGGCGCGCTGGCTCGGCGCGGAGCCGCTGCGCGTGCTGCATCCGACAGCCGCGTTCATCCTCGCGCTGTGCGCGGGTGCGGTCTACGGGATGGCAGGCGCGCTCTTGCCGCAAAAACGCGCGAGCAAAATCATCGCGCTCGCCGCGCCGGCACTTCTCTTCGTCCCTTGGTCGTACTTTGCCGGGACGATCAATTGGGAACAGTACTTTTTCGCGCAGGTGTTCGCGCAGTACTGGACTCTCGCCGCGCTCTGGTTCACGGCAAGTGACGCGGCACAGCCGCACTGGATTTTCGCCGCGCTCCTCGGTGCCGCACTCCTCGGCATCATCGCGGCGTATCCGATTTTCGTCGCGCTGCCGCTGGGAACATTCCTCCTCGTCGCGCTGGCGCGGTGGACGCGCGACCCGGCGCAACGACGCGGCGCGGCGCTCGCGCTGGGTATTTTCCTCACGCTGATGCTGCTCGCGGCAATCGCGCTGCAACACGGCGGCATCCTCGAACTGGCGGCTGGGCAAAAATCGGCGACGAGCGACGTGGGCGCGGGCGGCGTAACGAATCCCTCGATCGAGACACTCGGCGGTCCGATTTTCCTCGCGCTCGCGCTCGTCGGCATCGGCTTGGCGTGGCGCGAGACCACCGCGCGCGCGTTCGCGCGGACGTTGCTCGCTTTTCTGTCCGTGTGGCTGCTGCAACTGGGCGCGCTCGTCGTCACGCGCCCCTTTTTCCAAATCTCCGGCTATCGCGTGGACAAGACCTTTTACATTTTAATTTTCCCGCTCGCTCTCCTCGCGACGCTCGCGCTCGAAAAAATCATTTCGCTCTTCGACCGCCAACGACCGACTGCCGACGGCGTTGCCGGGTTTTCGCTCGCCGGTCGCCGCGCCCTCCTCGCGTTTGGACTCGCTGCCCTCGCGCTCAGCGCGAGCGTGCTCGCGTTCCGTCCGCCCAAAGTATTCGCGCCATTCAGCGAATCCGAGTTGCGCGTCGCGCAGTGGGCGAAGCAACATCTCGACACGTACCAAATCAATTATCTCGATCCACTGCCGACGCGCGCCTATTGGCTCGCGTTCGGTCTGTGGCGCGAGACGCTGCCGAACGAGTGGTTTCAATGGATTCCGGCGGGCACGAAACTCGGACCCCAGCATCTGGACGAGTGGTTGAACGACCCGGCGTGGCAGTCGTACCTGCTCGTCCGCGCGACGGACCTGGGCGCGCGGACGCTCGAAGCGCTGCCCGTGACCATCGTTTATCGCGAAGGCGATAGCGCGATCATTCGGAAGGAGGTTGCGCCGCAAACGGAGCCACAACCGATGGCGCGCGCGAACTGGGATTTCGTGCCGACGCTGCGCCTCGTCGGTTACGATTTGCCGCGCGCGACCTTTGCGCCGGGCGGCGTGATCTCGCTCACGACGCACACGCGCGCGCTCGCGCCACCCTCCGCCACCGTTGCCTGGCGCGTCGAATTGGTGGACCGCGCCGGGAAGGTGCTGACGAAAATCGAGCGCGATCCGTTCGACGGCAAGTATCCACTGCAACGCTGGGTGCCCGGTCGTTACGCGCGCGACGATTGGTCACTCGCGCTGGACGCGCGTACACCGCCCGGCCTCTACGCGCTCCAGATGAGTTTGTTCCGTCGCGAGGGTGGCGCTCTGGTGAACGTGTGTCCGAGCGGCGCGCCGGTGACTTCGGCGACGTGCTTTTTCGCCGCGCCGCTCGCGACCATCAAAATCCCGGTCGCGCCACCGAGCGAGGCGGAACTGCGCGCGGCGACGCCGCTGGGTGCGCGCGTCGGCGAGAATTTTCGGCTCGCGAGTTACGCGCTGGAGATCGAGCGCGCCGCCCCGCGCGTGCGCGTGACGTTGTACTGGCAGAGCGTCGCCCAGACGACACGCGATTACACCGTGTTCGTCCACCTGCTCGACGCATCGGGGCGCGTGGTCGCGCAACAAGACGCCGAACCGCTCGATGGCCGGTATCCCACTTCGATTTGGGATGTCGGCGAAATCGTCACGGAGGAGTATGCGCTGGCGATCCCGGCGGACGCGCGCGCACCCTTCGCCATCGAAATCGGGATGTACGCGCAACCGGACTTGCGGCGCTTGCCGGTTGGCGCGACAGACCACATCGTGATACCGACGGAGTAGGGAGAACAGAACGAATGAGGATTGCCGACGCGTTTCGCCTCCAGCCGCGTGAGGTCGTCGCGTTCGTTGGCGGCGGCGGAAAATCGGCGACGCTGTTTCGACTCGCGGACGAACTCGTCGCGCAGCATAGACGCGTGCTCGCGACGACGACCACGCATCTCGCCGCCGCGCAAGCAGATTCGACCACGCTGGCGCGTCTACGTTACGACGCCGCGCGCGATTTTGTCGCGCGCGTGGGCGATGCCCTCGCCGCGTCGCCGGGCGTTCTGATCGTCGGCGCGGAGGTGGCGGAGGGCAAGGTGAGTGGCGTGCCGCGCGAACTCGTGGACGAACTCGCCGCGCGCGGCGCCGCCGACGTGGTGCTCTACGAGGCGGATGGCGCGCGACTGTTGCCGTTCAAAGCGCCCGCCGCGCACGAACCGGTAATCGCGTCGGCGACGACGCTCCTCGTGCCGGTGATTGGCGCGAGCGTGTTGGGCGCGCCGCTCGACGACGCGCACGTTCAGCGCGCGGAAATCGTCGCGCGGCTTGCCGGCGCGCGGCGGGGTGAGCCGGTGACACCCGTTCTCGCCGCGCGCGTGCTCGCGCATCCCGAAGGCGGATTGAAGAGCAAGCCGGCGGGCGCACGCGCCCTCGCTTTTGTCAATCAGGTGGACGACGCGGCGCGGCTCGACGCGGCGCGTGCGCTCGCGCGTTTGTTGCTCGGCTATGCGGCGCTAGACGCCGTTGCCATCGGCGCGGCGCAGGCGGCGGACCCGATTCGCGAAACGCACCGGCGCGTCGCGGCGATCGTGCTGGCGGCGGGCGCGAGCACGCGAATGGAAGGGCGCATCAAGCAACTCTTGCCTTGGCGCGGCAAGACGCTGATCGAAAACGCCGTTGGCACCGCCGCGCAATCGGACGCGAACGAAGTGATCGTCGTGCTGGGCGCGTCCGCCGACGAAATTCGCGCGGCGATTCACGGCGCGCCGGTGCGCGTCGCGTTCAATCGCGAGTGGCAAGCCGGACATTCGACGAGCCTTCGCGCCGGGCTGCGCGCGCTCGACGCGCGAACGGACGCGGCGATTTTCATCAACGCGGACCAGCCCCTGCTCACGCCGGCGGCGGTCAATCGAATCCTCCAACGTTATCGCGAGACCGATGCGAGCATCGTCGCGGCGGCGTACGCGGGGCGGCTGGGCAGCCCGGTGTTGTTTCGGCGCGTGCATTTCGACGAGTTGACGCGTCTGCGCGGCGAACAGGGCGGGCGCGAGTTGTTGGCGCGCCATCGCGTCGAGCGCGTGGAGTTGGAGGCGCGGCTGGGTTACGACGTGGACACGTGGGCGGAGTACGCCAAATTGACACGCGCCGACGGGCGTGGTATAGTGTAGGCGTGATTGTTGCGCCATTTTTGAAAACGCCAGCGGCTGGCTGGTTTTTTGTTGCGAGTGACGCGATCTTCCTCGATTGACTTGAACCGAATCGAACGGCAGCGCGACGCGATCTACCGACGCACGCGAACTCGCCGCCTTCGCACGATGGAGGATGCGGCGCGTCTGATCGACGCGGTTGGGTTCTGCCTTCTGTTTGCTTCCACCCAAAAGATCGAATTGCCCTCTCTCTTCGAAGCGGTCAAGGGACGCCGCGATGTTCACATTGACGATTGGGACGCGGATGCGGAGCGCGTCTGGGGTTGGAAGAACGATTTACCGGCGACCCGGCGCGCGTACTACGGCAAGCCGTTCACCGGCAAGCCGATGTTCCTCTCGCTGGCGATTTTGCCGCACACGCTCGCGTTGGCGCCGGCGAACGTGAATGTCGAGTACCGCCGCGGGCGAATGAGTTACGCCGCCAAGCGCGTGCACGACGCACTGGACGCGCTCGGACCAACGCCGACGCTGGCGCTGCGCGAGGCAGCCGGGCTGGACCATCGCGCGTATCACCACGCCCTCGACGAGTTGCAAAGCGCGCGCGTCATCGCGCCAGTCGGCGCAACCATCGAGCGCGGCGCGTGGGCGTCGCAGATTTTCGAACTGGTGGCGCGCTGGTTTCCGCACGAGAGTGTGCGCGCGCGCCAGATTGATGCCGCCACTGCGCGACGCACCCTCGTCCAGCAGTACGTCACGACGGTGCTCGCCTGCGACGAGCCGATGCTCGCGCGCGTGTTCGGCTGGTCGCGTGAGCAAACGCACCAAACCGTCGCCGATTTGCTCGCGCGGCGGATACTTTCGAAACAGGGTGTTTGGATCGTACGGTATGTCGAATAGTCAGAACGTCGTCACGACGACGCTCCCCACCTCGATCCGCGTGCTGATGCCGGATGGTCAGGTCGAGGAGATGAAATTGGAGATGTATCTCGCCGGCGTCGTCGCGGCGGAGATTGGCGCGAGCGCGCCTCTGGAGGCATTGAAGGCGCAAGCGGTGGCGTCGCGCACGTACGTCGCGAGCGAACCGCGCCATCGCGAACAGCACGCGGATGTCTGCACGACGGCGCATTGCCAAAAGTGGAAGCGCGTGGACCCGGTGAGCGCGCCGGAGGTGTTTCGCGCCCTTAGCGAAACGTGGGGAGTGATCGCGCTGCACGACGGCAAGCCCATCCACGCGTTTTTCTTCGAGCATTGCGACGGACGCACGCGCAGTTCGGAAGAACTGCTGATGCCGGTCATACCCTATCTGCGCGGCGTGCATTGTCCGTGCGGACATTTGACGCTCAAAGGTCACGGCGTCGGAATGTGCAAACACGGCGCCATCATCATGGCGCGCCGCGGCGCATCGTTCCAGCAAATTTTGCAGCATTACTATCGCGGCATCGCTCTCACGAACCCACTGATCGAGCCTCCACCACAACTAGTCCCTCCGCCACCTGTCGCGGAAACACCCAAGCCGCGCCCGCGCGTCGCCAAGACGCAACCACCGCCAGCCA
>DYLA01000132.1 GCA_020722265.1 Anaerolinea sp.
CCGACCGCAGGTCGCGAGGACCGCACCCGTGGTCGGCGGTCTATGAACAAAGGAGGAACTCTTGGGAACTTGGGATGTGCTACTGGGGAGCATCTTTGCGCTGGTTGGCGCCTTGATCTTCCTCCACGCAATGTCCTTTCCGAACCTAAAGGGAGGGTATCCGGGACCAGGACTCTTTCCGCAACTGCTCGGCGTACTCCTCTTTCTCGCGGGCTTGGGAATTGCCATCCAGGCGGCGGTCAAGCGCGCGCTGCCGCGAACGCTCCCCCTATCCGATTTCTCGCGGCGGGAGAAAATCACTGCGGCGCTAGTCGTCCTCTCCATCGTGGGCTACATTGTTTTCGTGGACACGGTGGGCTTTATCCCCCTCGCCATCGTCATTATGCTCGGAATGATGTTGAGAACGGGCGTGCCCTGGGGCTGGAGTGTCGTCGTGAGTCTGGGTGTCACTTTGGCGATCTACATTCTCTTTAATCGTATCCTCCACGTTCCTCTGCCGGGTGGGGTACTGAAGGGATGGCTATAATGTGGGATGTTATTCTGGCAAGTCTTGCCTCCCTGGCTGAGCCGACGACGATCGCCGTTATCCTGATTGCCACATTGTATGGTTTGTTTATCGGATCTATCCCGGGCTTGACCGTGACGATGGCGGTCGCCCTGTTCGTGCCGTTCGCGTTTTTCCTCGATCCGATTCCAGCGATGGCAGCCATCGTCACCTTGCAGGCGATGGGGATTTTTGCGGGCGACATTCCGGGCGCGTTGATCCGTATGCCGGGTACGCCGGCCTCGGCCGCCTACACCGATGATTCGTACGCGCTGAGTCAACAAGGTCAAGCGCGGTTGGTGTTGGGCGTGGATGTGGTCGCATCCGCGGTGGGCGGCTTGATGGGCGCAGTCGCGCTCATCATCGGCGCGTCCGCGCTCGCCGAGTTCGCCCTCACGTTCAGCAGTTACGAGTTCTTCTGGTTAGCATTGCTGGGACTTTCCTCGACGGCTTTCATCGCTGTCGCTTCGCCGAGCAAAGGACTCATCTCTGTCGTGCTGGGGCTTTTCCTCGCCACGATTGGCATTGATATCACCTTGGGCTTTCAGCGCTTTACGTTCGGCAATCCCAACCTGATGGGCGGTATCAGTTTCATCCCGGCGATGATCGGACTCTTTGGCTTTAGCGAAGTGTTGCGAACGGTCTTGCGCGGCGAAATGCACCTCGCCTACGCTAAAGTAGAAACAGGCACCGCCTTCCTCGAGTCCATTCGCCAAGTTTGGCGCTATCGGGTCAACACGGTGCGGGGTGGCATCATTGGATTGATTTCCGGCATTTTGCCGGGAGCGGGCGCGGACATCGGTGCATGGCTTGCCTACGGCGCCGCCAAGCGCTTTTCCAAAGAGCCCGAAAAATTCGGCAAGGGCTCGATGGAAGCCATCGTGGAAGCGGGCGTCGCCAACAACTCCGACCTCGCCGCCGAGTGGATCCCCACGCTCGTCTTTGGCATCCCAGGCGACGCCTTCACCGCCGTCGTCATCGGTATCCTGATGCTCAAGGGGATGCGCCCTGGTCCAGCAATCTTGCATGATTATACCAACGTGCTCATCGCCATTTACGTCACCTTCATCATTGCCAATCTGTTGATGGTGCCGTTCGGTTTTCTGGCGGTTCGCGCGAGCAGTTATCTTTTGCGCGTGCCGCGCAACATCTTGATGCCCGCGATCCTGATGATGTGTGTCGTCGGCGCGTACGCCATCAACAATGATCTCTTCGATGTAGGGTTGATGTTGATATTGGGCCTCCTGGGCTTTGTGCTGGAAGCCAATGGCTTTCCGGTGGCTCCGATTGTCCTGGGCTTGGTTTTGGGGCCACTGCTGGAACAGAGTTTTATGATCAGTCTCATCAAGAGCGAAGGAAACCTCGCGCTCTTCTTCAGCCGCCCGGTCAGCGCCGTGCTAGGAGTGACGACCTGTATCGTCTGGCTCTCGCCCCTTTTGCCGAAACTGCGACGGCTGATGGCTGCGCGTGCGGTAAGCAGTAAGACTGACGACTGACCACTGCCGATGGGTTATGCTTGACCTTGTGACCATTGGCGAGACGATGCTCCGCTTCACCGCCGCCGGTGAGCAAACGTTGGAGCAAGCCGATTACTTTCGCGTGGACCCCGGCGGCGCCGAATCGAATGTTGCGGTCGCGCTCACGCGACTGGGTTTTCGGACGGCGTGGATTTCGCGCTTGCCGCAAAACCCGCTGGGGCGACGCATCGCCGGGCGCATCGCCGCGCACGGCGTTGATGTTTCGCGCGTGCTCTGGACACCGAACGGGCGCATCGGTTTGTGGTACTTTGAGAAACCCGCGCCGCCGCGCCCGGGGGAGGCGTACTACGACCGCGCGCATTCCGCGTTCAGCCAAATTGACCCGAATGAGGTGGACTGGGATTTCCTTCGCACCGCGCGCTGGCTGCACCTGACCGGCATCACAGCCGCGCTCAGCGCAAATTGCCGCGCCCTCGTTCAGCGCGCGCTGGACGAAGCCAAAAGATCCACGCTCACCGTTTCGTTCGATGTGAACTATCGCGCGCGCCTGTGGTCACCGCAAGAGGCGCGCCGCGTACTAGAACCGATGCTGCGCCAAGTCGCGGTGATTTTCTGTCCCTTGCGTGACGCGCACACCTTGTTCGACGAAACCGGCGACGCCGCGACGATTGCGCGCGCGTGGCATCGGCGTTTTGGCGCGTCTCTCGTCGTCATCACGGCCGGCGATGCGGGTGCCGTCGCGTTCGATGGCGCGGAGCATCGCCTTGCCAAGTGGTATCCTGTGAACGTGATTGATCCGCTCGGCACCGGCGATGCCTTCGTTGCCGGTTTCATCGGCGGCTATTGGACGGGGGACGTGGAGACCGGGTTAGAGTGGGGCGCGGCGGCAGCAGCGCTCAAGCAAAGTTACCTGGGCGATTTGGTGTGGTACACGCGCGCCGATCTGCTGCGGTTGATTGCCGAAGGCATCACGGATATTCAACGCTAGGAGTCGTATGACCACTATTTCTGCTGAAACGCTCGCCAAACTGCGCGCGTTCGACACCCCAACGATTTGCAACGTCATCGAACTGTTCGAGGTGCGTCCGCGCAACACGGGCTATATGGACACGCACATCGTTGCGTGTTTCCCGGACTTGGCGCCGATGGTCGGCTTTGCGTCCACTGCGACGTACCGTTCGTTCGCGCCGCCGCGCGCGGGCGATGTGTATTTCAGTTACGACGCGCAAGTGGAGCGTTTTGGCGAACTGGCGGGACCGGCTATCGTCGTCTTTCAAGACCTGGACGATCCGCCCGCGGCCGCGACCATCGGCGAGATCATGTGTACGACGTACAAAACGTACGGCGCGGTTGGCGTGATCACCAGCGGCGCGGCGCGCGATCTCGATCAGGTGCGTAAACTCGATTTTCCGGTATTTGCGCGCGGTATCAATTGTTCGCACGGGTACGCGCATATCCCGCAAATTCACGTGCCGGTGCGCGTCGGCGGCATCATCGTCTATCCCAACGATTTGATTCACGGCGATCGCAACGGAGTCACGACGATTCCACGCGAGATTGCATCCGAAGTAGCCGATGTCGCACCCGAATTCGTCGCGGCGGAAGCGATCATCCTGAACGGGCTGCGGGAGATGGCGACTCCAACACCACAACATTTGAAAGAGTTGCGCGCCGCCTCCAAAGCCGCCATCGAGAAACTGCGTCAGCGCGTTTCGCGCGCCCAACGCTAAAGGCAGCGCTCAACAGCCGAATCTTTTGGAGGGAACGATGAAAACGGTCTATCTCGTCGCCAGCGGCGACTTGCGTCTATCGGCAAATCAAATGGGTTGGGCGGCGCAAGAGGCGATGGAAAAGCAAGTGCGCGCGGCAGTCGAACGCGAAGGATGGAAGATGCAGCGCGCCCATCCGTACGACCCCGTGCTCAAACACGGCTTTCTCGATTCGCAAAAACGCGGCATCGAAGTTTTCCGCACGATTCCGCCGACCGCGCCGCTCATCGTCGCCGAAGCCGTGTGGCAGTACACACATCACGTTTTGCCCGGCTTGATGACCCATCGCGGTCCGATTCTGACGGTCGCGAATTGGAGTGGGCAGTGGCCCGGCTTGGTAGGGCTGCTCAACCTCAACGGCTCGCTCACCAAAGCGGGGGTGAAGTACTCGACGCTGTGGAGCGAAAATTTCGACGATGACTTTTTTGTCAAGGGCTTGCGGCGTTGGCTCAAGACCGGTCGAGTGGCACACGACACCTCGCATGTGCGCCCCTTCGCCGATGTGAAAATCCCGGCGAGCCCGGCACGCGTCGGTGTCAAGTTCGCGCGCGAATGGCGCGCCCGCAAAGCGATTATGGGCATCTTCGACGAAGGGTGTATGGGAATGTACAACGCCATCATCCCCGACGAGTTGCTTAGCGCGGTCGGTGTGTTCAAGGAACGCCTGAGCCAATCCGCGCTCTATGCCCAGATGCGCACCGTAGCCGATGCGGAGGCGCGCGCGGTGTACGATTGGTTGCTGGCGAAAGGGATGAAGTTCCATCTGGGCAAGGACGAGCCAACCGAACTGACCGAGTCTCAGGTCTTGACCCAGTGCAAGATGTACATCGCTGCCGTTCGCCTCGCCGATGAATTTGGCTGTGACGCCATCGGCATTCAGTACCAGCAGGGGTTGAAGGACCTCACGCCCGCGTCGGATTTGGTCGAAGGGATCTTGAACAATGTCGATCGCCCGCCGGTTTACCACGCCGCGACCGGCAAAGAATTGTATGCGGGCAACGCGCTGCCGCATTTCAACGAAGTGGACGAATGTGCCGGTCTCGACGCGCTCATCACGAATCGGCTGTGGAACAGTTTGGGCTGGGCGCCAGAAACGACGCTGCACGATGTTCGCTGGGGACGATACCTCGGCGATCAGTTCGTATGGATTCTGGAAATCTCCGGCGCGGTGCCGCCCGCGCATCTCATCGGCGGTTACGCCGGCGCCGTCGGCGAACGTCAGCCCGCGATGTACTTTCCGCTGGGAGGGAGTACGATCAAGGGTCTCAGCAAGCCGGGCGCGATTGTCTGGAGCCGCATCTTTGTCGCGAACAATCGCCTGCATTGCGACATCGGCTTGGGCGAAGCGATCGAGGTGCCGCGCCCCGTCGCGGAAGACCACTGGCGGCAGACGACCTCGCAGTGGCCGATGATGCATCTGGTGATGCGCGGCATCACGCGCGATCAGTTTATGGCGCGCCACAAGGCGAATCACATCCAAGTCGTTTACGCGCCGAGTCAAGCGGACGCGCGCCGCGCCCTCTTCGCCAAAGCCGCGGCGATGAACGAGTTGGGCATCCGCGTTTCGTTTTGTGGTGAGTGGTAACCGGCTGACGAGGCGGCTATGTCCAAGTTTGTGCTCGGTCTCGACTTTGGCACGGAATCCGGACGCGCCCTGGTGGTGGATGTGGCGACCGGCCAAATCGTGGGAACGGCGGTGCATCGTTACGCGGACGGAGTGATTGACGAACATCTGCCCGGCACCAGCATCACCCTCGAACCCGACACCGCGTTGCAAAACCCCACCGATTACATCGAAACGCTCCAGCGTGCTGTGCCCGCAGCGTTGAAACAAGGCGGTGTGCGCGCGGACGATGTTATCGGAATCGGCGTAGATTTTACCGCGTGCACGATTTTGCCCACCCGCGCCGATGGCACCCCCCTTTGCCTTCTCGACGAATGGAAAACGCATCCGCACGCGTGGGTAAAACTTTGGAAGCATCACGCCGCGCAGCCCGAAGCGGATCGCATCAACGCGCTGGCGCGCGAACGCAATGAACCTTGGCTCGCGCTTTACGGCGGCATCGTCTCGTCCGAATGGTATCACAGCAAGACGCTGCAGATTCTCAACGATGCGCCAGAAATCTATCGAGCCGCAGACAAAATCGTCGAGGGGGGCGATTGGATCGTTTGGCAGATGACCGATGCGCTGAAACGAAACGCGTGTGCCGCGGGCTACAAGGCGCTGTGGCAAAAGGGGCTGGGCTATCCCAGCCACGATTTCTTGCGCGCGCTCGATCCGCGCCTCGATCGTTTAAACGAAACCAAACTCGCTGGCGAAATTGTTGCGCCCGGCACGCGCGTGGGTTGGCTTACCGAACGCGCCGCGCGCTGGATGAACTTGCGTGCCGGCCTCGCCGTCGCCGCCGCGACGATTGACGCGCACGCCGCCGTACCCGGCACCGGCGTCACCGAGCCGGGGCGGATGGTGCTGATTCTGGGAACATCCACCTGCCATATGATTTTGGACCGCGCGCAACACCTTGTGCCGGGCATTAGCGGCGTCGTCGAAGACGGCATTTTGCCGGGGCTGTTCGGTTACGAAGCCGGACAGGTCGGCGTGGGTGATATTTTCGAGTGGTTCGTCGAACACAACCTGGCCGCGTGGTACAAGCACGAAGCCGAGACACGCGGCACCAGTCCGTACCAACTTTTGGAGGAAGAAGCGGCAAAACTCGAACCCGGCGAATCGGGTTTGCTCGCGCTCGATTGGTGGAACGGTTGTCGCACGCCCCTCGTGGACGCGAACTTGAGCGGGCTCATCGTCGGAATGACGTTGGGCACACGCGCGCCGGAGATTTACCGTGCGCTCATCGAAGCGACCGCCTTCGGGACGCAAATCATCATCGAGGCGTTCGAGCAAAACGGCGTAGCGGTGAAAGAACTCGTGGCGTGCGGTGGGTTGGCAGAGCGCAACAAACTCCTCTTGCGCATCTATGCCGATGTGACCGGGCGCGAGTTCATCGAAGCCGGGTCGGGATACACGAGCGCGCTCGGCGCGGCGATGCTGGGCGCGTACGCGGCGGGAGGCGCGGCGGGTGGGTACGCTTCCGTGACGGAAGCGGCGCGCCGAATGTTCCCCGCCCAACGGGTTTCGCACAAACCCAATGCTATGTCTCACGCGACGTACCAAAAACTCTTTGCCGAGTATCGGCGTTTGCACGAGTATTTTGGGCGCGGCGAAAACGACGTGATGAAACGTCTGCGCGCGCTTCGAAACGAAATCGCACAGAAAGGTTAACCCGATGCGAGAGAATATTGTGCGTGCCAAACTGAAACGCGGCGAGTCGGTGTATGGGATGATGATCACCGAGTTCGACAGTCCTGCGGTGCCGATCCTCATAGCGGACGCCGGTTTGGATTTTTTCATTCTGGATATGGAGCACGGGGCGTTCACGCTCAAAAGTGCGTTGGTCATTCTGCAAACCGCGCGTCTGGCAAATATCACGCCGCTCGTGCGCGTGCCGGATGGGATGTACCACCTCATCGCGCCGGTGCTCGATGCGGGCGCGCAAGGCATCGTCGTGCCGCGCGTCGAAACGCGCGAGGTCGCCGCACGTTCCATCGCCGCGATGCGCTATCCGCCGCTCGGTGTGCGCGGCGTTTACGGCGGCAAAGCGAACAACGATTACCAGCCGGTCAAGTTGATGGATTACACGCGCCACGCAAACGAGCAGATGCTTTCGATCATTCAGATCGAATCGCAGACGGCGGTGGAACGCGCCGATGAATTGCTATCCACGCCGGGCTTGGATGGCGTGTTGATCGGACCCTGGGATTTGGCATCGTCGCTGGGGGTTGATCCCAGCGAACCGATTGTCGAAACGATGACCCAACGGACCCTCCAAGCCGCGCAGCGACACCACGTTGCCTGTGGTATTCACGTTGGCGACCCGGCGGTGATCAAGCAGTGGGAAGCGCGCGGGATGCGTTTTCTCTCCTGCCAAGGCGATTTGGAAATGTTACGCAACGCTGCCTACGCGCTGAACCGCGCCCTCCGGGGCTGACCGTTCGGGCAGCCCCTCCTCTTCTAAACGAGTTTCAACGCTTGCGCTTGCATCACCGCGCGCGTCCGGCTGTTCGCTCCCAACTTGCGATAGATGTTTTCAAATGAGTTTTGACCGTACTCTCTGCGAATGAGAGTTGCGTCGCGATCTCGCGATTAGATAGCCCGGCGGCGACTAGCCGCAGCACTTGGTGCTCGCGGGCGCGCAGGTGCCCCAAAGCGAGCGGCGGCTTGGTATGGCTGGAGAGGACCAGATTGGGTAGTTGTCAAACGTACGTATACCCCCAAGTTGGCAAAAATCCCCCCGAACGAATGATACCCGCCCCATCCATACGGCATCGCGACCGGTGAACCGCTGTTGACGATTGTTGCGTTCCAACTCGTCCCGCTGATGGCGATTGTTGCGTGCGTCTCGACGTTCTTCTATCACCAGACCGGCAAGATTTACGTCGGCGCGTTCATCAATGCGCTGTTCGTCACGTGGTACATCGTCGCCGGCCAAGCGATTCACTTTGCGCTGTAGAACGGTAGAGCCGAGGCACTTGCCTCGGCTCTTTTTCGTTTAGGAAATCCCTTTGCCGTTTTGGGCTTGTTATGCTATACTCTACTCTATCTGTGAGTTTTTCTCAATGTGAGTTTGAATACGTCTGGATTCGCA
>DYLA01000133.1 GCA_020722265.1 Anaerolinea sp.
ACGATTTACTGTGGTGCTACCCGCATAGTTTGCTTATCTTAAATTGTCTGTCGCGCGCGGATACGTTTTGACCCAGCCGCGCCGTTGTGCTACAATTAGTGTCGCTCACGGCGCCGCCTGGGCGTCATCATTTTTTCATTCGTGAGGAGAACTATGAGCGCACACTGGCTTTTCGCCGATTTCCCGCGTTCCCGCTTCGCCATCGAAACCGAATTGCGTCAGACCTTTTGGAAAGCCGGGTGGGGCAAGGTGTGGTTCACCTGTCTCCAAGACACGCCGCCTTTTGAATGTGCCGGCAGTTGGAACGACACCGCGTTCGCCATCGAATGGCAACCCAAAACCTATCTGCGCCTCAAGATGCCCGCGCCGAACCAGACGCTGCTCGACGCGTTCGAGCGCGTGCTCAAACACTCAGCCCTTGCCGCCTACAAGCAGAACGATGGCAGCGTCGTCATCGAATGGTGGATCAACAACCCAGACGCGCGCTATCGGGAACTGCAATCCAGCGGCGTCCACAGTCTCGAACGGCTGGACCGATGAGTTCAAGGTGGCAAGTTTTAGGTTCGGTGTTCTCGATTTGAAACTTGCAGCCTGAAACCTGCACCATGAAATTACTTCTCCTCGATTCCCACGCGCTCGTCCATCGCGCCTATCACGCCATCCCGCCGAATCTCACCAGCCCGAGCGGCGAACCGACGAACGCCACCTACGGCTTTGCGGCGACCCTGCTCAAAGTGTTGAACGACGAGCAGCCGGATTTGATCGCCGCCGCGTTCGACGTGGGCAAGAGTTTCCGCGACGATTGGTACGCCGAGTACAAAGCCACGCGCCCACCGCTCGCTGACGATTTGCGCGTCCAACTGAAACGCGCGCGCCAAATCGTCGAAGCGTTCGGCATCCCCGCCTTCGGCGTCGAAGGATTCGAAGCGGACGATCTGCTCGGCACACTGGCGCGGCAGGCGAGCGCGCGCGACATCGAGGTCGTCATCGTCACCGGTGATACCGATACCTTCCAACTGATCGCGCCGCGTGTGCGCGTCCTCACCTTCTCGCGCCAATTCGGCGAGACGGTGCTGTACGACGAGAACGCCATCAAAGAACGTTACGGACTCGCACCGCGTCAACTGATTGATTTCAAAGCGCTCAAAGGCGATCCATCCGATAATATCCCCGGCGTTCCCGGCATCGGCGAAAAGACCGCGACCAAGTTGCTGCAGCAGTACGGCAACCTCGACAACATCTACGCCCACCTCGACGAACTTGACGCGCGCACGCGCGCCAAGTTGATCGCCGGCAGAGACGCGGCGCAGCAAGGCAAACGCCTCGTCGCCATCGCCACCGATGCGCCGATTCAACTTGACCCGGACGCATGCCGTGTCGCGCAACTCGACCGCGCGCGCGTAAGCGCGCTCTTTCGCGAACTCGGCTTTCGCAGTCTGCTCCAGCGCCTCGCCGGCGCGCCATCCGCGCAGCCCGAACTCTTGGCCGCGCCAGCCCAAGCCCAAGCGCTGCCGGCAGAGACGCCCACCGCGCCGGCGTACCACCTCGTTGACAGCGATGCCGCGCTCGAGCAACTCATCGCGCGACTGCGTGACGCGCCGAGGCTCGCGGTGGATGTCGAAACGACCGACACGGACGCGCGCCGCGCCGAGTTGGTGGGCATCGCCATCGGAGTTGGCGGAGGTGAGGCGTACTATGTCCCGCTGACGACCGGCGACCGACAGCCCACCACGGCAGCCGGGCAACTCGCTTTCGACACGACGGCACACGCCGCGCGCCCTATCCATTCGGCCGCATTGCCGCGTGATCGGGTCCTGGCCAAACTCAAACCGATCTTCGAGGATGCGCGCCTCCCCAAAGCCGCGCACAACGCCAAGTACGACGCGACCGTCCTCGCCCGCGCCGGTATCGAACTGCGCGGCCTCGCGTTCGACACGATGATCGCGGCGAGTCTCGTCGAGTCCGGGCAATCGCTCGCGCTCAAGAATCTGGTGCAGCGCATCTTCGGCGTTGAGATGACCACCATCGAGTCGCTCATCGGCAAGGGGAAAAATCAAATCTCGATGGCGGAGGTGGACGTGGCCCAAGTCTCGTCGTACGCGTGCGCGGACGCGGACTATACGTGGCGTCTCGTCGAGCATTACGAACCGCTCCTCGCCGAGCGCGGCGTCGAAGAACTTTTCCGCCAAGTCGAGATGCCACTCGTGCCGGTGCTGATGGAGATGGAGCGCGCGGGGGTCTTGCTCGATCTGGATTTTCTCGCGCAAATGTCCGCCGAACTCACCGCGCGCCTGAGCGAACTCGAAAAGCAAATCCAAGCGCTGGTCGGCGCGCCGATTAACATCGCCTCGCCGCAGCAATTGGGGGATGCGCTCTTCAACACGCTGAAACTGCCGACGGTGGGACTACCGCGCACGAAAACGGGGCAGATTTCCACCGCCGCCGATGTGCTCGAATCGCTGCGTCACGCGCATCCGGTCATCCCACTGATTCTGGAACACCGCGAGTTGTCCAAACTCAAGGGGACGTACGTGGACGCGCTCCCCGCGCTCGCCGAGCCGGACACCGGGCGCGTGCATACCGATTACAACCAGACCGCCGTCGTCACCGGGCGGCTCTCCTCGTCGAACCCGAATTTGCAAAACATTCCGATTCGCACCGAGTTGGGGCGGCGAGTGCGGCGCACCTTCATCGCGCCGCGCGGCAGCCAACTCATCAGCGCGGACTATTCGCAAGTGGAACTGCGAATCCTCGCCCACATCACGCGCGACCCGGGCTTGCTTGGCGCGTTCGCGCGCGGCGAAGACATCCACGCGGCGACGGCGGCGCAACTCTTCAACGTCCCACTGGCCCAAGTGACCGCCTCGATGCGACGGCTGGGCAAGACGATCAACTTTGGCATTGCCTACGGCATCACCGATTACGGCATCGCCGCGCGCACCGAATTATCGCAGCCAGAAGCGCGGCAGTTGATAGATCACTATTTCCAGCAGTACGCCGGCGTCAAAGCCTACATCGAAAGCACCAAGCGCGCCGCGCGCGAGCGCGGCTACGTCCAGACCTTGCTCGGACGCCGCCGCTATTTTCCCGAACTGCGCCCCGGCGCGCGACTCAACCCCGCCCTCAAGAACGCGGCGGAACGCGAGGCGATCAACCATCCGATTCAGGGCAGCGCGGCGGACATCATCAAGATCGCGATGGTGCGGTTGCATCGCGAGTTGCGCGCGCACAACTTCCAAGCCCGTATGACCCTCCAAGTGCACGACGAACTCGTGCTCGAATGTCCGGATGAGGAGGTGCGCTTCGTCGTGCCGCTCGTGCGCGAGACGATGGAGCACGCCTATCCGCTCGCCTGTGGGCTCAAAGTGGATGTAGCCGTGGGACAGAATTGGGACGAGATGAAGGCAATTGACGAATGACGATGAACGAATGGTTCTTCACCCCCGCCGATTACGCGGTCTTTGCGAACGGGCTGGGCACGAATGCCGAGTACGACCGCGAGCGCGAGCGCGTGCGCGACAAACTGGTGCGTCTGCACCGCGAGATTTACCCGACGATTCGCAAGCGCCAATGGGATTTGCATCCACACTGGATGACGCAGTGGCTCATCAGCGCGTCCCGCATTTCACCAGCGACGCCGCGCATTGACTTTATGACCCTGCGTTACAGCAAGCCCGAAACGACGATCAAGTTGATGAAGAAAGAACTCTTCGAAGACTTTGGTCACTTTTACGCGAACGCAATGATTTCGGCGCGGATTGACAAAGAAGGCTTTGCCGTCGAGTTGTACGTCAGCGACAAGGCGTGGGTGGACGGGCAGAACTTGAAGAACCGACTGGCGGAGAACGCGCAGCAGCGCGGGCATTTTCGCACGCTCCTCGCCGAACTGGGCAGCGAATACACGCTGCGCCTCTCGCGCTTGGTCCGCAACGACGCGGGATTCGTCCGACACGAAGAAACGCTGCGCGCCAAGACGAGTCGGCTTGTCAACGTGGGGATGCTCGCCGGGACGATGGACAAGTACACGCCGGGCGCGCACGATTTGCGTCTGGGTATCTACTACGCGCCCGACGATCCGCGCCTCGCCGCTGACCGCATCGCCGCTCAAGTGCTGGCGCGCATCGAGCAGTTGTATCCGCTCTACGCGTTCCTCAGTTGGTCGCTCAAGAATGATTATCGGAAGATACAAGATGCTGATAAAAAACCACCTCGCCGAACTCGTTAAGCAAGCCCTCGCCGCCGCGCAAAACGCGAACGCGCTGGCTGCGTTTCCGCTGCCCGAGGTATTCGTCGAGCGGCCGCAGAAAAAAGAGTGGGGCGATTGGGCGACCGCCGCGCCGCTCAAACTCGCGCGCGCTGCGAAACGCGCGCCGCTCCAGATCGCGCAGGCGATTGCCGCCCACATTCCGCCCGACGAAGCGGTGGCGCAAGTCACCGCGAGCGCGCCAGGCTTTGTCAACTTTGTCTTGAGCGACGCGTGGCTGGCGCGCCAAGTCGAAACGATCCTCGCCGCTGGCGCGCGCTTTGGCGACGTGACACCGGCGCGCCACCTGAAAATTCAGGTCGAATACGTCAGCGCCAACCCGACCGGTCCCCTCACCGTCGGCAGTGGGCGCAACGCGGCTATCGGCGATACGCTGGCGAACGCCCTGGAAGCGCTGGGGCATACGGTTCAGCGCGAGTACTATGTGAACGATGCGGGGTCGCAGGTGCGTCACTTTGGCGAGAGTTTGTTCGCCCGCTACGCGCAGGCGCTCGGCAAGGACGAGCCGTTTCCCGCCGATGGCTATCAAGGCGCGTACATCGTCGCGATGGGACAGGAATTCGCGCGGCAGTACGGCGACCAGTACTGGCGGATGCCGCGCGCCCAAGCCATCCGCGAGTTGGGACGACAAGGCATCGCCCAAGTCCTCCGCGCCAACGCCGCCACCCTCGCGCGGCTCAACGTTCGCTTCGATGAATGGTTTTCCGAGCGCTCGCTGTACGAAAGTGGGTTGTTCGCCCAAGTTCTCCAAAAGTTGCGCGACCAGAGACTCGTGATCGAAAAAGAGGATGCGGTTTGGTTCGCCGCGACCGAGTTGGGCTTGGCGCAGGACGCGGTGCTGGTCCGCTCGCCGCAAGTCATCGCCGAAGCGGACGAACGCCCCACCTACCTCGCCTCCGATGTCGCGTACGTCTGGAACAAACTCGTCGTGCGCGGGTTCGACCGCGCGATCTACGTGTGGGGTGCCGATCATCACGGCGACGTGCCGCGCGTCCTCGCCGCCGCGCGCGCGCTCGGACTCGATCCCGCACGCGTTTCGATTTTGCTGTACCAATTCGTCACACTCCGACGTGGCGGCCAAGTGGTGCGGATGAGCAAACGCACTGGTGAATTCGTCACGCTCGACGAACTCATCGAAGAAGTCGGTCCCGACGCGGTGCGCTTTATGCTGATCACGCAGTCGGCGAACGCGACGATTGATTTCGATCTCGATGTCGCGGTCGAACATTCGGACGAGAATCCGGTGTACTATGTGCAGTACGCGCACGCGCGCATCGCCAGCATCCTGAAGCACGCGGCTGAACTCGGCGCGACGAGCGCGGGCGGCGACGTGTCGCTCCTCACGCATCCCGCCGAACTCGAACTGATTCGCGCGATGCTGCGCTTGCCGGAGATCGTCGAACTCGTCGCGACGAAACTAGAGCCGCATCACCTGCCGCATTACGCCATCGAACTTGCCGGCATTTTCCACTCGTTCTACAAACAGTGCCGCGTCGTCTCGTCCGACCCGGCGGACGCGGCGTTGACGCGCGCGCGGCTGAAACTGGTCCAAGCGGCGAAGATCGTGCTGGCGCGGACGCTGAACTTGATGGGCGTGCGCGCCCCGGAGGCAATGTAGCGAGTGAAAGAGATCGCGATCGGCTGTGTCAGTGCGATTCTGGGCTTGATGCTCGGCGCGGCGTTGGGGTTCGGCGTGAGTCGGCTTGTGCCGAGCGCAAGCGCGCCGACGATCCCCGCGCCCATCGCCGCGCCGGGGCAGGCAGACGTTTCGGTCGTGTTGAGCGCGGCGTTCCTCAACGCGCAGATGCAGCAGGTCGCCAAGCCAAGTGGCATCAAGTCGCTATCAATCACGCTCGCCGCGCCGAACGTGATGCAAGCCGTGGCGGTGGTGGAAACGAGCGTCCTGGGGCAGAAAATTTCGGTCAACGTGAGGGCGCGGACGCGCGTGACGGTGCAGAGCGGACGCATCCGGCTCACCGTCGAACAAGTCGAGACGAGCGGCGTGAGCGTGCCGTCATCGCTCGTCAATTCGACCGTCGAGACGCTGCGCGTTCAAGCGGAGACTCAGGTCAATCTGCTGGTGCAACGCGCGTTGCAGGGAACGTCGCTGCGCGTGACCGGCGTCGTCATCACGCCGAACGATGTGACCTTTCTACTCAAGGGGGGATAATCGTTCGCCCATCGTCTTTCTTGATTTGCGCGGATTAAAAAACTTCCGAGGTCTACCAGACCTCGGAAGTTCGTTCTATTTCTTGAACCGCTCGTCCTCTTGCAACATCCGCTGCAAGCCCTCCGTGAGCGAAACGTGCGGCTGCCATCCGAGCAACTCGCGTGCCAACCGAATGTCCGCGACCAGGCGCGGCACTCCGCCCGACTCCTCCGGGTTGATCAAGCGATGCGCGGCGTACCCCGTTACGCGCTCTAGCGTATCCACTAATTGCGTGATGCTCACCTCTTGTCCGCTGCCGATGTTGATGATGGCGCGGTTCACGCGCGCGGCGGTCGCCGCCGCGGCGAGCGCGTTCACCACATCGCCGATGTAGACGAAATCGCGCGTCTGCTTTCCTCCGCCGAACAGCACGATGGATCCGCCGTTCACCACCTGCTTGAGAAAACGCGGAATGACTGGCGCGTGCGAAGGCGGCAGCGGCTGGCGCGGTCCATACGCGTTGAAAATCCGCAGCACTACCGTCTCGATTCTCCACAGTTCGCCGATCGAGTGGAGATAGTATTCCGACGCCAACTTGCTCGCCGCGTACGGCGAATCGGGACGCATCGAGGCGTCCTCACGCACCGGTTGCTGTTCCTGCCGCCCGTAGGCTGCGCCGGAGGAAGTGAGGATGACGCGCTGGACACCGGCATCGCGCACCGCCGTCATTAGCGAAACCGTCCCGCCGACGTTGACCGCGTTGTACTCGACCGGGTACAGGATGGATTCCGGCACGCTGACGCGCGCGGCAAGGTGGTACACGCAATCGGTCCCCTGGAGCAGTGACCACAACTTGGGGATATCGCGCACATCGCCGCGCGTAAACAGCACGCGCGCATCGAGCGCGCTGGGCTCGCCCGCGCTCAAATCGTCCAGGACGCGGACTTGGTGCCCTTGCGCGGCGAGGTGATTGGCAAGCGCAGTGCCCAAGAATCCTGCGCCCCCCGTGATCAAAAAGTGCATCAGCGTAACCCTCTCCACAACACGAGACCGATACTCCAGAAAACGAACGCGCCGGTGACCGAGAGTGTCCCCAGCCCGGTGAGCGTATCGGCATTGAGACCGATGGGCGATGTAGGCACGGGCGTTACTTCCGGGCGGGCATAGCGCGGCGTCATCGTAACCGTCGGCGTCGGCGAGGGCTTGGGGGTAGTTGTCACTGTAGGAGTGGGAGTCGCGCTGGGCGCTCGCGCTATTTTGGTCACCGGTGGGCGCGTCGGGGGGCGCGGCGTCGCGGTCGGCGGAATCGGCTTGGCGGTGGGCGGCACCGGGGTCGCGGTCGGCATAGCGGGGAGCGGTTCCATGCACGCGACGTCGAACCACACTTTGGCGCGCCCGCTCGCGCCGCGAAAGATGCCGCGAAAGTACATCGTCGCCTTGTCCGCGCGCGCCGCGAACGTCATCGTCAGTTCCGCTGGATTCATTCCCGCGCCGCTGTTGAACAACTCGGGTCCCCAGAGCACGTTCGGCGAACGCGCGTCCGTCCCGCCCAAGGGGTCTACACCCACTTGCCGCCCCATCGAAGGATGCACTTCGTTCTTGGCATTGCCGGGATCGAGCCGCGCGTGGGAATAGCCGATGCGGAAACGATAGTACACCCCCGGCTGCAATCCGCCGACGGTTTGATAGATGCCGGCGTCGAACGCGACCGAGTCCGACCAAAAGTACTGCGCTCCGTTCGCGTCCCATTTTTCGTTATCCACCCATTCGAAGCGCGGCGCGCCGATCAGCACAAAGGGCTCCCACTCGGATGATACGATGCCGTACGGCGTGGTATGCCCCGGCGCCATCGAGCCGTTGCGGAAAAGATTCGAAGGATGCAAACCGCAATTGTCTGGGAACGCGCGCGCGGCGGGAGGGGATCGCCACAGACACAGCGCCGCGAACAGACTCACACCAAGTATCGCAAAAATTAGTTTGACAATCGTCTTGAGTATCATCGCCAATACATATAACCGGTAACGCTACATTCAATCGTGGAGACGTCAAAACTGGTGCACTTGATGCCCC
>DYLA01000134.1 GCA_020722265.1 Anaerolinea sp.
GGCTTCAACACGATTGCAATTGAGATGATCGTCGCGCGGATCAACGCGATGCTGGGGGCGAGTTAGCCTGCCGCTATGAATATTTGTTTTACTTCCTATCGCCCCTTTCCCGATGGGCGCGCCCATCAGCCATTTCTGGAAAGCGATCCCGCCAATATCGCCTACGCGCTGGACGGCACCTACTACAGTTTCTACACGCTCAAGCGACAATCGCCGCGCCAGTTGTGCCAACGGCTGCAACCGTACGATCTGGTCATTGCCGAACTCTCGCCTGCCGCGCTCGAGATGACGCGGCGTATCATCGCAGCGCGCGACGGGCGCGCGGCAACCTACAGCGAAGGACACCTCGCCGATTACCAACACGGCTCGCCTTCCCAGCAACTTGCCTTCGTCCAAATCCTGCGTTCCACTGTGATCAATTGGGTGTACTGGGAAAAGTATGTGCCCTTCTACCGCGCGCTCACACCGCGCCCCGTCGAGTATTTACCGTACCCGTACCTTCTGGATTACGCGCACCGCTCATTCGTTCCTCTCGAACAAAGATCGTCTCTGGTGGCGGTGCCGAGTGGTTTGGCGGGTAGTACCCGCAATGGACTGGCTAGCCTCACCGTTGCCCAACGATTGCTGGAAGCGGGTCTTGTTGAACGATTGGCTTGTTGGCTCGAACCCGATTCGTTCGACGAAGACGCGCGCGCGATCGCGACCCTCTTGGGCAAGCCCAAGCCGACTCTCCCGCGTCAAATTCCTTGGCGCCGCTGGCTGCTCAAATGGCGCATAGATTACCGGGCGTGGTTGCATTTGAAATCGAACCTAGGGCATCGTCGCGCACACACGCCCATCAGCGCGGTGACCCAAGTGGAAAACCTTTTTTTCTATCGGCGCACCGGTTGGCAAAAATACCTGACGCAACTTGCCCCCGCGCGAATCATAGTGGACTTGAACAATCGCGAAACCGTCGGACGCAACGCGCTGGATGGCGCCGCGCTGGGAATCCCATGCGTCTCCACCGCCCGCACCGATATGCAAGCGCGCCTGTTTCCCGCCACCACCTTGACGGATAGTTGGGATCTCCACGGCGCGTTCGAACTCTGCGCCCAATTGTTGCGCGATCCAAACTTTTACCGCCAAGTCGTCGCCTATGCCGCCGACGCGGTTCGTCAATTCGATGTCGTTCCGTTTCGCGCGCGTTTTGCCGACTTGGTCGCGCGTCATCCTGAAATCGAGGTTGGGGATGGAGCGCGTCGTGTGTGATCTGTGCGGGAGTGCGGACGCGCAGCTGGTCTATCGCGTGCGCGATACGAATTATGGCACGCCGGGCGAATTCAATATTGTTCAGTGTAACGCGTGCCAACTCGTTTACTTGAACCCGCGCCCTGCCCCCGCGCGTTACGCTGAAATTTATCCCCAAGCCACGTACGATCCCTTCGAAACGGAGCGCGGTAACGCCGCGCCAGCAAACGCGACGCCACGCGAACGTGCGCACACGCTCACCCGACTCATCGGCACGGGACGCGTCCTCGACGTCGGTTGCGGCACGGGACTGTTTCTGCAAGCCATGCGCGCAGAGGGCTGGACGTGCGTCGGCGTCGAACCGAGTCCGCGCGCGCGCGAATTTGCGCGCGCCCGTTTGCAACTCGATGTGCGACCAGGCACGATTTTCGACATCGGCGCGGCGGAATCGTTCGACCTGATCACATTTTGGGACGTGCTGGAACACACCCCCTCGCCGCGCGCCGCGCTGGGGCACGCGCACAAATTGCTGATGCCGCGCGGGTTCATCGCCATCAGTTTGCCCAACTGGGACAGCATCGAACGGCGCATCTTTGGCGCCGAGTGGATCGCACTCGACGCGCCGCGCCATTTCTATCATTTCGCACCAGACACCCTCCGTCGCTTGCTATCGGTGCGCGGATTCGAGGTTCAGTCGTTCCACGCGCGCGCCCCGGTGATGGGACTCGCCAGTAACGTGCTGCGCTGGGGCGGTCACTGGATTCTGCGACGCGGGAAACCCAAGTCCGCCGCTGCGTTGAATGATTCCACGCGCCGCGCCCCGTCGCCCGCCCGGCGTTGGGTGATTCGCTTGACGTATCTGGGAATGACTCCGCTCAACGCGCTGATCAATGCGCTCGAGCGCGGCGCCGACCTGTTGGTGATCGCGCGCAAATCTTGAATATGACGATTGCTCATCGCGCGATTCGCGCCACCGCGTTCGTTCTGGTCAGTTCCTACGCCAATATGGCGATGGGGATCGTCTACGGCATCTTCATCGCGCGCTTGCTCGACCCTGATCATTTCGGCGTGTTCGCGCTCGCGATGTTCTTTTTCACATTGTTCGATGTGCGCGGTAAACTGGGTTTGGAGTACGCCTTCATCCATCGCCAGCCGACGACCGACGTGTTGTTCGCGACGCACGGCGCGCTCCAAGTCGCCGCGGCCATCGCAACCCTCGCGCTGACGACGCTCGCCGCGGGCATTGTCGCCCGGTTGAACTATCCCGCCGCGACCGCGCCGCTGATGATCGCGCTCGCGGGCGCGCTCGTTGTTGAGTCCATTGGCATCAGCGCGCGCGCCGCGTTGGAAAAAGAACTCGCCTTCGCGCGCTCCACCGTCATCGTCACGAGCGCGCTCGCGCTTTCGTACGGCGCCGCGCTTTTGCTCGCGCTCGGCGGATTCGCGTACTGGGCGCTCTGGGGGCAGGTCGCGGTGAACGCGCTCATCGGCGCGAGTGGTTTCTGGTGGGCGTATCGGCGTAGGACGCGCGCCCACACACACTTTCGATTTGATCACGCCATCGCGCGTTGGATGTTGCGTTACGGCGCGGTGATGTCGCTCGGCGCGATTGCCACTGTACTCTTGTTGCAATTCGATAACTTTCTCGTCGGCACATTCGTCGGCGCGACCGCGCTGGGATTTTACGCGCTCGCCTACAAGGTCGCCCAATGGCCCACCGGCTTGGTGACCCACATCGTCAGCCGCGTGTCCCTGCCCACGTACGCCAAACTGCAAGACGATCCCGCGCGCCTCGCCAAAGCGTTCGAGTTGTCCCTCTGGATCATTCTCACCGTCGCGCTCCCGCTCGCGCTCGCCCTCTTCGTCGCCGCGCCCGATTTTCTGATCTTGCTCTACGGCGAAAAATGGTTGCCCAGTGCGATCTTGTTGCGCTTTCTCGTCGGCTACGCGGTCTTGCGTCCACTGCTCGACGACACCGGTGCGCTCTTCACCGCCATCGGCAAACCCGAACGCATCACGACGGTTCTCATCGTGCAAGCGCTCACTCTGATCGTCGTTGGCAGCGCGCTGACGCTTGCCTACGCGGCGATTGGCACAGCCCTCGCGGTGGGCATCGCGTTCAGCCTTGGTATCGCGCTAACGTATCGTTTCGTCGCGCGCACGTTGCCGATTGATTTGCCGCGCGTGTTCGCGCCGTCGTTCCTCGCGGCGGGAGCGAGCCTCGCGTTGTACTGGCTGGGGGCGCGCGCGTTCGATTGGAACGCGTTGCCGTTGTTTGTGCGCGTGATCGCCAAAGGAATGTTCGCGGTCGGATGCTTTGGTGCGATCGTCATGCTACTCGAACGAGGCGCGTTTTTCGAGCGCGTGGGCTATATCGCCCGGTTGTTACGGAGTGACGCGCGATGAAATTCAGCGTCATTGTTCCAACATATAATCGGCAAGACCTCTTGAGACAATGCCTCACCGCGCTGCTGGCGCAAGATTATCCCGATTACGAAATCATCGTCGTGGATGATGGTTCGACCGATCACACGCGCGAAATGATCGCGGCGGAATTCCCACGCGTACGGTACGTGTACCAGGCAAACCGTGGGCCGGCTGCCGCGCGCAATCGCGGCATTGCTATCGCTACAAGTGACACTATTGCGTTCACCGACGACGATTGCGTGGCGCCGCACGATTGGCTGGCACGGCTCGCTGATGGTTTCGCGCGCTTCCCCCAAGTCGTTGGCGTGGGCGGTTATCTGGAAGCACCCGACGACGTATTGCAATACCAACCGCTCGCGCGTTACGAGCGTATTGTCTCGCGTCACTCGTTTGGCGCAGACGCGCAGGAGTACGTCGGCGGCTTTGAATGTCCTGCGGGTGGCACGAACAACATCGCCTATCGCCGTACCATCTTGGAACGCGTCGGCGCTTTCGACGAATCATTTCCGTACGCTGCCGGTGAAGACGCCGATCTCAAATGGCGCATCTGTCAGCTAGGCGCGCGGTTGTTGTATGTACCTGTGAAGATGACACACTTGCATGCGTACACGTGGGAGTCGTTCCAACGCCAAGCGTACACCCGCGGCAAAGGACGCGTGTGCTTCGATGCCAAACATCGCGCCACGCCGACGCGAGGGCGTGCGCTGCTGCGTTTGTGGCGACGATGGCTCACCTTGCCGCGCGAGTGGTTCGACGCTGCGTATCGTCCTGTTCTTGCGATTCGCGCCGAAGAGGCATGGTACAATTTTCGAGGTGAATGGGATGAGCTCGGTCGCTAGACGCGTGCTCCTCGTCTCGCACACCTACGCCGCGCCGATCAACCGCGCGAAACTCGATGCGCTGGCATGCCACGTGACGCTCACGGTGATCGTCCCGACGCAGTGGCGCGACGTATTGTTCACGCTGCGCGCCAAGACGGCGCGCGCGACCGCGTACGCATTGCACGCCCTGCCCGTTCGCTTCGATGGTCACGTCTTGCGGTATTTCTATCCGTTCCGCGCGCTCGCACACCTCATCGCGGACGCGCAACCCCAGGTGATCTACGTCGAAGAAGAACCTGCAAGTCTCGCGCTGGCGCAGTGCGCGCTCTTCAAACGCCGCGCCAAACTGATTGGTTTCACGTGGGAAAATATCCCGCGCCGCGTCGGCGTGCCTGGCCTCACGCGCTTCAATCTGGCGCGATGCGATGGTGTCATTGCGGGGAACGCGCAAGCCGCACAGGGGCTGCGCGCGAAGAATTTTTCCAAGCCGATCGTTGTCACGCCGCAATTGGGCGTTGACCCTGAACTCTTTCAACCGCGCGTTCGCGACGACGCGGCGCGCGCGTTCGTCATCGGTTACATAGGGCGCTTGGTGGCAGAAAAGGGCGTATGGACATTGCTCACAGCGATTGCCGATTTGCCTGACGCGCAACTCGTGCTCGTGGGGGATGGTGCGTTGCGCGCTGAAATCGAGCGCTGGCGCGCAGCGCGCCAACTCGAGGCGCGCGTGCGCGTCGTTCCTACTCTGCCGCACGAAGAAATCGCGCGTGTGTTGAACACGTTCGACGTGCTAGTTCTGCCGTCGCAAACGACGGCGACGTGGAAGGAGCAATTCGGTCACACGCTGATCGAAGCGATGGCGTCGGGTGTGCCAGTCATCGGTTCGAATTCAGGCGCGATTCCCGAAGTGATTGGTGACGCAGGCATCATTTTCCCCGAAGGCAACGCGGGCGCGTTGCGCGAGGCGCTCGCCGCGCTACGAGACGACGCGGCGCGTCGCGCACAACTGGCGCAGGCGGGTCGCGCACGCGTGCTGGCACACTACACCCCCGCGCGCATCGCCGCTGCAAACGTCGCGTTTTTCGAACGCGTGATGGAGGAGGGAACGCTGCGCCGACGAGTTGACGCGCGCACTTGAGGGGGCTCTTTTCTCGGTGCGTGGCAAGAAAGGAACGCGATGAAAATTCTCGATCTCGGTTGCGGCAACGCCAAAACGCCGGGCGCAATCGGAGTGGATTGCCGTCCGCACACGCACGCCGACTTGATTCACGATCTCGACGTTTATCCTTGGCCCCTGGCCGATGATCAATTCGATCGAATCATCTGCAATCACATCGTCGAGCACGTCGCGGATTTTGTGCGCTTTGTCGAAGAAGTGCATCGTGTCGCCAAGCCCGGGGCGCGCGTCGAAATCGTCACGCCGCATTTTTCCAACCGCTTTGGCTACACCGATCCAACGCATCGTCGCTACTTGTCCTTGTTCGCGTTCGATTATTTCATCAGTCCGCCGCCGTTCCGGCCATCCTGGATCAGCCGCGCGTTTGAAACGCAATCGCCGGTCGCCGATTTTTATTCCACGGCGCGCTTTGAGAAAACGCGCGCCTGGCTTCGTTTTGCGCGCCCGTTTCGTTTGATCGGCATCCAGTGGTTGGCAAATCGCTTTCCGTATTTTTACGAAGCCTACCTGGCTTTTATTTTTCCCGCGCGCGATCTGTATTTCACGTTGACGGTGCGCAAGTGAACGTCACTCTCTTTCGCGATCTTCCCACCGAACAGTGGTGGAGTATGGAACGCTACGCCGACGAGTTGACGCGCGCACTCCAATCCATCGGTTGCGCGGCGCGCGGATACGTCGCCGCGCGTCCGTTCCCGCGACTGCGCGGCGCGGCGAATACGCTCGCGAATTACGCCTGGCGCACGACGATCTATCCGCTCGCCGTGTGCGCGCGTCAGGGGGATGTCAACCACATCGTGGATCACTCGTACGCGCATTTGATTGACACGCTCGATCCGCGCCGAACGATTGTCACCTGTCACGACCTTGCGCCGCGCGCGCTGAACGAAGGACGCGGACTGGGACGCTGGTTGTGGGAGCGTTCGTTCCGCGCGATGAGGCGCGCCGCGGGCCTCATCGCCGATTCCGAATTCACGCGCGCGGAAATTTTGCGCTATTCGAACTATCCCGCTGAACGCATCGCCGTCGTGCCACTCGCGGTGGGCGCGGAATTCTTCGAGCCAGTTTTAGAGACCGACGTGCGCGCACTGCGCGAGCGATATCGGCTTTCGGGACGCCGGGTCATTCTGCACGTTGGATCGTGCGCGCCGCGTAAAAACATCGAGTTGATTTTGTCTGCAATGAGCCAATTGGATGCCACGTTTGTTCAAGTGGGTGGAGCATTTACGAAGGATCAACGAGCGTTGTTGTCGAATCTTGATTTGCAGGCGCGTGTGATCCAGGCGCCAGCCGCGTTCGGATACGCCTTGAGAGTATGGTATCACAGCGCGGATATCTTTGTGTTTCCTTCCACGTACGAGGGTTTTGGTATGCCGCTGCTCGAAGCGATGGCAGCCGGCGTGCCGAGTGTGTGCGCGCATACTAGTTCGCTGCCCGAGGTTGCCGGCGATGCGGCAATTTGGGTGGAGCCGTACGATGCGGCACAACTCGCCCAAGCGATTACGCGTGTGCTGAACGACGCCCCCACCGCGAACGCGCTCCGCGAGCGTGGACGCGCCCGCGCGCGCCAATTCACCTGGGAACGCACCGCGCGCGCCACCCTCGCCGTCTACCAACAGGTTGCTGATGAACGTTTTGCTCGTTGACCACGCCCCCTTCTTCGGCGGCGCGGAAGCGTTCTTGCTCGATCTCGTCAGCGCGCTGAACCGCGACGAATTCGCGCCGAGCATTATCACCGATCCGCGCAGTCCCGTGCTGGAACGATTTCGCGCGAGCGGCGCGCCGGTGCTGACGACGCCGCTGCCGCAACTCAATCGCCGTCCGATGGTGGGGTGGCGCTTGTTTTACGCGGGGGCGCGTCTGGCGCAACTGGCGCGGGGCGCGCACGCCGACATGATGCACTCGTTCACCGTGCGGACACATCTCATCGGCGCGGTCGCCGCGAAGATTTCGGGGGTGCCGCTCCTGTGGCGCGTGTGCGACGATACGCTGCCACGCGGGGCGGCGGGTGTGTTTGGACGCGTGCCGCGCGTCATCGTCGCCGTGTCGCAGTACATCGCGGCGTACTATCCGAACTTGCGCTTTGCAGGATTCGCCCCGGATGGCGCGCGCGCCCCCCGCGCGATTTCGCGCACCGACGCGCGCGTCCAACTCGATCTACCCGCCGACGCGTGGATCGTCGCGCATCTGGGGCGTTTGGTGCGCTGGAAGGGACAGGACGTTTTCATCCGCGCGCTCGCGCGCGTCGCACAGACGATTCCGCGCGTGCGCGGACTCATCGTAGGCGCGGCGCACGCGGAAGACGAAAAACCTGGCTTGCTCGGCGGCGGACAAGCGTACGCGCGCGCCTTGCGCACACTCGCCGATGAACTGCGCGCGCCAGTGACGTTCACCGGTTTCGTGCGCGAGCCCAGCCTTGTCTACGCGGCGGCGGACGTTATCGCACACACGAGCATTGCGCCCGAACCGTTTGGACGCACCGTGATCGAAGCGATGATGCACGCCAAACCGGTCGTCGCTGCCAACGCAGGCGCGCTCCCCGAAATCGTCACCGCAGGCACGGGGCTCCTCACTCCACCCAACGATGCGGACGCGCTGGCGGACGCGCTCACGCGCCTGCTCACCGACGATACCTTGCGCGCGCACCTTGGCGCCGCCGCGCGCCAACGCGCCGAATCCGAGTACTCGCTAGACAGAATGGCGCGGCGAATGGAGCACTTGTACCGCTTGACCGCGCCAGCGCAAATCCAAAATGCGCATCGCGATTGATCTCTCTCCCGTCGTGCATCACAAAGCCGGGCTCGGGC
>DYLA01000004.1 GCA_020722265.1 Anaerolinea sp.
AGGGGGCAAAGCCCCCTGAACCCCCATGTCCACGATTTACTGTGGTGCTACCCCAAGTCGGAGATTAACATAAAAAATGGAGAGGTTGAACCTCTCCATTTTTTGTTTGCAACTCGACTCCTGGGTGCTATCACCTATTCAGTCGGTATAGCCGTTCTTTGAGAGCCAGCGTTTCGCGTCGGCAATTATCATCGGTCTCGATGAGTTGTGCGATTTTGTCGTGTGCGTACATTACAGTTGTATGGTCTCTGCCGAGCGCGGCACCGATTTCTGGCAACGAGGCATCTGTTTCCTCGCGGAGCAAATACATCGCCATCTGGCGCGGAGCGACGATTTCCTTGCTGCGACTACGCCCGGTGAGGTCTTGGATGTCCACATTGTAAAACTCGGCGACGGCGCTCAACACTTGTTCGATAGTGATGGGCTGGTGACGGAGCATATCTTGCAGAACATTGGTCGCGAGATCGAGCGAGAGTTTTTCTTGCATCAATTGCGAGTAACCGAGGATGCGCGTCAGTGCGCCTTCGAGTTCGCGGATATTGCTCTGCACCTTGCGTGCGATGAAATCAATCACTTCGGCAGGCACTTGGGCTTGAATGGCGTCTGCCTTGGTGCGCAGGATAGCGATTCGCATTTCCAGATCGGGCGGCTGGATATCGGCAATCATTCCGCCTTCAAAGCGTGAGCGCACGCGTTCCTCCAGCGTTGGAATCGCGCGGGGGTGGCGATCACTGGAGAGGACGATTTGCTTGTTCGCCGAGTGCAGGTGATTGAAGGTGTGAAAGAACTCTTCCTGGGTGGCTTCTTTGCCGCCGATGAATTGAACATCGTCAATCAACAGCACGTCCACTTGGCGATAGACACGGCGGAATTCTTCGGTCGTTTGGTTGCGAATCGCGTTGATCAAATCGTTCGTGAACATTTCGGACGAAACGTACATTACGCGACGGTCTCTGACGCCGGGATGTTGACCGAGGGCGTGGAGAAGGTGCGTTTTGCCCAAGCCGGTGCCGCCGTAGATGAAGAGCGGATTGTACGATTCGCCGGGATGCTCGGCGACGGCGAGAGCCGCCGCGTGCGCGAGTTGATTGGACTTGCCGACGATGAATGTCTCGAAGGTGTATTTGGGATTGAGCGGCGCGGGCGTTGGAGTTTTCAGATCGTCACTTGGAGAGAGTGGAGGCGCGGGCGCGGCTTGGGTTTCCTCCATCTCTTCCGCGGCGGGGGTGTTCTCCGGAATTTGCCACAGCGCAGGACGCGCGTCTGCCGCGCGCGCGCGTGCCAGTTCGTCGTGCGGCGCGGCGTCTTTCACGACGTAGCGCATTTCGACCGGGCGTCCCACGATGCCGGTCACCGTGCGTTGGATCGTCGTGTGCAAACGATTCTCCAACCACTCTTTGGCATATGGACTGTTGACCCCCACCGTCATCGCACCATCTTGATAGTTGATGGCGCGCGTAGGACGCACCCAGGTGTCGAAGGTTGCTCTCGTCATCTGGAGTTGCAGTTCGCCCAGCGTCGCGTGCCAAATCTCGTTTGCGTTCATCATCGAAAAAATCTCACCTCCCCACAAATCCGCGAGAGGAGGCGTCACACCGTTTCAAGGTGCGCCCATTCTAGCAGAAATTCCAGTCGCGCGCAATAGGTACACCTTAAAAAGGAGAATCACGCGCCAGGTTTTTAAGATACCGTTTCTCGCGCGGTTGAAAGCGAGATTGCCATAAATTTGTTGCGGTCCGAATATGGACAATTTATGCATGGCGTCTGAATTCGATTTTCGCGTTCACGCGTGCCACAAACGCTAGTAGTGAATGGATGCGCGCACCACTAGAGGTGTGGATAGAAAGGATACAGCGTGTGGATTGGTTGTGGAAATGATTTGTGTTATAATCCGCGCCATGCTCAGACGAATGCTTATCGCGCTCATTCTCGTGGCGAGCGCCCTCACGGCGGGGTTGGTGTTTCTGGCGCAGCAGACCCGCGCCCTCACCGGCGTCGTGCGTGATGGCACGACCCAACTCCCGATCGAAAACGCGTCGCTCGTCGTCGCCGGCAATCACGCGGCAACCGACGCGCTTGGCGAATATACGATTGCACTACCGCGCGGCGAGCACATCCTCACCGCGCAAGCCGATGGATACGAGACGGCGCAGTTCCAAGTGAACGGCGACGACCTGTTCCGTCAGTCCTTCCGCCTCGAATTATCTCTTGCGCCGAACCGCGTCAATGTGCTTTTGCTCGACGCGGAAACGCGCCAACCCCTCGCCCAAGTCCCAGTGCGCGTCGGCGAACAGATCGTCACGACGAACGCGCAGGGCATCCTGGAAGCGCGCGGCGTCAAAGCCGGCACACCGCTCGTCGCGCAAATCCCCGGCTATGATCCGATGGCGATTGCGCTCGAGGGACAGACCAATATCGAATGGGGACTCGCGCCGAACGTGCTGAACGTCGTCGTCAGCGACAAGTACACCGGTCAGCCGATTGCGCACGCGCAGATTCAAGCTGGCAACCAATCCTCGACGAGTGACGCGCAGGGGCGCGCGCGCTTTCGCCGTGTCACTCACGGCGCGACGGTGCGTGCTTCTGCCGCGGGCTACGAAAGCGCGCGCGCGTCGTTCGGCGGAGACGATCTGCAAATCGCCTTGCGCCCCAACACACTCGACGGCACTGTGACCGATGCCACGACCGGCAAGCCGATCAGCGGCACGCTCGTCTATCTGGGCAGCGCGATCGCGACGACGAACGCGCAAGGCGCGTACCATTTCGATAACGTGCCGGCGAAAGCCGCGCTCACCTTTCGCGCGGCGGGCTATCGCAAGACCAACGTCGAGGTGAGCGGCACCACGCGCTACGATATCAAACTCGCGCCATTTCTGGTGAAAGGAATTCGCATCCCATTCGCGCTATCGTCGGAACGCGTGCACGAATTGATGGACCTGATGGGCAAGACCGAATTGAACTCTATCGTGATTGACGTGAAATCCGAGCGCGGGCGACTCGCCTGGGATTCGCAGGTGCCGCTGGCAAAGCAGATCAATGCCGCGTATGCGGAGGGCATTGATCTTGGTGAGGTGATCGCGCGTTGCCGCGCGCAGAACATCTATTGCATTGCGCGTATGCCGGTCTTTCAGGACACACTTCTCGCGACGGCGCGCCCTGCCCAAGCGATTCGCTATCCGAACGGTGCAGTCTTTACCGAGAATGGCGGCGCCGCGTGGCTCAACCCGTACAACACCGATAATTGGAATTACGTCCTCGCGCTCGCCAAAGAAATCGTCGCGCTAGGCTTCGATGAAATTCAGTTCGATTACGTGCGCTTTCCCGGCCGTTTCGGCGCGCTCGACTTGGGCACCGAAAACTCGGAGGAAAAACGTGTCGCGGCAATCACCGGCTTTCTCGCGCGCGCCCAAAAAGAATTGCGACCCACCGGCGTTTTCATCTCGGTAGATGTGTTCGGCTTGACGACGGCAACCGATGACGATCAGCACACCGGGCAGCGTCTGCGTGACCTTGGTCCCTACGCCGATTACATTTGTCCAATGGTGTACCCGGATACCTGGGTCAATGCCACCGATTTGTTGACGCGCGGGTTGGGGATAACCAATTGTGTCGAGGCAGTCCGCTGTCCGTACGAAGTCGTCTTCAACAGTTCCAAGCGCGCGGCAGAGAAGACGACGACGCGGGTGCGATTGTGGCTGCAGGCGTACGCGGGGCGCGGCAACTTTGGCTTGACGCAATATCGTTTGCAGAAACAAGCCGCCACCGACGCGGGAAGTTACGGCTGGATGTTCTGGAACGGCCAGGGGGTGTACGACACGAGATTGTTCGACGCGAAGTAAAGACCAAGTGACAGGGTGAACGTTCTCTGTGTCACCTTGTCGCGTGACTCTTGGGTTGTGTGAGTTTCGCGATCAATTGGCGATTTGCCGCCGGAAACGCGTACTGCGTCAATTCATCCGGCACAACCCACCTCCACGCTGCGCAGCCGAGCGCGCGCGGGCGTCCGCGCACCCAGCGGCAATCGAACGCGTGCAGCGTGATGCGAAAATGCGAGTACGCGTGCCGCCGCGTTGCCCATTCCTCTCCCACCGCGATTTCGATTCCCAATTCTTCGCGCACTTCGCGCGCGACGCACGCGGCGAGCGTCTCGCCGCGTTTTCTGTGCCCGCCCGGAAATTCCCACAAGCCGCCGAGTAGTTGGTTGTCCCTCCGCCGCGCGATCAAGAGCCGCTTGCCCTTCCAAATCACGCCGATAGCGACGTGGTGATGCGGGAGTTGGCGTTGGGCGGTTTTCGCGGGCAGTTTGGCTTGGAGTCCTAGCCGCCGCGCCGCACACGCGCGCGCGAGCGGGCACACGTCGCACGCCGGCTGGCGCGGCGCGCACACCGTTGCGCCAAGTTCCATCAAGGCTTGATTGAATTCGCCGGCGCGTCCGCGCGGCAACAGGGATTCTGCCAATTGCCACAGTTCGGTTTGTGTTCGCGCGCGCCGAGGCGCGTGCCGAATGGCAAAGACGCGGCACAGGACGCGCATCGCGTTTCCATCCACCGCTGCCGCCTCGCGATGGAACGCAATGCTCGCGATCGCGCCGGCGGTGTAGCGGCCGATGCCGGGGAGCGCCCGCAGTTCGGTGACGGTGCTGGGAATCGTGCCGTCAAAGCGCGCGACGATTTCTTGCGCCGCGCGCTGCAAGTTGCGCGCGCGCGCATAGTACCCCGCGCCTTCCCACGCTTTCAGCACATCGTCCAGCCGCGCCGATGCGAGCGCGCGCACGTTCGGAAAGCGCGCGAGGAATCGTTCATAGTACGGGATTGCTGTGACAACCTGAGTTTGCTGCAAGAGGATTTCGGCGATCCAGACGCGATAGGGGTCGGACGCGTCGCGCCGCCAAGGGAGGTCGCGCTGGTTTGCCTCGTACCACGCGAGGAGGTGCACAGCAAACGCGCGCCGGGTCGCGCGAGCGATCTTGGTCGTCGCCACTGGTTACCGCCTGCCCCTCATAGCCCGCCGCGCCATTCCTCGCGCAAAATCGCCAAGAGATGGATGTCGTGAAACGCCCCCTCGCGATAAAGGGCTTGGCGGCGTGTGCCCTCCCTGCGAAAGCCGGCTTTTTCGTACGCGCGCATCGCGCGCGGATTGTAATCGTACACCTCGAGTTCGACGCGGTTCAGAGCGAGTTCCTCGAAGGCAAACCGCAAGAGTGTCCGCGTCGCATCGGTCCCGTACCCCTTGCCCCAATAGTCCTTGTCGCCGATGAAAATGCCCAAGACCGCGCTCCGATTCTTCAAGTCAATGCGGTGCAAGCCGCAGTTGCCGATGAGTTTGTGCTCGGCTAGCGTGAGAATGGCGAACACCACGTTGTCTTTGGATTTGGCCAAGTTCTCGAACCACGCGGTTTCCTCTTCGAGGTTGAGGGGCGCGGGGATACCTGGTCGCAAAAAGCGCGCCGTTTCCCAATCGTTCAGCCACTTGACGTACTGGGGCAGGTACTCGCGCTGTACGGCGGCGAGTTGAATTTTTTCTCCACGAAACATGGCTTGTCTCCTCTGCGCTAACGTTCATCGGGGATGAGTTGGAATGTGCCGCACCCGAAATGCGTTTGCTTGCCGATGTGAAGAATGGACGCCAGTTCGAGGTAGGGCACGAGTGCGGCCGGAATCGTCCAGAAAGTTTGCGTGCCGATCCATCGCCCGGGGAAGCCGCGCGGCGATGGTTCGAGGGTGTGTCGCTGGAGCGTGCCAGCGGGGGGGTGCGCTTGTTCCAAGGCGAGCCAGATGGCGGTCTGTTCGTCCGGGGTGAGGAGTGCCCAGACATCGGAGGGCTGGGCGCGCTTGCCCGGCAGGAACAGCGTCATTCGTTCCATCAGCGCGTCAACGAGCGTTTGCAGCGTGGGTACCTCGTTCAAATCGAAGGGGGTGAGCCAGGTCAAGCGATGAAAGGGGCGCGGTTTTTGGGGCGCGAAGGATAGTCCCTCTGCCCACTGGCTTGGCGTGACGCGCTGCTCCGAGAGCAAACGCCCCGCGCTGACGACCGGTTCCCACCGCGCCCCGCGCGCCGCGTAAATGGCCGGAATCTCAAAGCGTCCCCACACGCTGTAGGCGCGATGCCATCGCTCATCGGTGAGCGTTGTGGCGTACTCCATCGCTGGCAAAATCGTTTCGAGGAACAAGCCGTGCTCCGCACTGTCGCCCAGCAGTTTGAGTTCCCACAGAATCGTCTCACCCTCTCCGTAACTTCGTTTGGCCGGGTAGGCGAACAAGACCGATTCCAGTGGCCACGATGGCAGCGTGGGCGCGTTGTGCTCTTCGAACTTTTTCTTCTCGGTTTGCCGATCCGGCGAACGGGCGGCTGCCGCGTCCTCCCACGCGGTCAGCGCGTCGCGCCACTCGCGCGCCTGGGGCGTGGGCAGCCGGCGGACGATGAGCGTACCGAGGGTTTGGGACAATTCGAGTGGGAAATAGCGCGGCAGGTGGACGAGGGGACTGGTCACGCGCCAGACGATGAGATAGCGGATGAGGTTAACCGGACTGATAAAATTCCACATAGCGGACTAGCGTGTAGAGAAGACTGACTTGGGATTTAGACCACTGGCGAATTTTCCACGCGCTCAACATATCTTTGGCTTCCTGATTCAGCAAACCGAGGAGGCGTCCCCAGTAGAATTGCGCTTCGCCGGTCGCGTCGTCGTCTGCCGTCAAGAGTTTGTAGAGGATTTTTTGTTCGTGCGGCGGAAGCATCGTGCGGAACACCGTCGCCATATCGAGCATCCGCAGGAATTCTGACGCTTCGAAGGTGAGCACGCCTTCGCGTTCGTAATAGCGTGGGTGGAAGACATAGTGCGGCGCGGCGAAAAAGCGGACCCACAGCCGATTCATCGCCAGGCGCGCTTCGTCGTGGATGATGCGGCAGAGGATTTCGCCCATCGTCGAGTCTTTGCCGGTCGTTGGGGGACAGATTTGAATCAACCCCCGGAGATCGCCGCCGTGATAGAGGGCGAGTTCTCGCAGCCAGGGCTGCAACTCGCGATAGTGCAATATCAGCAAGAAACGCTGGGCGTCATGAATGTACAATCCGAGCGCGCGACTCGCGCTCGCATCGGCTCGCAGCGGCTTGGGCAACTCGGTCACGTAACCCCAAATGACGACCGCGCGACGCGCCAGCGCGTACAGCCCCCAGGCATCGTCCAGGATCGTTTGACAGGTGGCGCAGTACTGATCGTTGACGCGCGCATAGACCCAGCAGCGCAGACAGGGACCGTCGAGCGCAGAGGGAGGCGCACCGAGTGGAGCAGAGAGGGGCGCAGGAGGAATCCTTTGACTGCGGACTCGCTCCTGCGTCCCTCCGATTTCCGCCGAGGCGTCACGGGGCGCTTGCCTCTTGTCACTGTTCACATAGCGCAGCGTGGCGAGCAATTCGGCGCCGTCGCGGCAGCGACGAATCCAATCAAACGGACTGTACATTCAACGCGGTCTGCAACTCGGAATAGTGGGCGATGACTCCGGGTTCCAGCCATTCGCTCGCGCGGAAAGGCTGGCGCCACGCGGTCTCGTCCTGCCCGGTGTAGTGTTTGCTCCAATCGATGAGGAAACTGTCTGGGAGGAGGCGCAGGCGCAGACTGCCCAAGCCCAGGTGCCGGCAGCGTCCCAATTTGTGCGCGAGGTTCGATTCGAGCACGACGCACCAGACCAAGCGCTGGAGTTCTTGCCGTTCCAGATTCCAAAAGCGAATCGTAAAGCGCGCACGCGCGCCCGGCAAAATCGCGCGCAGGTAACTGGCTTGCGCGGTGGTGGGCTGGAAATCGTTCGCGCGTTTGACGATGGGCGCGAGGGGCGCGTGGAGGAACAATCGCCACGTGTTGGCGATGCGATGCAGCGGTACGGCTTTGCCGGCTTGGTGACTCCATTGCCCGTTGGCGAACGTCCAACCCGAGTATGGATACGGCACTTGGAACCACGCGAGGTCGGGCGATTCGAACAACGCAAAGCCGAAGGCGAGACGTCCCATAATCGCGTTGTTCTGCCCCAGACCGACCCAGCCGAACAAACTGTCCACGGGATTCAAGTGGTGCAAGTCCTCGCTCGCTTTAGCGGAATCGCTGGCGATGGCGTAGAGGTGGCGCAGCATCCCCTTGAGACTGCGACTCGGCAGGGCGTAGGTGCGCGTCGCGGGACGGAGGTCCGCTTCGGCAGGCGCCATCGAGAACGCGTCCCAGCCGTTGACGGTTCCATCGGCGAGTGTAGCGCGGAACGAAGGTTCTCCGCTCTCGCGGACGTGGAGCGGTGTCAAGACCTCTGCCTCCACTGCCAAGGTGCCGCAATAGCCACCAAAGGCGCGGTGCGAGATAAAACCTGCCATCGCGCGCGGAGGCGTCTCGGCGACCGGTGTCGGCGGGGCGAACTTGCTGAGCGCGCTCAAGCGCGCGAGTGCGTCAGTGGCGGCTTGTTGTTTGAGCGTCAGAGTTTGCCATACTCCCGCGCGCGCGAGCGGCGCGTCGCCGAACAGGCGAGTGGTCATGCCATCGGTTTGGCTGGTGAGCCACGTGATTTCGGCGACTTGGGCTTTGACCCAGCCAAAGCCACTTGTTTTTTCGCCGCCGAGTGGAACATCGCCGCGCTGCCAATCTTGGATGAGGTGAGCGAGGAAGGCGAGCGCTTCGAGGTTGGCTTCGGAAATGTCCTGCACATCCAGTTGACATTGGAAGACGAGGGGCGCGCCGTAGGCGAAGAGGTAATCGTGCTTGGCGGTTTCGACGGGGCGCCCGGTGGCGGGGTCCATTCGCACGCCGTCCATCGAGCACCACGTTCGTTCGGGGGCGTGGGGGTCTTGGAGGTACGCGTCGGAGAAAAAGACGGCGCCGCGTTTGCCCTGCGCGCCGAAGAGATGGTCCAGCATCTGCGTCGTGCGCGGCGATTCGCCCCAGAGGGCTTTGAGCACTTGCGTGGCGCGCTTGCGGAGCGCGCCCTTGAGGGTGCTGCCGGGGATGTAGATTTCCCACGCGGCTTGTTCTTGCGTGGAGGGCGCCCAGGCGAGCATCCGCATAAACATCGTGTCGTACGGCTTGCCGTACTCGCGCGAGACGTCGCGGTTGAACGGTCCCCCGGCGCGAAAATCAACGTGATGCGGCTGCACCAACTCTTGGCGCACGCGCGCGCGATGCGCCTGGAGGAACGCGATAAAGTTGCGGTCGTTCACGATGCTCTTGCGGAGGTTGACCGGGTGAAGCATATGTTGATAGCGCACGCGGCGGTGTTCTTCGAGGAACGTGCGCCACGCCGCGGCGGTGATCCCTTCGGGTGGCTGGTTGCGATTGTTCCATTGCGCCTCGCTGAGTTTGCCTTCGAGGAGGAGCGTTTTGATGCGCATGTGTTGTTCACGGTTGGCAATTTCCGCGTCCACCCAGGCATCGCTTTGCAGTAGTGTGATCTGCTGTTCCACTTGGAGATAGAGCCCGGGGAGAATCGGCTTGCACGCGTCCGCGAAAATCTGGGTGAGCGCGGCTTCGTTCTGAATGTTCGCTGCCACGCCTGCTTCGAGCGCGGGATCGAGTCCGAGCGCGTGTGTGAGTTCGAGCCACGCCTCGCGATTGAACTGGGGCGCGCCGCCGCGCTGGCGTTCCATCACTTCGAGAATGCGCTTTGCCATATTGGCTTTGTCGCCGAGCGCGTCTTTGAGCGCGGCTTCGGCGGCGGCTTGGCTGGGGAAGGGTTGGTCGCACAGTGGTTTCGCCGCGTCGAGCACTTTTTGTGAGAGGGGGAATTTGCCTTTGCCCAATTTGGCGAGCGCGGCGGCGCGCAGCGTCCAAGTCTCTCCCTCGCCGCCGCAGCGGTCTTGCAGCCACACCGCGAGGACGCGGGGCAAATAGTCGGTAAAACGACGCTGCCAATCTTCCGGGCTGATGATCGGACCGCCGATGACCATTGCCAGACGCTGGCGGACGGATTCGGGGAGCGCGCGCATCGCTTCGATGAGGAGGCGTCCTTCGATGGCGGCGAACGCCGGCACTTCGGGGTCTACTTTGCCCCAGTTCCATCCGACGAGGACGGGATTGACGGCGTTGAATGTCAGTTTGATGCGGAGATGATTCGCGCCGGTCGAGAGGGTGGGCAGCGTGGCGGGCGTGTCTAAGGGCAAGTCCATTTCGAGGCGGACGCGTCCAAGTCCCTTGCTCTTGCCTGCGCCGAACCAAAAGCGACCTTCCTTCAATTCCTGGAGCGCATAGTACAGCCGCGCCGCATTGTCCTCTTTTTGCAGTACCGCATCGTTGACCGACATTGCGAAATCGAAGGCGGCGTTGCGGAAAAGAGTCTCCATTTTGTAATTCGCGTTCGCTTCGGCTGCCCAGCGGTCTTCGTCGAGGCGGAGTCCCATCCGCAAATCGAAAAAGTGATCACGTGGGTACGACTCTTTTTGCAATCGGCACTCGACGCGGGTGATCAGCCCCGCTGGCAACGGGTCGCCGTACAGACGCAACCACAGCCGGTTGAGTAAACCAACGTTCCTGCCATCGCGCGATTGCCCGATGAACGCGTCCATCAACGCCTGCGCCGTACCGGAGATTTCACCAGCCAGCGAGACGAGTTGTTGCGTTCCATCGCCGTCGCGGGTGAACAGCGTTTTGCGCGCGTTGCCACGGAAGATTGGTGTCTCGGCGATAAGTTGTCCGTGTAAAAGCATCTTTGCCTCCCAGTCAAAGCCAAACTTTCGCACCCTAGACCCAGCGATAGGGAAGAGCGGTTGAGACGCCCCGCCGGGGCGTCTTGGGCTTGAGCCTGTCCGTTGGCTGGTCCAAGCGTACAGGTGCGAAATCTTGGCTAAGTAGATTGAACGTGCAAGCAACTCGATTATACCACCTATTCCAGTACAATGCAACAAGTTTGGAAAAATCGCGTGAACGCGGTAGAATGGTAAATGAAAGGAGAGTTTCGATGCGCGAATTTATGGATGGCGCGGAGGCGATTGTGCGCGGCGCGCTGGCGGCGGGCTGCAATTTTTTCGCGGGGTATCCGATCACGCCGGCGACGCCGATCCTCTTGCGGATGCTGCGCGAGTTACCCAAGACAGGCGGCATCGGAATTCAGGGAGAAGACGAAATTGCGAGTATCGGGATGTGCATCGGCGCGGCGATGACCGGCGCAAAAGCGATGACCGCGACGAGTGGTCCGGGCATCAGTTTGTATTCCGAGAATATCGGCATGGCGATAATGGGCGAGGTGCCGCTGGTGATCGTGGATGTGATGCGGCTGGGTCCCGCGACCGGTGGCGCGACGACGGTGGCGCAGGGGGATGTGCAATTCTTGCGCTGGGTGACGAGCGGCGGTTTTCCGATCATCGCGTTGTGCCCCAGCAGCATTGCTGATTGTTACACGCTGACGCAGCGCGCGTTCAATCTGGCGGAGCGCTTTCGTACGCCGGTCTTTCTCGCGACCGATAAGGAGATGGTGACCGCGCAGCAGAGCGTAGAGACGGACGCGTTCCAAACGCTGCCGCGTGTCGAACGCGTGGGTGCACCAGCAGACGCCGAGTTCGTCCCGTACCATGTCAAGAAACTTGCGGATGTGCCCGCGTTCGCGCCGATTGGAGGGATGCACCTCACGCGGTTTACCACTTCGATGCACGACGAGCGCGGGATGCTGACCAAGATTCGCGTGAACGTGAACAAGACGAGCCGGCACTTGTATCAGAAAATCGAAGCGCACTGCGACGAGTTGGAATTCGTCACGTGGGACGCGCAGGAGGGGGCGGCGACGTTGGTCGTGAGTTACGGCATCAGTGCGCGTTCCGCGCTTGAAGCGGTGCGCTTGGCGCGCGCAACGGGGGCGCGCGTGTCATCGCTCGTCGTCCAATCGTTGTGGCCCCCGCCCGCGCGCGCGTTGCGCGTTGCCTTGCGCGGCGTCTCGCGCGTCATCGTCCCGGAGTTGAACTTGGGTCAGTATCGGTTGGAGATCGAGCGCGCGGCGTGTTCGCTCGATCCGCGCCCGCAAGTGATCGGCGTGAATCGCGTGGATGGTGAGTTGATTGCGCCGGAGGAGATCGCAGAACTAGTCGCCTAGTAGTGCATCAACTTGACACCTGCCCTAGCGGGGCTAGGGCAGTGCATAGTCCAATTCGAGTTGCTGCCCTAGTCGCGGGGTGGTCTCGTTGGATGGTCGGAGGATGCTATGCCAAAGATCGCGGTGGTCACTGACAGTGCGGCGTGTGTTCCTCCCGCATTGAGAGAAGCGCTCGATATTCATCAGGTCGCGTTCGAGTTGGTGTGGGGCGGCGTCGTCTATCGCGACGGTGTGGATATTGCGCCGGCAGAGTTCTATCGGCGTTTCCGCGCGTCGGCACCCAGTTACCCCACGACGTCGCAGCCGCCGCTGGGCGCGTTTCTCGCGTTGTACACGGAACTGGGACGAACACACGATGGCATCGTTTCGATTCACGTTTCGGGGGATATGACCGGCACCGTCCGGACCGCGCGGTTGGCGGCGGAGCAGAGCGGCGTGCCGGTGCGGGTGTTGGATTCGCGCACGGCGACGATAGCGGAGGGGTTTGTGGTGCTGGCGGCGGCGCGCGCGGCAACCACTGGCGCGTCGCTCGACGAGGTGGTGAGTGCGGCGGAACGCGTCATCAGCCGCGTGGATTTCTTTGCGACGCTCAAGACGCTGGAGCACATTCGGCGCGGCGGGCGGCTGGGCGAGGCGGCGGCGCTCCTCGGTAGTCAGTTGAAGATCGTGCCGGTGCTCAATCTCAAGAATGGACGCGTGAGTGTCGTTGGACTGACGCGTTCGTGGAGTCACGCGCGTCAGGAGATTGTGGATTTGGCGGTGGGGCGGCTGGGTGACAAGGCGAATGTTCACGCCTCGGTCTTTCATGGCGACGCGCCGGAGGACGCGGCGTGGCTGCGCGAGCAGTTGCTTGCGCGCGTCTCTTGCGCCGAGTTCTATGTGACCGAGTTTACGCCGGTGATGGGCGCGCACACCGGTCCGGACGTGGTGGGATTGGCGTTCTATGTGGACGATTGAGACGCTGGGCTTGATTCTCGCCAGTTACCTGTGGGGCTCGCTCTCTCCCTCGTTCATTGCCGCGCGCGTGCTCAAAGGGATTGACCTACGAGAGTACGGCAGCGCCAATGTCGGCGGATCGAACATCGGGCAACAGCTGGGGTTCGCGTGGATGATCGCGGTCGGTACCGCCGATCTGCTCAAGGGATTTTTGCCGATCGCGCTCGCGCGCGTGGTAGGACTCGATCTCGGCGTAGCGGTCTCTGCCGGGATCGCCACGATCATCGGACACAACTGGTCGCTCTATCTTGGCTTGCGCGGTGGACGTGGTATCGGCACAACGGTGGGCGCGCTCTTCGCGCTGGACGCGCGACTGGCGATGTTGTTTCTCGGCGCGCTCGCCATCGGCTATGTCACCAAGCAAGGCGCGCCAGCAACGGCGGTGGGATTGTTGCTGCTCGCGCCGAGCGCGTGGGCGATGGGCGATCCGCGCGAAATCGTTTGGATGACGATGGGGATCGCGCTGGTCGTCTTCATCAAACGCTTGGAGGCGAATCGTCTGCCGCTGCCGCGCGACGCGCGCGCCCGACGCGTCGTGCTGTGGCGCCGATTCTGGTTGGATCGCGATGTGCCGCGCGATCAGGCGTGGGAGAGGCGCGGGCGAATTCATTGACCGCCGACCGCTCACGATTGGCAGCGGTCAGCAGTCGCTATCCCCGCAGCACGCGCGCGATCAGCGCGGCGACGCGCGGGTTCGCCCAGTAGTGGTGCGATTGGAGTCGCCCGCGCGCGCCGTCAATTTGCTCGTCGCGAATCGGATAGGTGGGGAAGACCGCGGCAATCGGCGCGGCGATCAGATCGCGCGGGGCGTACACGTTGAGCCACTGCTTGACCGTTTGCGGCGTGATCGCGCCCAGGTCAGCGGTGCGCTGACCGGAGCGGACGAGCGTTCGCAGTGCGCAGCCGAGTGTGATCCACGCGGCGATGTTGTAGTGGTCGGCTTCGGCGCGCAGGACATCGAACGCGACGATGCAGCCAAGCGATTCACTGACAAGGACGATTTCGTAGCCGTGCCGCGTCAACTCATCCAGCGTCGCGCGCAGACGTTCGCGGATGATTTCTTTCTTGGGCGAAGGGGTAAAGTATGCCACCACGCCGGCGACACCGTTCACGAAACGATGCAGCCAATCGGCAGTCGTGAGGACGGCGCGCGCGATGTGGCGCGAGGGTCGCCCGATGAAGTACTGGGCGAGCGTGTGGACGTGCGCGGCGACGCGTTCTCCGATTCGCGAGACGCGCGCCCCCGCATCAATCAAGTCGCCCCACCAGACGGGGCGATGATGCGGCACTGGGTTGAGATGCGCGGCGAGGGCTTGAGACTGTGGAATCCAAAAATCGCGCTCTGTGCGTCCGGTGCCGTGAATGGTTACGATGACTCGACTCATTTTGTCCTGACAAAAAAGATTGCCGAGCCCGACGTTCTTGGCGCGGCGCGTTAACCGCCCATACTATAGCACAAATCGGTTTATAACGCAACAGGAGCAAAGTACTGTGACTGGAGAACCAATCGCCACCTACCGCAATCCGCAAAAACCACGCTATCCCTTTTGCCCCGGCTGTTCGCACGCGCTCGTACTCGACCACCTCAACGCCGCGCTCGTCAAACTCCAACTTGACCCGCGTAAGACGGTGATCGTCACCGACATCGGTTGCGTGGGGATGAGCGATCAATATTTCGACGTGAACGCGTTTCACGGTTTACACGGGCGCGCGGTGACGTACGCGACCGGCATCAAACTCGCCAATCCCGATCTGCGCGTCATCGCGCTGATCGGCGATGGCGGTGTGGGCATTGGTGGACATCACTTGCTCAACGCGGCGCGGCGCAACATCGGCATCACGGTGCTTGTGTTCAACAATTTGAATTTTGGAATGACCGGCGGCGAACATTCGGTCACGACGCCCTACGGCGCGATCACTTCGACGACGCGCGGTGGCAATCTGGAGCGTCCGCTCGATGTGTGCGCGACGGTCGCGGTGAATGGCGCGGCGTTCGTCTATCGCGGCACCGCGTTCGACAAGGGTTTGCCGGACCGAATCGCGGAGGCCATCGAGACACCTGGCTTTGCGCTGCTCGACATCTGGGAACTGTGCACCGCGTACTATGTGCCGAACAACAGGTTCTCGAAAAACGCGCTGTTGCAAACGATGCAGGGGTTGGATTTTCGCGTTGGCGTCCTGCAGCACGCGGACCGTCCTGAACTGGCGCGCGCGTACCGCCAAGAAATCTCCAATCCCCAATCCCCAATCGCTCCACCGCGATCCATCGAGCAAAAGTACAACAGCGCGCTCACGCAAACGACGCGCCTCATCCTCGCCGGCGCGGCGGGCGGCAAGGTGCGTTCCGCCGCGAGCGCGCTCGCCATCGGCGCGATGTACTGCGGCTTGTGGGCGACGCAGCGCGATGATTATCCAACGACAGTGATGAGCGGCTATTCGGTCTCGGAAGTGATTTTGAGCCGCGAGGAAATTTTGTATATGGGCATCGAAAAGCCGGACATTCTGGCGGTGCTGTCGCCGGAAGGGCTGTCGCAGGCGCCGCGTCAACTGCGCGCGATGGACGAATCGCAAACGGTGTACGTTGTCCCCGAACTCGCGGAGCAAGTGGTCACGCGCGCGCGGAAAATCGTCTTCGACTTGGCGCGTGTCAAGCCGGCGCGCAAATCGCTGGCGGTGATGGCGACCGCTGCCATCGTCCGCCACGCGAATTTGTACCCGCTCGACGCGTTCCGCGAGGCGATCCGCGCCGGGCAGCGCGCGGAGATCGCGGCGGAGAATTTGCAGGCGGTGGACGCGAGCGAGGCAATCCTGTAGAACACGGAGAGAAGAAAATGTCAACGACACTTCCCGTCACCTTCGCCGACGTGCGCGCCGCCGCCGAACGACTGCGCGGCGTCGCCAATCGTACGCCGGTGCTTACCTCGCGCACGTTCGACGCGCTGACCGGGCGCGAGGTGTTTTTCAAGTGCGAGAACTTGCAGCGCGGCGGCGCGTTCAAATTTCGCGGCGCATACAATCGGCTGTGCCAACTGAGCGATGATGAGAAACGGCGCGGCGTCGTCGCGTTTTCGTCCGGCAATCACGCCCAGGGGGTCGCGCTCGCCGCAAAATTGCTGAACATTCCGGCGACTATCGTTATGCCGGACGACGCGCCTGCGATCAAACTCGCGGCGACGCGCGGCTATGGCGCAGAGGTCATCGTTTACGACCGGCTGACCGGCAGTCGCGAGCAGATGGCGCGCCAACTCGCGGCAGAGCGCGGGCTAACGCTCGTGCCGCCGTTCGACGATCCGCACATCATCGCAGGGCAAGGCACCACCGCGCTCGAACTGCTCGAAGAGGTGCCAGACCTCGACGCGCTGGTTGCGCCAGTAGGCGGCGGCGGACTCATCAGCGGTTGCGCGGTCGCGGCAAAAGCGCTGCGCCCAGCCATCGCAGTCTACGGCGTCGAAGCGGAGGGCGCGGACGATGCCAAGCAGTCGCTCGCGCGCGGCGAAATCGTCCACATTCCGCCGCCCGCGACGATTGCCGATGGTATCCGCACGCAGTCGGTGGGCGCGTTGACGTTCGCGATGATGCGCGCGTTGTTGGGCGACATCGTACTGGTGAACGACGCGGAGATCGTGGAGGCGGTGCGCTTTATGCTGCTGCGCATGAAAATCGTCGTCGAGCCGACCGGCGCGGTGCCGATCGCGGCGGTGATGCAGAATCGGATTCCCGCCAGCGCGCGACGCGTCGGCGTAATCGTCAGTGGCGGGAATATCGGGATGGAGTTGTTGCGGGCGATTGCGGTGTAGGGTGTTCGCGTTGCCGGTTTGCGATTCTTGCGGTAAAATGCCGCGCGAGGGGGCGAAACGAGATGCGCTGGCTGAATCTCGACGACTGGAGGGCGGTTTGGCAGTTGCAGGCGAGCGGAACGCAGTTGGATTTGGAGCGCGCCGTGCTATGGCCTCACACGCCGCTGCAAGCCGCATGGCGCGCGCCTTGGCCGTTTAGCCCGATTGGTGCGGAGACGATCGTGTTGTATCCGTCCGCGTCGTCCGCGCGCGCGCTGGGGTTCGCGCAGGTGCGCGCGCGCCACGGGCGGCCGGAAGCGGACGTCGTCTTTCTCGCGCCCGCGCTCGATAGTTGTGCCGACGCGGTTTCGATTTGGTATCGGCTGCTCGCCGAGTGCACGCAAGTTCTGGGTGGGCGCGGGGGACAACGTTTGTTCGCACAGGTGGCGAGTGGAGATGGGGCGGAGGAAGTTTTTCGGCAAGCCGGTTTCGTGACGTACGCGCGCGAAGGGATTTATCGTCTGAACCAGTTGCCTCCCGATTTGAGTCGGCGCGAGATGCGGCTGCGCCGTCAACGTGCGCGCGATGGCTGGGACTTGTTGCGGATGTACGCGCAACTGACCCCGCGCCCGGTGCAGATCGCCGAAGGGATGCTTTCGCCGGAGGGCCAGGGGGGCAAGGTGGGCGAGTGGTGGGACCAGTCGCGCGGGGCGGGCTTTATCCTCCAAGTGGAGGGGGAATTGGTGGGCGCGGCGCGAGTGCGGCGCGGACGCGCGGCGTACTGGTTGCGCTTGGGGTTGTCCGCGCCAGAGCAAAGCGACGCGCTGCTGCGCGGTGCGCTGGCGTCGTTGTGGGCGGCACCGCGACGTCCGATTTACTGCGGGGTGCGCGATTACGAAAGTGGGCTGACGGACGCGCTCGGGCGCGCTGGGTTCGAGCGGCTGGGCGAACGCGCGTTGATGGTCAAGCATATCACCGCGCGGGCGAAAGAGCCGCTGATTCCCTTGATTCCCACACTGGAGAAACGCGCCGAGCCCGCCGCGAGCGCGTCGCATCCTGTGGGTTAGTGGGTCTGGACTGTTGCCAGTCGCTTGACAAGCGGTTGAAACCGCAGCAACACCCACGTGCAGCCGCCCTGCGGTGCCGGACGGCGAACTAGAGGATTGGGGGGCTTGCAGTCGCCGGAATGTCTGGAAGGTCACCATGCGAACCAAACTTGCAAAGGATGAGAAAATTTGCGTCATCTGATTCTGGCTTTTATTCTCCTCGCCTACCTCGTGCTGGGCGCGCTCTACGCTGTCTTCACCCCCAAATGGCAAGCGCCCGATGAGCCCGCGCATTTCAACTACGTCCGCACGATCGGTGAAACGGGTGGGTTGCCTGTGCTACAGGTTGGCGATTACGATCAAGCGTACCTCGAGCAAATCAAAGCCGCGAAATTTCCCGCCACGATGAGCGTTGACGCGATCCGCTACGAGGCGTACCAACCGCCGCTGTACTACCTTGCCGCGACGCCCGTGTATCTGCTCGCCCGCGGCGCGGGGCTGGAGGCGACGGTGCTCGCACTCCGCCTATTCTCGGTCGCGCTCGGTGCGCTCGCACTGCTCGTCGCGTTCCGCATCGTCCGCGCGATTTTCCCCGACGACGATGTGCTCGCGCTGGCAATCGTCGGCGTGATGGCGACGGTACCGCAACATCTGGCGGTCAGCGCGTCCATCAGCAACGATTTGGCGGCGGAACTGGTGCTGCTGCTGATTCTGTGGCTCGCCGTCAAGCGCGCCCAAAACGCAATTCGCCATTCGCAATTCGTCATTCTCGGCGGCATTTTGTACGGCGCAGCCTTGCTCACCAAGACGACGGCGTACGTGCCTGGCGCGTTGTTGCTCTTGGGCGCGGCAATTGCTCACGGCGGTCAGCGGTCGGCGGTCATCAGTCAGATCATCAAATTGATTGCGCTGGCATTGCTCATCGCCTCCCCGATGTTGATTCGCGGCGCGCTCACCTACGGCGTCACCGATCCGCTGGGCATCGCGCGGCACGACGCGGTGGTAGCGGGGCAGCCGACGACGGCAGAGGTGCTCGCGCAGCGCGGTGCCGCGCGCGTCGCGTTCGACTTGGGCGCGGTCACGTTCAAATCGTTCTGGGCGCAATTCGGTTGGATGGGCGTGTTGGTGAACGACCGCATTTACGTCGCGCTCGCGTTGTGGGGTGCGGTCGCGCTCGTGGGTTTCGCATTTTACGTTTTGCGTTTGATGCGCCATCCGACCGCGCTGATCCCGACGCAACGCGCGGGTGTGGGTTGGCTGATGTTGCTCCTGGTCGCCGCGTTCGCCGATTACGTGGCGTACAATTTCAAGTTTTTGCAATTTCAGGGCCGCTATCTTTTTCCCGCGCTGGTTTCCATCGCGTTCGTCCTCGTCGTCGGCTTGCGCGAACTGATCGCGCGCGAGTATCAGCGCGTCGTTTTCGCGTTGCTGTACCTCGCGCTGCTCGCGCTCGATCTCGTATGCCTGTTCGGGTTCATCGTGCCCCAATTGCGAATTGCGAATTAGGAATGGCGGCATCGTTACAATTCGCCATTCGAAAAATGCCGGAGGTCCGATGGGTTTTCTCGCTCAACTCAAATCCCTGTTTACATCTCCTTCAGGCGAATCGAACGTGCTGATGTTGTACGTCAAATGCAAACATTGTGGCGCGCCGCTCGCCGTGCGCGTCAACTTGGCGAACGATCTCAGCGCGGATTACGACCACGGCGGATTCGTCCTCACCAAAGAGATGATGGACAGCCGATGCTTTACGTTGATGCGCGCGGAGATTCGCTTCGATGCGGCGCGCCAAGTCGTCGAGCGCAAGATTGACAAGGGCGAGTTTATCACTCGCGAAGAGTACGTGGCAATGAGCCAATGAGCCAGATAGCAGTTTACCCATACCTTCTCCGACCGCGTTTGCGCGAGATGGTATGGGGTGGACAGAACCTGGCGCGTCTGCTCGATAAGAAAATCGCGCCCGAGCAGAAAATCGGCGAGACGTGGGAAGCGTGGGACGGCGGCGTGATCGCCAACGGCGTGCATCGCGGCGCGACGCTGAGCGATTTGCTCGTGCGCGACGCAGGGGCGATTCTGGGAACACGCGTGCGCGACGCTCGCTTTCCGCTCTTGTTCAAATTCATTGATGCGCGCGAGGACTTGTCGGTGCAGGTGCATCCCAGCGACGCGCAGGCGCGCGAGTTGGAACATTACCCGTTCGGCAAAACCGAGGCGTGGTACATTCTGGAGGCTGACCCTGACGCGTGTCTGATTCACGGCTTTGCGGCGGACATGGACGCGGCGCGCGTGCGCGCCCTCATCGCCGCGCAGCGGTTGCAGGACGCGCTGGCGCGCGTGCGCGTGCAGCGCGGCGATGTCATCTTTGTCCCGGCGGGCACCATCCACGCGATCCTGCGCGGCATCGTCCTCGCCGAAATTCAGGAAAACTCCGACATCACGTACCGGCTGTACGATTGGGGACGCGCGGATGCCACGCGCCCGCTCCACATCGAACAATCGCTGCGCGTGCTGAACTATGCACGCGTGAGCGAACACAAGATCGCCCCGCTCGCGATTCGGTGCGACGAATTCGAGCGGCACATTCTCGTCGCGTGCAAGTATTTCGCGCTGGAACGGTGGAGCGTCCGCGCGCCTATCGAACGCCTCGCACTGAACGACACCTTCCACATCGTTTCGCTCCTCGCGGGCGCGGCGGAAATCAGCGGCGCGGGCGTGCGCGTGAACGTATCGCGCGGACAGACGCTTGTGCTGCCCGCGCGCCTCGAGACGTACGGTATCGCGCCGCGCACCGCGCCATGCGAACTCTTGCGAATGTACGTCCCCGACGTGCGCGCGGACATCATCGCACCGCTAACGCGCGCGGAGCATCGCGCAGAAGAAATCGTGCGTTTGGGTGGCGCGTCGCCGCAATTCAATGATCTGATACCACTGCTTCGATAGAACAAAAAATCTACCCCTCGGTTCGCCTGCCCGGCACAGTTTTGAGCCGACTTTACTAGATACCAAAACTGTGCTATACTACCAACTGAAATAACAGGTAGATTCTAGATGGGCGCTCCCCGCGTCTATCAGGGCAGGTGAACCGAGAATGGCTAATGTCAAGATCGTCACCGACAGTCTGGCGGATATTCCTCCTGAAATTATCGAAGAATTGGACATTACTACCGTCCCGTGCGTCGTCCGCTTTGGTAGTTCCGAGTACCGCGACCGTGTTGATCTGTTTCCCCCCGAGTTCTACCACAAACTTGCGGTGAGCCATAGCTTGCCGATGACTGCCGCGCCCGGGGCAGGCGAATTCGAGCAGATTTACCGCGCGCTGGCAGAAAAGACCGATCAGATTCTAGCGATTCACACGATTGCTTCGCTCAGCGGAATCTACAACGCATCCCGTCTCGCCGCGCAAGCGGTCCCGGATGTCCAAATCGAATTGATTGACTCGCAGCAAGTGAGTATGTCTCTCGGCTGGCTGGTCATCCTCGCTGCGCGCGCGGCAAAAGCCGGCTACTCTCTCGCCGAGATCAAAGCGCTGGTCGAAGACGCGCGCCCGCGCGTACACATCGTCGCGATGCTAGACACGCTCAAGTACGCCGAGCGCGGCGGACGATTGTGCCAAGCGGCGGCGCTGCTCGGCACTCTGCTCAACGTCAAACCCATCCTCTCCGCCACGCGCGGCGAAATCGTCCCCATTGGCAACGCGCGCACAGTCAAGCGCGCCCTCGAACATCTCATCGAAATCGTCCTCGCTTCCGGACCGATTCAGGAACTGGCTGTCGTGCATGCTCACGCTACCGACCTCGCCTTGTCGGTGCAAAAGACGGTTGCCCAAGCATTTCCCAACAAGCGGATTCTGTTGAGCGAAACGGGACCCGTGCTTGGCGCACACACAGGTCCCGGCGCAGTCGGAATCGCCTGGATCTCTGCCTCCGCTTGACGCAAGAGCAGACAGTTTCGACCTCTTGGGCATTTTCCCAAGAGGTTTTTGTTTTTGCAAAATTTTGCTAAAATCTAGGAATTTTTTGATAAGGCTTGACAAAGTTTGATTTTTGTGTTAAATTATAGCCAGAAAATAGAAAGGATTTGAATGATGCATCCTGTCTTTGGCAAATGCCCTGTTTGCGGCGGAGAACTGATTGTCACTCGTCTCGAATGTCGCTCTTGCGGCACGGACATCGGCGGGCAATTCGCCGTCGGTCGTCTCTCGCAGTTGAGCGCGGACGAGATTCGCTTCGTCGAAACGTTCATCAAGAATCGCGGCAATGCGTACAAAGTCGGCGAAGAACTCGAAATGCCCTACTCCACCGTGCGGGCGCGCTTGACCGAAATCATCCGCGCGATGGGGTACGAGCCGGGTGCGGAATCGAAAGAAGAAGCCGCCGCCATCTCTCCCGAAAAACGCCAAGCCATTTTGGACGACTTGGCGCGCGGGAAGATCAGTGCCGATGACGCCATCAAACTCTTGCAAGGCGAATCGTAAAGGAGCCCCACATGGTTGCCCACGCGACTAGCCCATCCCGCTCCGCCTTTCGCGGCGCACGCCCTTTTGATTTTCGTACCGATTTGTACGCTGTCGCGCGCCTGCTCGAAGAGGCGTTCCGCCCCGACCACGACTTTCCGTTCGCGCGCATCCCGCTCTTGCGCGAATTCGGCATCCTCCTCTGGACCCTCGACCACCTGCTGATGTTCGAGCCGTTCGAGGGGTGGGTCTGGATCGAGGAAGGGCGCATCGTCGGTAACCTCACCCTCACCTTCGATGCCGGCAGGAGCAATTGTTACTACATCAGCAACGTCGCCGTCGCGCCTGCCTATCGCCGCCAGGGGATTGCGCGCGCGCTGGTGCAGACCGCGCTCGAACGATTGCGCGCGCAACGCGTCGAACGCGTGCTCCTCAACGTACGCCCCGGCAACCTCGGCGCGCAGAAACTGTACGAGCAGTTGGGCTTCCAGTCGCTGGAGATGCGCGGCGAGTGGACACTGACGCAACTCTCTCTCGCCCCCCGCGGGGTAGAAGAGCGAGAGGAATGGACGCGGTGGGAGGAGGTCAACCCCCGCGCGGTCGCAGACCTTCTCCGCGTGACGACACCTGCCAAGACGCTGCTGTACCGGCGGCGTCGAAACGCTTTCGAACTGAATTGGGAAGATCGAATCGTCGAAGCGTTTCGCGACGCCTGCACCTTGCAACGCACGCGCCGCTGGGCGATTTACCACGCCGGGCGACTGGCGGCGATGACGATGGCGCGCGGGCAGCGCGTCTTTTCGCCGCACCGCATCGCCATCGAGACGCACCCCGATTTTCGCGGGCAAATCGAAGACGATTGTCTCGCGACGGCGCTGCGTTATCTGGCGCGTTTCCCATCACGCGAAATTCGCGTCGAGGCGAGCGATTCGCATCCGGAACTGATTGCCGCACTGGAACGGCGCGGGTTCGAGTTTCTCAAAGGCTTGACGTTGATGGTATTGGAATGGTAAGGAAGGCAGAAACGCGAACTCACTAACGGACGTGGTCTCACGATCGAGGTAGCCGATTCGGGTGAGCGCGTGCAAGTATACATCGTTTGACAAGTGACCAGAGACGCAAAACGGGAAGCGTGAGGTGAATATGGCAACTCCGGAAGAACGCATGCAAATCCTGAAAATGATCGAAGCGAAACAAATCACGGCGGAGGATGGCGCCAAGTTACTCGCCGCGCTCGGCGAAAAAGATCGAGCCGACAGCGCGGGCGTTCACCCTTCCCCCTCGACCAGCGGCAAATGGTTTCGCGTGCGCGTGACCGATTTGCGCAGCGGCAGGCGCAAGGTCAACGTCAACATCCCACTCGGTTTGGTGGACGTTGGAATGAAGATGGGCGCCAAGTTCGCGCCGGCCGGGCTGGAGGGCTTGGACATGCAGCAAATCATCGCGGCGATCAAGCAGGGCAGCGAGGGGAAAATCGTGGACGTGGAAGATGAGGAAGACGGCGAGCATGTGGAAGTGTTCATCGAATAGAACCGACGGCCGACGAACGACTGCCGGCCGCGCAACACGAGCATCGGTTTGCGGGTGGCAGCCTGCGGATGTCACGCGAGGTATCCTATGACTCTAACATTTACCGTTTCCGAGAACGTACGCGTAAGTCCGCGCGTGCCACAACCGCGTTACCGTCGTCGGCTGGGACGATGCGCGCACCGGCGCGGCAAGCACTTTTGGGGTATACGCCTTGCGCACGCGCGGAGCCGCCGGCACGACGGCGCGGATGCACCTCGCGCCAAGCCGCGCGGTCCAGTGGCAGGCTCGCCGGAACGCAAAGCAATTCTCGACGCGATCGCGCGCGGGGAAATCAGCGTAGACGACGCGATCAGGCAATTGACCGGCGAGTAGGGACAGACCGGTGTGTCCGTCCGGGCAGGGCGCACACACCGGCGCGCCTCTCGGCGGACGTATGTTCGGAGAAAAAATGCGAAACCTTTTGATTCGTCTGCTGATCAACGCGATCGCGCTTTACGTCGCCACGCGTGTCGGCATCGCCGGTCTATCGTTCGAAGGGGATTGGATGACGATGGCGCTGGTCGCGTTCATTTTCGGTTTGGTGAACGCGCTAGTGCGCCCGGTGCTGACGTTTCTCACTTGTCCACTGCTGATCCTGACGATGGGCTTGTTTACGCTCATCATCAACGCGCTGATGCTCGCGCTCACCGGTTGGATCGCACAGCAGTTCAAACTGGGTTTTGTGGTGGATGGATTCTGGGCGGCGTTCCTCGGCGCGCTCGTCGTCAGTATCGTCAGTTTCCTCCTGACGGTGCTGCTGGGCGGCGATGAAACCCGTCGCGAAAGGAGATGATAAGAAAGAGGTTTTTTAATCCACGCGCATTACCAACCCCTCGTTCGGCGCGACCTCAAGATGCTGCAAGTCCACGTGACCGCGCCGCTGCATATCCGTCGCCATCTCGATGCGTGCTGTGCGCGCGACACGCGACAGATCGAGCGTGTGCGCCCGCGCGCCGAAATTCAGCGCGATGAGAAAGCGCGCCGCGCCCTCCGCCGTTCGCTCGTACGCGAAAATATCCGCCGCGCCCACGTCCACTGAACGATAGTCGCCAATGCACAACGCCGGCTCGGCGCGGCGCAAGCGCGTGAGCGCGCGATACAAACTCAGCATCGAAGTCGGGTCTTGCGCTTGTCGCGCAACGTTGCGCGTCGCGTAATCGGGCGCAATCGGCAGCCAGGGTGTCACGCCGGCGCGCGTAAAGCCAGCGTTCGGGCTGGCGTCCCATTGCATCGGTGTTCGCTCTGGATCGCGTCCGACGATGGGCGCGATTTCCGGTTGATTGAGCGCGGGCGGGTCTTGGACGAACTCCGGCGGAATCGGCACATCCTCCATTCCGATTTCTTCGCCTTGGTACGTCGTTGGCGTGCCGCGCAGCGTGAGCAAGAGCATATTGGCGACGCGCGCTTGCGCTTGCCCGATGCGCGTCGCGACGCGATGGCGGTCGTGATTGCCGAGCACCCAGTTGCCCCACGCGCCGGGCGGCAGCGCGGCTGCGTAGGCGTCCACCGCGCGCCGGACGATTTGCGCGTCCCAGGGAAGGCGGATGAGTTGAAAGTTGAACGGCAGATGACATTCGTCCAGATGCTCGCCATAGTACTTGGCGAGTTCTTCGTTTGGTAGGTACGTTTCACCGACCATCACGCGGTCGGGGTACTCGTCCAGCGTGGCGCGCATCTGGCGAACGATGGCGTGGATGCCGTCTACGTTGCGGGAGTAGATGTGCCGCAGACGATAGTAGGGCTCGATGCCATCCCAGTTGGGATCGAGGGGTTCGTCGCGCAGTTGCGCGTCCTTGAGCAGATGGGTAATCACGTCCACGCGAAAGCCGTCCACGCCGCGCGCGAGCCAAAAGCGCATCACGTCGAGTATCGCCGGCAGAACCTCCGGGTGGCGATAGTTCAAATCGGGCTGCTCTTTGACGAAGGTATGCAGGTAGTATTGCCCGGTGTGCGCGTCGAACTCCCACGCCGAGCCGCCAAAGTGGCTGAGCCAGTTGTTCGGCGGTCCGCCATCCGGCGCGGGATCGCGCCAGATGTACCAATCGCGCTTGGGGTTGTCGCGACTCGAACGACTCTCGATGAACCAGGGGTGTTCGTCGGAGGTGTGATTCGGCACGAGATCGAGGAGGACGCGCAAGCCGCGCGCGTGCGCCGCGTGCAACAGGCGGTCGAAATCCGCGAGCGTGCCAAAGAGCGGGTGGATGGCGCAATAGTCGGACACGTCGTAGCCAAAGTCGCGCATCGGCGAGGGGTAGATCGGCGAAATCCAGATGGCGTCAATGCCGAGCGACACGAGATAATCGAGCCGCGCGGTGATGCCGGGCAAATCGCCGATGCCGTCGCCGTTGCTGTCTTGAAACGAACGCGGGTAGATTTGGTAGATGATGCCGCGCTGCCACCAGGGGAATTTCTCGATGAGCATTTTCTCCTAGTTCCAAAAAGTAGGAAGATATTCGCGATACGTCGTCAGGTAATCGTCCAGGATTTGCTGTGCCACGTCCAGATCGGTGATGGTCGGACTGAGCAGGAGACATTGGCGCGCGGTTTGCCGGTCGCCGTGCAGCACCGCGTCCACCCCCAGACGCGCCGCAGTGATTTCGCGCCGGCACAATTCGGCAATCGGCTCGGGCAGCGCGCCGACGCTGAGGCCGCGCACGCCCGCGCCGGTCAAGACGCCGGGCACTTCGACGATCGCGCCGCCGGGCAGATTCGTGATGCAGCCGTCGTTCGGCACGTTCACCGCGAGCCAGTACCGATTCTCTGCGCCGGCGACACTTTCGATCACTTCGGCGGCGCCTTCGCTCTCGACGTTTCGCAGCGTGTCAATGCCGAGCGCGCCCGTGCCCATCTGCGCGATTCTCTCGCGCCCTTCGTCGCGTTGGCGACTGCGCGCGTCCCATTCGTAGAGTCCGATGGCGTACTTGTCCCAGGGCTTGGTGAGCGGGTCGCTGAGCCAGGGGAGGTACTCGCAAAGGTGCTGATCGCCCGGGATGGGGAACAGACCGAACGCGTCGAAGACGCGGCGTGTGAGCGGCTCAAAGTTCGGGTCGAAGGTTGCCCAGCGTTCGCGAAAGAGGGGATAGAGATCGCGCCCGGTGGCTTTTTCGCGGAGGGCGAGCATCCAGGTAAAGTGGTTGAGCCCAGCGGCTTGGATGTCCAGCAAGCGCAGGGCTTGGTCGCGAACGTGATGGCGCGGCGGCATCGTGGCGATGGAGGCGCGCGTGTCCGTAAAGCCGGCGGGGACGTGTATCCCCAGATCGTCCGCCAGCACCTTGCCGACCATCGCGTACCCCGCGCCGATTTGATGACACAGTCCGACGACGCGGATCGCGCTGTAGCGCGCGATCGCGTCGCAGATGCGCTGCATCGGATTCGTAAAGTTGATGAAGAGCGCGTTCGGACAAATCTGCTCCATTGCGCGGACGATCTCCATAATCGGCGTGAGGTTGCGTGCGGCGTGCGCGAATCCGCCCGGTCCGCCGTTTTCGGCGTAGGGTTGGCGAACGCCGTACTTGAGGGGGATTTCGAAATCAGATTTCCAGAGGGTCTCGCGCGGCGTCACTTCGATGGCGCAGATGACGAACGCCGCGTCGCGCAAGGCGTCGGCGTGGTGCGTGTGCGCGGTGATGGTCATTTGCGCGCGCCAAGCGGTGTTGATGCGGCGCGCCAGACGTTCGACGCGCGCGAGCGTTTCGGCGTCGCGATCCACGAGCGCGAGGTGAGAGCCGCGCAAGCGTTCGCTCCGCAGTAGCGTGGCGAGGGTGTTCAGACCGAACACGTCGCTCCCCGCGCCGATGGCAACGATTTTGGTGGGTAGCATCGAACACTCCGTGTGAGACGACTTGCGATGGCGTGAGATGGACTCATTATATCACGGCGCACGCGGAATGATAAAAACGTGCGACGCACCCGCGCGGATGCGTCGCACGTTTTTGCACTTTGGCTTACTTGCCCGGTGTCACCGTGGGGGTGAGTGTCGCTGTCGGCGTGATGGTGGTGGTCGGCACGGGCGGTTCTTTGTAGCCGGCAAAACTCACGTCGTCGAGATTCAGCAAGAACTCGCGATTGCCGAAGGCCCATTTTTTCCAGCCGCGCAAATAAATCGTCAGTGTCTCCGCCGGCGCGAAGAGGACGGTGCTGAACGAATTCATCTTTGTCGGTGATTCGCGATAGTCGGTGTGTCCCCAGGGAATCACCTGCCAGTTGTCCACGTCGTTCCAGCGCGCGCACGCTGGGTCTGCGCCGATGAGATAGCCCCACTGCGCCGCGTAACTCCAATCGTCGAGTTGCTCCACTTTTTCGAACTCGCTGACGCGCAACACCCCTTGCGCGCTCAAATAGTACGACGCGTTCGGCGTCAGTCCGCTGACGATCTGGCAGATGCCGGCAAAGCGATCCGCTTCCTGATACGGGTCGTGTTCGCCGTGCCCGATGGTGCTGATCTCGATCAACTGCGAGTGCTTGCCGCTGGAGACGACCGGCGCCCAGGTGTCATCGTAGAGTTGGTGGATGACGTTGCGCCCGCCGTTGTTGAACCATTCCCACTTGAGGGCGACGCCGTCGGAACGAAAGCCCCCTTCAAAGTCGCCGTTCGCGAGGAATTCGACAATCGGGACGACCTTGACCGACTGGGTGATCGTCGTCGTCTTGCCCAGGGCGTTCGTCACCTCGACCTTGAGCGTGCGCGTACCGGTGAACAGCGGTGTCCAGAGGAAATCAATCTGCTTCGTCAGTGGTCCGACGGCGTGCGTCTGGCTCGCAATCAATTTGTCTTCGTCGAATAGTTTCACCTGCGGCGCGCCGACCGCGTCGGAGAGGTTGACGCGAACGCGGAATGGTTTGGTCGTGTAAACAAAAGTCGGAGGGATCATCTCGACCGTCGGCGCTGCGCCTTCGGTAGGGATCGCGCCGACGAGACTGATCCCATCGAGGTTGACGTAGAGATCGCGCCCGTAGGTGGCGAACTTTTTGAGGACGCGGATGAAGAGAGTGATTTTGTTCGTTGGTGCGGTAAAGGTCGTTGTGAAATGCGAGAGGGGTCCGGGGCGTTGCCAATCGTAGGTGTCTTGCCAAGGTAGCGTCTTCCAATCTACCGCGCCCCAATCGGTACCGCCGAAGGGATCAATTCCCCACTGGACGACGTACGCCCAGTTGTTCATATCCGGATCGGTGGGCAGCACGCGCAACATCCCGTGCAGTGTCAACGTGTAGGGCGTTCCCGCGACGACGGCGATGGTTTGGTAGATGCCGGCGTAGCGTTCCGGCTCGACGACATAGTACGGCATCGTGCTGATCTGGATGAGTTGCGAGTGTTTGCCGTTGAACGCGAACGCCGGGGCAGTGTCGTCTTGAAAGTGGTAGAACGCGTTGCCGCCGTTTTCAAAGCCGACCCAGTTGAGCGCGACGCCATTCGCGCCAAACCCCTCTTCGAAATTGCCGTTGCTGAGGCGTTCGCCATAGCCACCGGCAGCGGTCACGGCGAACGTCAAGCCGAGCGCGAGCGCGAGCAGGGCGAGATAGAAAAACACGCGATACGGATTTGGGTGTGCGAACATAGATGCCTCCGGGCGAGATGTGAAACGTCAAGCGAAACGCGTGGGGCGTTGGCGCTTTACGTTTTTCTCTTTTCGAGTTTGGCGCGCAGTTTGGCTTCGTGTGCGGCGCGCGCGTTTTCCGGCAGCACGCGTCCGACGTAGCGGGAGCGTGTGCGTCCACCTTCTTTCCAATAAGCGTACCAATAGGGACCGTGTGGGCAACGCGTGCAATTCGCTTTGCCGCAGCGGACGGTTTCGTAGCGGAAGGTGATCGAACCAAAGGTCTGTTGCGCGTGGACGGCGGGGCGCGCCAAACTGGCGCGGCGTTCCTGAACGACGCGGCGCAATCGTTCATCAATCGCGCGCAGTTGTTCCAGTTCTTTCTCGCTGAGTTGCGTCAGAGGGTTGGAGGTTTGCTTTTTGCGTGGCATAAGTTGACCGGCTGGGCTTGGCCTCGCTTGCGCATCCACGCGGTAGGAGGGGGAGTGGTAGGAGCGATTGTGACTCCATTGGGCTTATCCGAGAGCGCAGGTGCGACCGCGAGGCTTAGGTAACTACATTATAGCACACGTTACCTAAGAGGTCAAGGGGGAAATCTGGTGATTGCACATATCTGTTGCGCGGGCAGCCTGCCCGCTAGACCCGCGAGCGAGCCGCTTGCCCCACATTGAGATGTGTACAATCACCAGAAGCATTTGGTTGCGGCTATGCCGCATTATGCTATAATTGCCGCTATGAAACGAGCATGCGAAACGATCGTAGGGTTGGCATTGCTGCTGCTCGCCGCCGCGCTGCGATTCTACCGACTCGACGCGCCAGACCTGTGGGGCGACGAGGCGTTCAGCATCTGGTTGAGCCAGCAACCGCTCGAGCGCGTAGTTGCCGGCGCGGCAGACACGCATCCACCCTTCTACCCGCTGCTCCTGTTCTTCTGGCTGCGCGTCGTCGGGGCGAGCGCGTTCGCCACGCGCGCGCTCGCCGCGCTGACGGGTATTCTCGCCGTTCCGCTGATTTTCGTTTTCGCGCGGCGCATCACTGCGCGTGCGCGCGTCGCGTGGTTTGCCGCGCTCCTGGCAGCAGTCTCGCCTCTCTTGATCTACTATAGTCAAGAGGCGCGGATGTATGAACTCGTCGCCGTGCTGGCGCTCGCGTCGAGTTATTTTGCCGCGCGCGTGTTGGAGCGGGGACGCGACGCAGGCGCGTATTTCGTCTCGACCGCGCTCGCGGTGTACACGCACTACTCGGCCTTCTTCAGCCTCGCCGCGCAAAATCTCTTCGCGCTCGCGCGGCTGCGGCGGGATCGTGCCGCGTGGTGGCGCTGGGTCGCGCTCCAAATCGCGCTCGTGCTCGCGTACGTCCCTTGGATTCTCGCGCAAGCCGGTTTTTTGCGCGGCAAGGCAAGCGCGCGCTGGGACGAATGGACCTGGCGCGGCGTCGAGATGATTTTTGGCAAAACGTTTCTCGCGTTCGGCATCGGCTTGACGCTCGATGCGCCACTCGCGCAGGTTTCGGCAGCCGCATTTCTGTTTTTTGCCGCGCTCGGCGCGTTCGCCATCTGGCGCGCGCGCGAACACTCGGCATGGCTCGCGCCGCTGTGCTTCGGCGTGCCGGTCGTGATCGCGTACCTCATCAACCCCGTGATGCCGTTCTTCTTCGAGCGCTACGTTCTCGTCGCACTCCCCGGTTTCCTCGTCACGGTCGCGTTCGGATTGGACGCGCTCGCCACGCGCAGTTTTCGCGCAGCCATCGTCGCGACGATGGTGTTGCTGCTCGTCAACGTGTTGGCGCTCGACAACTATTACCACAGCGAGGCGTACGCCAAAGGCAAGTACGGCAAGATGATGGCGTACGTCGCGGCGCGCGCACAGCCGGGCGACGCGCTCATCCTAAACAATCCGCTGCAAAAACCGCTCTACCAGTACTATGCGCCGCGCGATGTGCCGGCGTTCTTCCTGCCCGATGGCGCGCCGCTGGAAGACCCGCAGACGCGGCAGCACCTCGCCGAGATTGCGGACGCGCACACGCGTCTGTGGCTGGTGATGTTCGGCAACCCGGCGGAGTACGATCCGACCGGTTATCTGGAACGCTGGCTCGGCGCGCACGCGTTCCGCGCCTACTCCGATGGCTGGGTAGACGCGCGGCTCAGTCTGTACGTGATGCCGCGCGCCCAAACCGCGATTGGGCGCGACGCGCGCGCGACGCTCGGCGAGTACATCCAACTCATCGGCTATGCGCTCGACCGCGCGGAGATTTCGCCGGGAGAAACGCTCTTGCTGACGCTGCGGTGGCAAACGACTGCGCCGCTGGACAAACGTTACACGGTCTTCACACACCTCATCGGCGAAACGAATCCGGCAACGCACTCGCCGGTGTGGGCGCAGATGGATAGCGAGCCGGTCGGCGGCTCGCGCCCGACGACGACGTGGCAGCCCGGCGAGACGATGGACGATCATTATGGTTTGCTCCTGCCCAAGGCCGCGCCGCCCGGCGAGTACCAAATCGAAATTGGAATGTACGATACAGCAACGCGCGTGCGCCTGCCGGTGTACGCTGCCGACGGCGCGCGCGTGCCGGAGGATCGCGTGCTGCTCGGCGCGGTACGCGTCAAGGCGCGGTAGAGAATGAACGCGGCGACGACGCAAACATCTGCGCGGCGATGGCGATTGGGCTTCCTGGGTATAGCCGCGTGGTTACTGCTCTTTATTTTGTGGCGCTTGCCGCAAATGTCGGCGCAGGACGACTACGCCGGCATCACCGCGCTGTGGATACTCGCGGGCGTCGCGTACGCGCTCGGCGTCGCGTCACCGGGAACAGCGCGGGGCGAGAGGCGCGCGGGGTGGTGCGCGCGCCCGTGCACCGCGCTCGCGCTTTTGGCGATTGCGCTGCTCGCGCTCGTTTTGCGTGTGTGGGAGATCGGAACGATTCCCTTTACCCTTGCCGGCGACGAGGCGTCGCAAGGGCTGGAAGCGATCCGCATCATCGAGGGAGAGATTCGCAGTCCATTCGTCACCGGTTGGTACGGCGTACCGACGCTCAGTTTCTTTTTCAACAGCCTCACCCTGCGCGCGTTCGGTTACACGACGACGGCGCTGCGCCTCCCGTGGGCGCTCGTCGGCGTCGCGGCGGTACTCGTCACGTTCTGGCTGGTGACGCGGCTCAAGGGCGTTCGCTTGGGCCTCATCACTGCCGCGCTCGTCGCACTGTATCACTATCACATTCACTATTCGCGGCTCGGCTCGAACCAGATTGCGGACACGTTGTTCGTTTCGCTCGCGCTCTTTTTCTTTTGGCGCGCGCGGCAGTGCAACCGCCACTTGGATTGGGCGGGCGCGGGCGCGGTGTGTGGACTCGCCCTCTACTTTTACGCCGGCGCGCGCCTCGCGCCGATCGTTCTCGCGGCAGTGGTGTTATACTTGACCGCGTACGACTATCCACGATTCTGGCGCGAGCAACGCGGTGGTCTGCTCGTCGCGCTGGGCGCGTTTGTCATCGTCGGCGCGCCGATTTTGCAATACGCGCTCGCCTTCCCCGGCGAATTTCACGGGCGCGTGTTCGACACCGGCATCATTCAAAGCGGCTGGTTGGCTAACGAGACCGTCAAGACCGGTCTGAGCATTCCAACGCTGTTGTGGAATCAGTTTTTGCGCGGCACGCTCGCGTTCAATGTCTATCCCGATACGCGCGTGTGGTACGGTTTGCGCACGCCGCTGCTCGATCCATTCTTCGGCGCGCTTTTTCTGCTGGGGCTGGGGTACGGCACCGTACGCGCCCTCGCGCCGCGCGGCGACCGGCGTCTCTTTCCGATGGTCGCGTGGTGGTGGGGCGGCGCGCTGCTGGGTGGGATGCTCACCGAAAGTCCACCGTCGAGTCAGCGACTCATCACACTCTCCGTACCGACGTGCTTTTTCATCGCGCTCGCGCTGACGCGCCTCGGCGCGCTCTGCCGACGCGTGACGCGGCGATTTCCGACGAGACTTTATCTGGTTGGTGCGGTCATACTCTTTGGCGCGATCAGTCTCAACACGTATTTCGTAGATTACACCCCGCGCCGAATCTACGGCGGCTGGCTCGCGGAAGCCGCGACGATGCTCGCGCCGCGTCTGAACGAACTCAAGGCGACGCATCGCATCTATTTCGTCGGCGCGCCGACGGCGTACTGGGGCTTTGCGACCTTTCCCTTTCTCGTCCCCGCCGCCGACGCGCGCGATCTACTCGAACCGCTCCCGCAGCCCGTTCCGTCCGATTGGGTGACGCGCGAGCGCGGCGCCACCTTCATCTTCGTCGCGGCGCGAATGTCCGAACTGAAATTCGCGCAAGCCACGTTCCCGCGCGGCGAGTTGCAAGAAATTCGCGCGGCAGAGGATAATCGCGTGCTCGCGCTGCTCTATGTGGTGCCGCCCAACCGATGAACCAAAAGCTTCTGTCCGTCTCCGCCTGCCTCCTCATCAGCCTCGCGGTCGGCGCGTGGCTCGGTCGGCAATGGCAAGGCGAAATCGCCGATAGGGTGCTGACTGGGATCGCGTGGCTCGCGAGCCTCGTTGCCGCGCTCGCGCTCGCCAATGCCGCGTGGCTGCGTATCGCCGCGCGCGACCCCGCCGCGCCCCTCATCGCTGGGCGTCACCTCGTGCTGACGCGACACGCGGAACGATGGGTGTTGCGCCTGCAACACCTGGGACGCTTGGAGTTCGTCGAGTTCGCGCTGACGCTGCCGCGCGCCCAACCCCTCGACCGCGCCGACGCATTCGCGCGCGTCCTGTTCGCGCTATCGCTCGGCGTCTATGCGGTGACGCGTCTCGTCGCGCTCGACGAATTCCCGATTTACTTTTTCACCGACGAAGCGATCCATCCCGTCCTTGCCTCCGAACTGATCCAGCGCGGTTTCCGCGACGTACAAGGGAATCTTTTCCCCGCGTACTTTCAGAACGGGTTGTACTGGAACCTGTCGCTCTCGGTTTATCTCCACGCGCTTCCGACCGCGCTCTTGGGCAAATCCATCTTGGTCACGCGCGCGATGTCGGTGGTCATCGGCATCTTCGGCGCAGCCGCCGTCGGCTTGATCCTCAAACTCTTTTTCCGCGTCGAGCGCTGGTGGCTCGGCGTCCTGCTCCTTTCGATTACGCCGGCGTGGTTCTTGCACTCGCGCACCGCGTTCGAGACGGCGTTGATGGTGTCGTTCTACGCGTGGTTCTTGCTCTGCTATCTACTCTATCGCTATCGCTCGCCCCACTATCTTTTCCCCGCGCTCGTCTTTGGTGCGGCGACGTTCTACGCGTACTCGAACGGACAAACGGTGATGCTCGCGTCCGGCATCCTCTTTCTTGTTTCCGATTTTCGGTATCACCTGCGCCATTGGCGCGTCGCCGCGTGGGGCGCGCTGCTGTTGGGATTTCTCGCGCTGCCATACGTCTCGTTTCGGGCGCAGATGCCGGAGGCGGTCACGTCGCACCTGCGCATCCTGAACTCGTACTGGCTCTTGCCGATTCCGCTCGAAGAAAAAATCGGACGCTGGCTCTCGACGTACGCCTACGGCTTGAGCCCGCGCTATTGGTTTCTTCCGAACGAACACGACTTGGTCCGCCATCGGATGGATGGCTATGGTCACTTGTGGTGGTGGACATTTCCGTTTTTCCTCCTCGGCGTCGCGCAGTGCGTTCGCCACATCAAATCGCCGGCGTCCCGCGCGCTGATCATCGCCGCGCTCTCCGCGCCATTCGGCTGCGCGTTCGCGGAAATCTTTATCACGCGCGCGCTGCTCTTCGTCCTGCCGGCAAGCATCCTGACCGCACTCGGACTCGATTGGCTGATTGGTTGGCTCCGCACGCCGCGCGCGCGGCAGATCGCCGCGCTGGGCGTTTTCGTTTCACTCGCGGGCGTGAACGTCGCGATGCTGCGCGACGCGCTCGCGAACGGTCCCACGTGGCACACCAACTATGGTTTGTATGGGATGCAGTGGGGCGCGCGCCAACTTTTTTCGCAAGAGATTCCTGCGCTGGCGCAGCGCCATCCCGCTAGTTCGATTTATCTGACGCCGACGTGGGCGAACGGCACCGATGTCTTTGTCCGCTTTTTCGACGCCGACCGCTTCAATCTGCGTCTGCTCAACGTGGATCACTTTTTGACGTACAAACGCGATCTCGATTCCAACGCGATTCTCGTGATGACGAAAGAGGAGTATGACCGCGCTCAAAAGAGTGGCAAGTTCAAGGAGATCGCGCTGGAGCAGACCTTGAAATACCCGGATGGCAACGATGGCTTTTACTTTGCGCGCCTCGCCTACGTGGACGATGTGGACGCGATCTTCGCCGCCGAGCGCGAGGCGCGCCGACATCTCGTGACCGAGACGGTCACACTGAACGGCGAAACCATCCCAATCGCGCACTCGCTCTTCGACGGCGGGCGCGTGCAAGACTTGTTCGACGGCGACACGTTCACGCTCGCGCGCGGGATGGAAGCGAATCCGCTCATCCTCGAGTTCGCGTTCCCACAGCCGCGCGCGGTGCGCGGGATCGAAGGTACCTTTGGCAAGATGAACTTTCGGTGGACGCTGCTCGTGTACGCCGACGCCGCCGAACCGCCGGTGACGTACTGGGCGGAGCATCGCGATTCGCCCGGCGAGCCGCACGTCCAAATGGATTTCGATCGCGGACCCACGCGCGTCTCCAAACTCCGCATCGAAATCCTCGCACTCGATGCGGCAGAGCCGGCGCACATTCACGTACGGGAAATCCAGTTACGGTGAAATCGCTTCGAGTGACTCAACGACAAACCTATCTCGCGCTGTTCGCGATTCTGCTCCTCGCCGCGTGCTTGCGTCTCTATCGCCTCGACGCGTTGCCGCCGGGCTTGCACTACGACGAGGCGTTCAAAGGAGTTGTGGCGCGCCAGATTCTTGCGGGTGCAGACCGCTCGCTCTTTTTCCGCGAAAATTTCACCGAAGAACCGATGATGATGTACGCGACCGCCCTCGCGTTCGCGTTCATCGGCGAGACACCTTGGGCGATTCGACTTGTCTCCGCGCTCGCCGGCATCGCCACGATTGCCGCGCTGTACGCGCTGGCGCGCGCGCTGTTTCGCTCGCGCGCGCTGGCGCTCCTCGCCGCGTTCGGGTTGGCGATTTTGTACTGGCACGTCAACTTTAGCCGCCTTGGCATGGAGCCGATTCTCACCCCGTTGATGCTGACGCTGGCGATGGGATTCTTGATTCGTTCCTTGCGCGAGCCACTCGCACACCAGCGACCGGGGGCAGCGGTTGGCGGTCGGCGGTCACTCGTCGGCTTTGCTCTCGCCGGCGTTTTCCTCGGTGCGACGCAGTACACCTACAAAGCCGCGCTCTTTGTTCCCGTTCTCGTCGCGGCGTGGCTTGGCGTGGAGACGCTCGCCGACCAGACCTTCTGGACGCGGCACGGGCGCGGACTGGTCATTTGCGCGCTGGTCGCCGTTTTGGTTTTTGCGCCACTTGGGTTATACTTTGCCGCACATCCGGGTGAGTTTCTCGAACGCCCGAGCACGGTGACGGCGACGACGAGTGCGGCGAGCATCGCCGAGAACGCGCTCAAGGTCGCGGGAATGTTCTTTGTGCGCGGTGACGAGAATCCGCGCAGCAACTTGCCCGGGCGTCCCACGCTCGATCCGTTTCTCGCGCTCGGATTCGTCGCCGGGCTCGTGGCGTGCGTCGCGCGCATCCACCGCACCGAAGCGCGCTTGCTCCTCCTCTGGCTCGGCGTGATGACGCTGCCGAGTGTTCTGACCGATTACGCGCCGCACTTTGGGCGCAGCATCGGCGCGACGCCGGCAATCGCCCTCGTCGTCGCCTACGGATTCGGCGCGATACTGCAAACGCTCGAACGCCGACTGCCGGCTGCCGACCGCCGACGGGTGGCTGCCTACTGCCTACTGCTCGCCGGACTCGCGTTTAGCACGTTCGCGACCGCGCGCGATTATTTCGCGGTGTGGGGCACGCGCACCGGCTTGTTCGACTCGTTCGATGTGGGGTATCTCGCGCTCGCGGAAAAACTGCGCGCGCGTCCCGCCGACGAAACGCTGTACCTTTCGCCGGTGGCAGAGCAGCATTACACGATACAGTTCGGGCTCGCGGGACGCGCCGCGCGCAGTTTCGATGGTCGGCGCGTACTGGTGGTGCCGCCGGCACGCCCGGCGGCGTACGGCATCGTCACGCGCGAGGACGCGCGTTCGCTGGCGCGGCTGGAAGCGATTTTCCCGGAGGTGCGCGTCGTCGGAACAATACGCGACTATCTCGGCAATCCGTACGCGGCGATTGCGCGCGTTAGGGGCGCACCGCACCTTGCGCCGCAGGTGGTCGTGCGCGCGCGGCTGGATGACGCCATCGAACTGACTGGCGCCGACGTGACGCGCGAGGGGAAGCGTATCCTCATCACCGCGTACTGGAGTTGCCGCGCCGAGACGCGCACCGATTACACCGTCTTTGCGCATCTGGTCGGCGCGCGCAACCCGGCCACTGGGTCGCCGGTGTGGGCACAGGAGGATACGCGCCCCGGCCGTGGCTCGTATCCGACGCCGCGCTGGCGCGCCGGCGAAATCGTGATAGAGGAATATCAACTGACGCTGCCGGCAGATTTGCCGCGCGGCGAATACACCATCGAAATGGGAATGTATATCTTAGAAACAGGCGCGCGGGCGCGCGTGGTGGATACGCGCGGTGCGCCGATGGAGAGTGACCGTGTCGTTCTCAAGAGAATCACGCTACCGTAACATCGTTTCTTCGGGTGAGATGCCTCGCGGCGCCAGGTCGGTGCCCATCGGGCTCGTCGGCGCGATCGCGGCATTCCTCCTGATCCTCTGCTGCGCGTGCGCCGGCTTGCTCATCGGTTTGCAATTGAGCGGCGCGAACGCGTCGCTGCTGAACCGCGCGTCCTCCGCCTTCGCGCCGGCGACGCCGACGGTGGACAAGAACGCGCCCGTGCCGCTCAAGAAACCGGGCTTGGCGGGCAATGGACTCGAAGTGACTGTCCTGGCGATGCAGCGTCCGCTCAAAGTCGAAGGTGGACTCCAACTTCCCGCTGATCAACAACTGATCCTCGTGACGGTGAATATCCGCAATACCAAGAAAACCGGCGCCGCGCTCAAAGTGACCGCCGCCGATTTCAAGGTCAAGGGGGATGGCGGGCTGACGTACGACGCGAACCCCAAGACTGTGACGATTCCCGGGATGCTGACCGAGTTGAATCTTGCGCCCGGCAAGAGCCAGGAAGCGGAATTGATCTACCAGATCGCCGTGGACGATTCGGGGCTCAAGTTGTATTGGAAAGTCGGCAGCGCGACGCGTACTTTCTTGCTCGAACAAACGAAATGATACTGCTGCTCGCGGCGAGTGTCTGGCTGATCGCGTTGTTCATCGCGCTGGCACAGCGCCGCGCCCGCGAGGCTTGGCGGGATGTGCTTGCCATCGGCGTCGTCGGCGCGGCGACCGCCGGTTTTTTCTGGCGATTGCTCGCGGGCCAGGTGTGGATGCCGGCAGGCGGCGGCGACCTCGCCCAGTTTCTCTATCCGACGTACTCCTTCGCTGCCGCGTGGTGGCGGCGCGGCGTCCTCCCGCTCTGGAACCCGTACCTCTTTGCCGGCGCGCCGTTCCTCGGCGACATCCAGTCCGGCATTTTCTATCCGCTCAACCTTCTTACTTTTCTGCTTTCCTCGCCGCTCACCTTCCGTGATTTGGAATTTCTTTCCGTCCTGCATTTTTTCCTCGCCGGCGCGGGGATGTATCTCTTTTTGCGATTTGGGCGCTGGGGACGACCAAGTTCGAGGTTCGCGGTTCAAGGTTCAAACTTTGAATCACGAACTGGGGACTCGCTCGCGCGTCCTGCCGCGCTCGCTGGCGCGCTCGCGTTCGAGTTTAGCGATCTGTTCATCACGCACTTTGGGAATCTCAACTTGATCGCGGTCGCGGCGTGGCTGCCGCTGGTGCTGCTGTTCTACCGCCGCGCGGTGACGGAGCGGCGCGCGGCGCTCGCGGCGATTGCCGGCATTCTGCTCGCGGTAGCATTCCTCGCCGGGCACATTCAAGCGTTCTTGTTCATCGTGTTCGCGCTGGGGCTGTTCGCGATTTGGATGACGGTGACCGGCAGTCGGCGGTCTGCGCTCGTCGGTCTAGCCGTCGTCGCGCTCGTCGCGTTTGGGCTCGCTGCGCCCGCGCTGCTCCCCGCGCTCGAATTCGCGCAACACACGGTGCGCGCCACCTTTGCGTACGAGCAAGCCGCGCAGTACTCGCTGCCGCCGGCGCAATTGATCGGGCTGTTCGTTCCCGGCTTTTTCGGACGCGGACCGCAGCACGCGTGGGGACCCTGGGCGCGCGTCGAAGTCGGCTACATCGGCGTCCTGCCGATGCTGCTCGCGCTGCTCGCGTTGATTCTGCGCCGCGACGCGCCGACGCGATTCTGGGGCGCGTTCGCGCTCGTGGGGCTCGCGCTCGCGCTGGGCGGCTATGCGATTTTGCACGGTTGGCTCTACCAACTGGTTCCCGGCTTTGGGCAGTTGCGCGCCCCCGCGCGATTCATCGTGCTGATGGATTTCGCGCTCGCCGCGCTCGCCGCGTTCGGGTTCGATACACTCTTGCGCGCCCTCCCACACGAAAGTGCGCGCGCGTTCAAGCGTATCGTTCGCGCCGCGCCGTTCGTGTTTTGGCTGATCGCGCTGCCCGCCGGCGCGACGGCGTACGCGATTTTGATTCTGGGGCAGGGACAGGACGCGGTCTTGTTCGCGCGCATCGCCAACGCCGCGAACGCGCTGGCGTTCTTCATCCTGCTCCTCGCGTGCGCGTGCGCGCTCGTCATCGCGCGCGGCACACGCTTCTTTCACCCGCGCGTGTGGGCAATCGCCGCGCTCGCGCTCATCGGTTTCGATCTCTTTTCGCTTGGCGCGTACGTGGACGCGAGTACCGACGACCCAACGCGCGTGTTCGAGCATCCGGGCGCGGTGGCGTTTCTCCGGAGCGATGGCAGTCTCTTTCGCGTGGACTCACAGGGAACCGGCGTGGAGAACGTGTGGACTGCCGACACCGCGCTCCTCTACGGCATCGGCGACGTGAACGGCGACAACCCGCTCGTGCTAGCGGATTTCGACCGGTACTGGCAAGCGCTTGGCAGTCGCTCGTCGCCGCTGTACGATTTGCTCAACACCAAGTATTTGCTCGCGCGCAAGAGCGCGCCGGTGGATCGCGCGAAATTCCACCTCGCGTTCGATGACGCGGCGTTCAATATTTACACGAACGCGCGTGTCCTGCCGCGCGCGTTCATCGTCGCTGAGGCGCGCACCGCGACGGATCACGCTGCCGCGCTCGCGGCGATTCACGCCCCCGACTTTGACCCCGCGCGGATGGCGGTGCTGGAGACCGCCGACACGCGCGCGGCGGCGGTCGGTGGTCTGCCGTCGGCAGTCGCAATCGTTGGCTATGGTCCCAACGAGATTCTGCTGGAGGTGACCGCGCCGGGCGGCGGCATGTTGGTGTTGAGCGAGGTGTACTATCCCGGCTGGCGCGCGTGGGTGGACGATCGCGAAACGTCCGTGCTGCGCGCGAACTATCTTTTCCGCGCGGTCGAGTTGCCGGCGGGGGCGCGTCGCGTGCGGCTGCTGTACGATCCGCTGTCGTTCCAGGCCGGGGTGGGGCTATTCGCGGCGACCGCGCTGGCGTTGGGCGCGACCGTTTGGTGGCAATGGCGCTCGCGGCGCGGGGCTTGACACGCCCGCTAATCCGCGATAGTATAAGCCACCACATCCTAGGAGGATGCTATTCTGGAATCCAACGACTTGGCTCGCTTGATCGTTGACCTCGTTTCGGACAAAAAGGGCGCGGATATTCTGCTCCTCGATACGCGCGCGGTCTCTATCATCGCCGACTATTTCGTGATCGCGACCGGCGAGAGCGAACGGCAAATCAAAGCCATCGCCGACGAAATCCAAAAGCACTTGAAGAAACATACGGTCCTACCGCTCGGCGTGGAGGGAACACCGGCTTCGGGCTGGGTCCTCCTCGATTACAACAGTGTCATCGTCCATCTTTTTAGCCCTGCGCTCCGCGACTATTACCGGCTAGAGAAACTCTGGGAGCGCGCACCCGTCGTGGTGCGGATACAATGAACGTAGGGGGGAGATGCAAAACGGCGCGGGTCCGAACCCCGCGCCGTCTTCTGTCTCCGGCTCACTCTCCCCTCTCCTACGGTTCACTCGTTCACCCACCGATCCACCTCGCGCGTGTACGAGAGCAACTCCTCCGGCTTGAACCACAGCGCGATTTCATTCGCCGCCGTTTCGGGCGCGTCGGATGCGTGGATGAGATTGCGCAGCCCCATCAGCGCGTAATCGCCGCGAATCGTGCCGGCGGCTGCTTCCCACGGACGCGTCGCGCCGACCATCGTGCGCACCACACTAATCGCCTCGTGTCCCTCCAGCACCATCGCGACGACCGGGCTGGAGCCGATGTAATTCACCAACCCCTCGTAAAAGAACTTGCCTTTGTGAACGGCATAATGCTCCTCAGCCAAGTCGTGGCTCACTTGGACCATTTTCAGCGCGACGATTTTCAATCCGCGCTCTTCGAAGCGCGCCAAGATTTTGCCGACGAGCCCGCGTTGCACGCCGTCGGGTTTGACGATGACAAGTGTCTGTTGCAAAGAAACCTCCTC
>DYLA01000135.1 GCA_020722265.1 Anaerolinea sp.
GCGTGCTCGGATTCAATCTGCTCGGCGACGGTTTGCGCGACGCGCTCGACCCGCGATTGCGCTTCTAAGCCTCGCCCTCGCCCAAGCAATAGGAATGAGCGGTTGAGACGCTTGGGCGGGGTGTTGAGACGCCCCGGCGGGGCGTCTCTGCTGGTTGGCTGATTCAAGCGTGCAGGTGCGAAATCTAGGCTCAGGGCGTCCATACCACACGCAAGGAGGAACATTGGCTACCGCGACACTCTCCTCGCTCTCCCGTCCCGGTCTCTTAATCTGGCTCGAAAAGATTACCAATAACTTTCTCTTGCAACGCATCGTGCGCGCTTTGCTCACCATTTGGATCGTCACAACGATCACCTTCTTTGTCATTCGCGCGATGCCTGGCAACGCTGTTGACATTCTGATTCAAGAACTGACTGCTGCTGGCGTCTCTCCCGACGATGCGCGGAATCAAGCCGCCGCGCTACTCAACATCAACCTCGATGCGCCGGCGCACGAACAGTACATCGAGTACGTCGGCAACGTCCTGCGCGCCGACCTGGGCAACTCGTACAAATCGCGCGGGCTCAAAGTGTCCGAGATGATTGCTCAAGTTCTCCCTTGGACTTTGTTCAGCGTTGGCTTGTCGCTCCTCATTACCTTCATGCTAGGCATTATGCTGGGGGCGATTATGGCGTACAAGCGCGACACGTGGATTGACCACCTCCTGAGCAACCTCGCGGCGACTCTGGACGCGGTCTCGCCGTACCTCATCGGACTATTGATCATCCTCCTGCTCGGTGTACTCTGGAAGATCGTGCCCATCACCGAGATGCGGGGGGCGCTTTCCCCCGGCATACAACCCGGCTTTTCCCTCGAATTCTTTGCCGACGTCCTCAATCACGTCAAAATTCTTCTGTTGGTCTACGTTCTGTCGTCCGTTGGTTCATGGATGCTGATTATGAAGAGCAGCACGATTACGACTCTGGGCGAAGACTATGTGACCGTCGCGCGTGCGCGCGGCTTGCCCGATCTGCGCATCCTCACCGCGTACGTCGGGCGCAACGCGACCTTGCCGCTCTTCACGCGCCTCGCCATCTCGGTTGGGTTCGCCGTCGGCGGCTCGCTGTTGCTGGAGAGTCTGTTCACGTATCGCGGCGTCGGCTTTTTGCTGGCGCGCGCGATCGCCGAGCGCGATTATCCGGTGATGCAAGGTGTGTTTCTGGTCATTACGATGGCAGTGGTCTTTGCCAATCTGTTCGCCGATTTTCTGTATGGCTGGCTCGACCCGCGCATTCGCATCGCGGGAGGGGGAAACTAGATGAACGCGCTTCAAGATACTCTGGCAAGAACCGGGCGCGAAACCCTCAAGACCCTCAAATTGCTGACGCGTAACAAGATGGGCTTGTTCGGTTTTGTGATGACCATTCTCATCATCCTGCTGTCGTTCGGAGGTCCCTTGGTTTGGCCCCCCGAAGCCTCGGCGAACGTGGAGGACATCAATCTGGGAATATCAGCCAAGCACTGGCTCGGCACAGACTTTCAGGGACAGGACAATCTACGCAAGGTCATCAACGGCGGCAAAGACATCGTGACCGTCGCCTTCCTGACCGGCATACTGGCAACACTTCTCGGTGTCATCGTCGGTTCTGTCAGCGCATTTCTGGGTGGCCGCGTGGACAGTCTGCTGATGGAACTCGTCAACATCTGGTTGACGATTCCCAAGTTCCCGTTGCTCGCCGTGACCGCAACAGTCGTGAAACTGAACGACCCGGTGACCCTGTCGCTCCTGATGGCGTTCCTCGATTGGCCCAGTCTCTCGCGCCAGATTCGCAGCCAAGTGCTCTCGCTTAAACAACGCGATTACATCGAAGCCGCGATGATGCTCGACCTCGGCACGCGCAACATCATCTTCAGCGAATTGTTGCCCAATATGATGTCGTTCATCACGATTTCGATGATTGGGATTATGACGTTCGCCATTTACCAGCAGACAAGTCTCGTCTTTCTCGGCATCGTACCCTACTCCAGCGCCAATTGGGGCGTGATGATCAGCGCGGCGGAACGCCGCGGCGTCCTCTTCAACCCCCAAGCCGCGTGGAGTATCCTCGTGCCGATGGGCGCGATCGTGCTGTTTCAACTCGCGCTCATTTCCTTCGCGCGCTCGTTGGATGAGGTGTTCAATCCAAGACTGCGAACGACTGTTTAGGTAGTTAGATAGTTGCATAGTTCGATAACTTCCAACTATGCGACGATCCAACCATCCCACTAGGCAACCATGCAACCGATCTTATCCATTCAAAACCTCTCGATCGAATACCGCGCGCGACGCGGGCGCGTGCGCGCCATCCGCAATGTGTCATTCGACGTACAGCGCGGCGAGGCGGTCGCGCTGATCGGCGAGAGCGGCTCGGGCAAGACGACGTTGGGGCTGGGCATCGTGCAATTGCTACCAGGCACAGCGAGGGTCACCCAGGGGCGCGCGATCTACCGCCGTTCGCGCGATGGCGCACCCTCGGAAATTGACACGCTGCAACTGAAAGGTAGAGCGCTGCGCGAGTTTCGTTGGAAGGAATGTGCCATGGTGTTCCAGTCCGCGCTCAACGCCCTCAATCCGGTGCTCCGCATCTCCGATCAGTTCGCCGATACTGCCCAAGCCCACGGGTACTTGCAGGGACGCGCCTTGCACGCGCGCGCGGAAGAATTGCTCAAACTCGTCCGCCTCGACCCCGACCGGGTGTGGCGTTCTTTTCCCCATGAATTGTCCGGCGGGATGCGGCAACGCGTCCTCATCGCGCTCAGTCTGCTGCTGGAACCGCAACTCCTCATTCTGGATGAACCGACAACCGCACTCGACATTCTGACCCAGCGTAATATTATGGATGTGCTGAAAGACCTACGCCACAAACTCGATTTCTCACTCCTGTTCATTTCGCACGACCTGGCGCTCGCGGCAGAACTGACCGATCGCGTGGCAACGGTGTATGCTGGCAAGATCGTCGAACTCGCCAGTGTGGAAACGACCTTCAAAGAGCCGGCCCATCCGTACACCATCGGACTCATCAACGCGGTGCCGACCCTCAAAGGGACGAAGGAAGACCTCTCCTCAATCCCCGGCTCGCCGCCCGATCTAGTCGAGATGCCCGCGGGCTGTAAGTTTCATCCGCGCTGTCCTCTCGTCGAGTCGCGCTGCAAGGAAGAAGAGCCGGAACTAGTAGAAGTCAAGCCCGGCCACCAGACCGCCTGTTGGAACTGGAGGAGCGCGCGGGAGGCGCTACAAACGCACAAGGTGCAAGGATAGAGCCATGCCCACTCCCATCATAACTCTCGATCACGTTACGCGAACCTTTAGCGTCAAACGTCAAACGATCACAGCGGTGGATGACGTGAACTTGTCCATCCGCGAAGGCGAGATCATATGCCTGGTCGGCGAATCCGGCTGTGGCAAGACGACAACCGGCAAAATGATTGCCGGCGTCCTGCCAGCCTCGGCGGGACGAATTCTGTACCTCGGCGCGGATATTTCCAAACTCACCGGCACCGAGCGCAAGAAATTCCGCCTTGGCGTGCAGATGATTCATCAAGACCCGTACGCGTCGCTGAACCCGGCACACACGATTTCCGCGATCATCGCCGCGCCGCTGCGTCACCACGGCTTTACCCAAGGCGAAACGCAGACGCAGCAACGGGTGCGCAAGTTGCTCGAGACCGTTGACCTGACTCCCCCGGACGATTTCCTCGACAAGTATCCGCACCAATTGAGCGGCGGGCAGCGCCAGCGCGTCTCGGTAGCGCGCGCGCTGACGGTCGCACCGTCGTTCCTCGTCGCCGATGAAGCGGTCTCGATGGTAGACGTCTCGATCCGCATCAGTCTACTGAATATGCTGTCCAAACTCAAGGACGCGATGGGACTTTCGGTGCTCTTCATCACGCACGATCTTGCGCTGGCGAAATATTTCGCGTGGGAGGGACGCATCGGTGTGATGTATCTCGGACGGCTGGTCGAACTGTCACCGGCGCGCTGGCTGGTGGAGCATCCGCAGCATCCGTACACACAGGTCTTGCTCTCCGCGATTCCAGAGGCTGACCCGGAAGCGACGCGTCACAAAAAGCGCATCGAACTGCGAAGTATGGATGTACCCAGTCTGCTACGTCTGCCAACCGGCTGTTCCTTCCATCCGCGCTGTCCACAATTCCTGGGCGAGGTGTGCGAACAAGTGACACCGGCACTGGTAGAGAGTGACGGGGCGATGGTTGCCTGCCATCGGGTCACGCGCCCCGCGCCGCGAGCAACTGAATTATGAATCCGGAACTCGGTCTCGCCTGGTTTCGCATCGCGCTCTTCATCACACTCGTTTCTGCCACGCTGATTCCATTTCAGCCGCGCGACAGCGCAGAATTCGTCATATCGGTCGCATCCTTCGCCATCGGTCTGATTTTCATTGCCCTCATCGTCGTCATCGTCAGACGCGCGAGCCGTTGAATCGAAATGTCGCAAAGGAGGTGATCACCCCTCATCCCATCATCGAATCATACAACTATCGAACCACCCAACAATCACTCTCAAGGAGAAGAAGAAATGAAAAAGCACGTTTTACTTGCGGTCGCGCTGATCATCGTCTTGGCGGCGATGGCGGGCTGCGCCACACCGACACCTACGCCCGCGCCCAAGCCGACTGAACCGCCCAAGCCAACCGCAGCACCCACCGCAGTTCCGACCAAGGCACCCGAGCCGACCAAAGCGCCAGAGCCAACCAAAGCACCAGAACCGACGAAAGCGCCCGCGCCGACGACCGCGCCAACGGCTGCCGGTCCCCAGCCCGTCACGCTCACTATCAACCTGCGCAAGGGCATGAAGTGGAGTGACGGCACCCCGTTCACGGCGAAGGAAGTCGTCGGCACCTGGAACATCCTCTGGATGCAGAGCAGCGCATCATGGAAGATGCTCACCGACGTGGTCGCCAAGGACGATAACACCGTCGAGTTCAAAATCTCGAAACCGGGTCCTGCGATCCTCGACACTATCATTCGCTCCACCATCACGCGCCCGTACTCACAGTACGGCAAGTGGATGGACGCCGCGGCCCAGTTTCGCCAGGCGAATGCGGATCGCAAGAGTGACGCCGTCAAAAAAGTGCTTGACGAAATGCTCGCGTTCCGCCCCGCCAACCCGGTCGTCTATGGACCGTACGTCATTGACCCCAAGTCTGTCACCGAAGCCGTCGTGACGATGGTCAAGAATCCGAGCGGGTTCAACGCGGACAAAATTGACTTTGACAAAGTGACCATCTACTGGGGCGATACCGTGCAGGACATGCCGCTGTATCTCTCCGGCGACATGGACTATTCATCGAACGCGTACAGCCCGGCGAATCTGCAAGCGATCCGCGCACTAGGCAATCAGATGATCGTCCTCGGCGGTCCCGCGACCAATGGTCCCGGCATCTACTTCAACAACGATGTCTATCCGCTCAACAAGAAAGAAGTACGCCAGGCGTTCGCCTACATCATTGACCGTGTCGAAAACTGCAAGGTCGCGTTCGGCGAATCGTGCCGCCCAGTGCAGTACCTCGTCGGCTTTACCGATGCCGCCGTACCCACGTGGCTCTCGGCTGACCAGATGGGCAAACTGACCAAGTACGACAAAGACTGGGCGAAAGCCGAAGCGCTGCTGACCGGCCTCGGCTTCAAGAAAGGATCCGATGGCATCTGGGTGGACGACAAGGGCAAGAAGATGGAGTACGAGTTGATCGTTCCCGCCGATTTCACCGAATACCTTGCCTCGTCCGAGAACGTCGCCCAACAGATGAACAAATTCGGGATCAAGATTACGGTCAAGCCGTACCAATCCTCCGAGCGCAACAACGTCCACAAAGCCGGCAAGTACCAACTCTCGATGGACATCGGCTTCCGCTTTACTTACTTCCACCCGTACGTCTCGTACGACTATAACCTGCGCCCCGGCATCGGCTACAAGAATGATCCCGAAGGACCAGAGGGGGCGCGCGGGATGAACTTGCCGTACAAGCAAAAGACCAAGGAGGGCAAGGACATCAACATCAAAGAATGGGTGGACAAGATGGCAGAGGGCTTTGACGCGAACGCGCAAAAGCCGTACGTCGCCGACGTCGCCTCGTTCTTCAACGACAGTCTGCCCGTCCTGCAAATGTTCGAGCGCTACCTCACCGATCCGATTGACACCAAGACACGCGTGACCGGCTGGTTGCCACCCGACGACAAGATCTACAAGAACAACCAGAACAACTCGCCGGTAGCGCGACAGTTCCTGAGTGGTCAACTCAAGCCGAGCGCGACGAACAAGACAAAGGAATTCAAGACGTCGTACCCGTACGTCCAGCCACCTAAAGCCAACTTCAACCTCTACTCGACGGACAATGTGATGCTCATGGGTGCGGTGCTTACGAACTTTGAGTATCCGCCGTTCACGTACTACGATGTGAACGAAGGCAAGTACATCCCGTTCTTCGCCGAGAGCTGGAGCATCAAGTAAGGCCTGCGACGCATAGCGTAAAGCGTGCTGCGTATCACCCGTTGCCTTCGTACGATACGCAGCACGTTACGCGACGGGGGTTTGACTATGAACGAACTCTCACCGCGCTTTCCGCGCCTGATCCCACCCGCGCTTGCCACAGCGCTCCTCCTCATCCACACAATCGCATGCGCTGGCATCCCCGCGACACCAACGCCAAACCCCTCCGCAATGCCAAGCCTGCCGCCCACAAATCCCATCCCATCACCACCCATCGCGCATCGGCAATCGAAAACCGGCGATGATCTCCTCGCCCAGATGACCCTCGAACAAAAAGTTGGGCAGGTGATGCTCGTCGGATTCGACGGGACGATGGTAACGCCAGAATTGCGCGACCGCCTCACGCAACTCCATATCGGCGGCGTGATTCTGTACGACCGCAACATCACCTCGCCGCCACAGGTCGCACAACTCAACGCCGATTTACAGACCGCGATGAAACAGAGCAGTAACCTGCCGCTCTTCATCACCGTTGACCAAGAGGGTGGTGTCGTCGCGCGGCTGAAAGAAGACAAGGGCTTTACCGAATTCCCGGGGCAAATGGCAATCGCCGCGACTGGCGACGTCGAAAACGCGCGTCGCATCGCGCGCGCGATGAGCGCGGAACTGCTCGCGCTCGGCTTCAATATGGATTTGACGCCGGTGCTCGACGTGAACAACAACCCGGCAAACCCGATCATCAGCACGCGCTCGTTCGGCTCCGATCCCGCGCGCGTCGCCGAGTATGGCGTCGCGTTCGCCACCGCGATGCAGGAGGCGGGTGTGATCGCCATCGGCAAGCACTTTCCCGGGCACGGCGATACCACCACCGATTCGCACAGCGCGTTGCCGGTGGTATCACACCACCGCGCGCGTCTCGAGGCAGTCGAATTCGTCCCCTTCAAAGCCGCGATGCAAGCCACTCCGCACATCGCCGGCATTATGACGGCGCACATCACCTTTCCAGCGATTGATCCGACCCCGGGACTCGCGGCTACGCTGTCACCCAAAGTGCTGACCGATCTCGTGCGCGGCGAGATGCAGTACGACGGCTTGCTGATGACCGATGAATTGACGATGGGGGCTATCGCGACGAGTGGCTATCCCGCCCCCAAAGCGGCGGTCGCCGCCCTAAACGCTGGGGCAGACATTTTGCTCTTCCAAACCGGCTATCCGATGCATCGCCAAGTGCATCAATCACTCGTCGACGCGGTCAAGCGCGGCGAGATTCCTCAATCGCGCGTGGACGACGCCGTGCGGCGCGTGTTGCGCGTCAAAGAACAATTCGGCTTACTGACGGCGAACCGCCGACTGCCGACTGCTGACTGCGTGGGGTTGTCCGAAACCAAAGCCCTTTCGCGTGATGTGGCGCGCCAAGCCGTCACGCTCGTCCGCGACGATGCCCAACTGTTGCCGCTCAAAGCGGGCGCGCCCCTACTCGTCGTCGAAACCGGCGCCTACGAACTTGGCAAGCGACTCGGTGCGACGACGATACGAGTCGCCGCGCAGCCCAAGCCAAACGAAATCGCTTCGATTCTCCAAGCGGCGCGTGACGTCAATGCGGTCATCGTCGCGACGAGCGATGTCGCAAAAAATCGCACGCAAGCCGATCTGGTCAACGCGCTGCTGCAAGCCCGCGTCCCAACCATCGTGATTGCCACACGCTCACCGTACGATCTGATGTACATCCAAGACGCCCCGACGTACCTCGCCTCCTACGGCAACAACCCACCAATGGTGGAAGCGCTCGCCGCGATTCTCGCCGGCAAAGCGACCGCGCGCGGACGTCTGCCGGTGGAGATACCATGAACAAAACGAAAGTAACAACGCCACTTGTCCCTTTCGACCCCGCTCAACATCTCCCCGCGCTCGTCACGCTTTGGAACGCCGCGTGCGGCGC
>DYLA01000136.1 GCA_020722265.1 Anaerolinea sp.
CTCAATCGCGCGTGCGCTCCTTCGAAGAAGTCGAACTGGGCTACAGCGAGGAGGAGGCAAAAGCCGAAGCGGCGCGCTGCCTCGCGTGCGGCATTTGCTCCGAGTGCTTGAGTTGCTATTACGCCTGCCAGCGCGGCGCCGTCGTCCACGATATGGTTGAGCGTGTCGAGCAGATTGAGGTGGGTGCGATCATTCTCGCGCCAGGTTATCAGGTTTATCGCGCCGAGTTGTCGGAAGAGTACGGCTGGGGACGCTATCCCAATGTGGTGACGAGTTTGCAGTTCGAGCGCTTGCTCTCCGCCTCGGGACCGACGGGCGGGCACATCCAGCGACCGTCGGATGGGGCGTCGCCCAAACGGATTGCGTTCTTGCAGTGCGTTGGCAGCCGCGATCAGAGCCATGACTATTGCTCATCGGTCTGCTGTATGTACGCGGCAAAAGAAGCAATTATGGCGCTCGAACACGCGAAGGTGGAAGGGAACGACGGCAAGGTCATGTGCCAGGTGTTCTTTATGGATACGCGCGCGTTCAGCAAAGGGTACGCGGAATACTATCGCCGCGCCGAGAAAAAGTACGGCGTCAAGTATACGCGGTGTCGCATTTCGGCGCTCAAGGAAAACCCGGCGAATGGGAATCTGATTGTACGGTATCAGACGGAGGACGGAGGACGGCCGACGGAGGAAGAACAGCGGTCATCCGTCATGGGTCATTCGTCAGTCGTCGAGGAAGAATTCGACCTCGTCGTTCTCTCTGTGGGCATGGAGATTGCCGAGAGCGTCAAGGAACTTGGGCACAAACTCGGCATTGAACTTGATCCATACGGTTTTTGCCACACGACGCTGTTCGATCCGCTGCAATCGTCGCGTGCGGGGATTTATGTCGCGGGTCCCTTCCGCGAACCGAAAGACATTCCCGAGACGGTGATGGAAGCGAGCGGCGCGGCGACCGCTGCCGCGCGTCTGCTCGCGCCGGCGCGGCACACGTTGGTACGCCAGCGAGACTATCCGCCCGAGCGTGATGTTTCCAGCGAACCGCCGCGCGTCGGCGTGTTTGTCTGTCACTGTGGGTCGAACATTGGCGGCTATCTCGATGTGCCTAGCGTCGCGGAATACGCGCGCACCTTGCCCGGCGTCGTGCATGCGGAAGACAACCTCTATACCTGCTCGCAAGACACCATCGCGCACATCATCGAGCAGATCAAACAGTGGAACCTCAACCGGGTGGTGGTCGCATCGTGCACGCCGCTCACGCACGAACCGCTCTTTCAGGATACGCTTCGACAAGCCGGCTTGAATCCGTATTTGTTCGAGATGGCAAACATCCGCAATCAATGCTCGTGGGTGCATGGGAGCGACCGCGCCGGCGCGACCGAAAAAGCCAAGACTCTGGTGCGAATGGCTGTCGCACGCGGGACGAAACTTGAGCCGCTACGTACGTCAGAAGTCAAAGTCAATCATACGGCACTGATTATCGGCGGCGGCGCGGCAGGAATGAACGCCGCGCTGGCACTCGCGGAGCAAGGTTTTCCCGTTCATCTCGTCGAACGCACTGACCAACTCGGCGGCAATCTGCGGCATCTGCGCTATCTCTTCACGGGGGGAAATCCGAAATCCGCCATTCGAAATCCAAAAACCGAAATCCAGAATCTAGAATTTCAAGACGCGCAGGCGTATCTGCGCGACCTGGTCGCGCGTGTGGAGGCGAATCCACTGATTACGGTACACCTCAACACCGAGTTGGTAGAGACGGGTGGTTTCAAGGGCAACTTTGTTTCCACGCTGCGCAATGGACAAACCTTCCAAATCTCGCACGGCGCGACGATCGTGGCGACCGGCGGTGCGGAATACAAAGGCACGGAGTATGGGTACGGGACGGATCCGCGCATTGTGACGCAGTTGGAGTTTGAGGACATTCTAGCAGGCAGCAGCAAGCCACAAGCAGACAGCCAAGAATCTGCCTCCCGCCGGCTACCTGCCGCCTGCAACAACGTCGTGATGATCCAGTGCATCGGTCCGGCAGAACGATTTTGCAGTCGGCTTTGCTGCGCCACCGCGCTCAAGAACGCGCTCAAACTCAAGGAGTTGAATCCGCAGGCGCAGGTGACCGTCATCTATCGTGACATCCGCACTTTTGGTTTCAAAGAACGCCTCTACACCGAAGCGCGCCGCGCGGGTGTCGTGTTCGTGCGCTATGATTTTGACAGGAAACCCAAAGTGCAGATAGCAGGCAGTGACTCGTCATACGTCACTCGCCCCGCGCCACTGGTCGTTCGCGTTTGGGAGCCCGTTCTCCAAGAGGAACTGACGCTGAACGCCGACTTGGTGGTGCTCTCGACACCCATCGTCGCATCCCCAGGGGCACGCGAACTGGCGACGGCGCTGAAGGTGCCGGTAGATATGGACGGCTGGTTCTTGGAAGCGCACGTCAAGTTGCGCCCGGTGGATTTCGCGTCGGATGGCATATTTATGGCAGGCGTCGCGCATTATCCCAAATTCCTCGATGAGACGATTGCTCAGGCGCAAGCGGCGGCGGCGCGCGCCGCGAATATTCTCGCGCAGGAAAAGATGCTCACGAGCGCGCGCGTGGCGGTGGTGGACGCGGCGCATTGTGTGGGGTGTTTGACCTGCGTGCGCTCCTGCCCCTACCACGTGCCTCAGATCGTGCCGAACCAAATCGGCGTGGGGAACATTCCCGGCGCGGCGTTCATCGAAACAGCAGCCTGTCACGGCTGTGGCATCTGCGCCGCAGAGTGTCCGGCAAAGGCGATCCAATTGATGCACTACACCGATGCACAGGTATTGACGAAGGTGGATGCATTGTTCAAATTCCAAATCCCAACACCCAAATCCCAACTACGGGAAGCGGAAATTGGAAACTGAGGGCTGGATTTGGGCGATCTGGATTGGGGAGTAGGAAATTGGGATTTAGAGAATGAGTGATAACGACTTTGAACCTCAAATCGTTGCTTTTTGCTGTCACTATTGCGCGTACGCCGCGGCGGATTTGGCAGGCAGTATGCGCCTGGAGTACCCAACCTCGATCAAGGTGATCGAGTTGCCTTGCAGCGGGAAACTCGACGCACTGTACGTCCTGCGCGCCTTTGAAGAGGGTGCCGACGGTGTGCTCGTGGCGGGCTGACTGGAAGGCGATTGTCATTACCTGGAAGGTAATCTCAGAGCGCGCAAGCGCGTGGAATACATCAGTCAGTTGTTGGAACAAATCGGTCTCGAAGGGCGGCGTGTCCAAATGATCAACCTGTCCTCCGCCATGGGGGCGCAGTTTGCCTTTTCCGCCGCCGAATTGACGGCAGAGATCAAACAGATGGGACCAAATCCGTTGAAGCAGGTGACGAGCGACGGGTGACGTGAAAAATTTCTCGCCACTCGCCACCCTTCACATCCGGGGGAAGCAATGAGGCAGACCGAGACCAAGCCACCTTACATTCTCATCACCGACGACGATCCGGACATCTTGGACAATCTCGTTACCGTTCTCAGCAGTCAGCCCTATCGTCTGGCAACCGCGCGCGATGGCAAGCAATGCTTGGCGATGATCAAGCAAGAGCGACCGGATTTGCTCATCCTTGATCTCCTGATGCCGCGCCTAGATGGCTGGGGAGTCATTCGCGAGTTGCGCAGCGACCCGGCGTATTCCGACTTGCCGATTATGGTACTCACGACCGTCATCGAGGACGCCAGCCGCCGCCGCTACGAACTGGAAGTCGGCATGGCGATGGATGTGCAAGACTATGTTCAGAAGCCAGCCAAGCCAAGCGACTTGCTCCAGCGCGTGGAAAAATTGCTGCAAAAATGAGCCCACCAACGTTTGACCAGAGAACCATTGCCGTAACGGCCGAGCGTCTGCGTCGCTGCGAAATCTTCGGCAGCCTGGCCGATGCAGACCTTGCCGCGATCGCCGAGTTCTGCCGCGAGGAAACCTATCGCGAGGGCAATGTCGTTCTGAGCGAGGGCGCGCCCGCGGAAGAGTTGTTCATCGTCGAGCGCGGCAAACTCGCGCTGGAAAAGAGAATCCAGATCGGCAGGCACTCCACGCCGCGCCAGGCGACGATCAGCTATGTCGAGCCAGGCAAAATCGCCGGCTTTTCGACGCTGGTCACTCCGCATGTCTATGCCACTTCGGCCATTTGCATCGAACCGACGCGCGTCGTCTGTGTGGACGGTGCGGCATTGCGCGACTATCTGGAGACGCATCCGGCGGCGGGCTTGAAGGTGATGAACACACTCGCGGCGCTGATCGGCGACCGCTACCGCAGTGCCACCGACACCCTCACCTATTTTCTTTCCATTGTGTCGCACGAACTGCGCTCGCCGCTCGCCGCGATCGAAAACTATTTGCAGACGTTGTTGGGCGGATTCGCGGGCGAACTCACCGAAAAGCAGCAGCGCATGCTCACACGGAGCGCGGTGCGCGTGACCGACCTGCGCGGACTCATCGGCGATGTGGTGGATCTGGCACGGCTGCGCCCGGAGCAGATCCAGACGGACTTTGAATGGTTCGACCCCGGTGAAGTGGGCGCCGAATCCATCGAGGACACGCGCTTGGCGGCGGCGGAAAAGGGCGTGCAAATCAAAATCGAACCGCCGCCCCGGTTCGAGCCGATCGTGGGTGCGCGGCGACGGTTGCGACAGGTGCTCACCAATTTGCTGAACAACGCCATCAAGTTTTCGCCGCCGAACAGTACGGTCACTTTTCGCGCGTGGTACGAACCGGACGCGCTCTACTTTGAAGTCGCGGATGAAGGTCGCGGCATTCCGCCGGAAGACCTACCGCACATTTTTACGGATTTTTTCCGCGCGAGCAACGTGGGCGAGACGCCGGGCGCGGGGTTGGGACTATCTATCGCGAAGAAGATTGTGGACGCGCACAATGGCGAAATCCGTGTCCAGAACTCCGAAGCAGGCAAAACCGGCACGCGCTTTACGGTGGTCATTCCGCGCAATTTGGAAACGCCGGAGATGAAGCGGCAAAAGTGGGCGGTTGAGAGTCAACGGGTGGAAAAGGGGCTGAGCCAGGAAGAGAGAGCGCCGTGACTGACGAAGGGCATGCCACTCCATTGAATACGCCCATCGGCGCGGTGATGGTCGTCGGCGGAGGCATCGGCGGAATTCAAGCCGCGCTCGACCTCGCCGAAAGCGGATTCAAAGTTTATCTCGTCGAAAGCAAATCCGCCATCGGCGGACATATGGCGCAGTTGGACAAGACGTTCCCGACGAATGACTGCGCGATGTGTACACTCGCGCCGCGCCTCGTCGAAGCCGGGCGGCACCTTAACATCGAAATACTGACGGATACGGAAGTGCTCGACGTGAAGGGGCAAGCCGGCAATTTCACCGCGACGCTGCGCCGCAAACCGCGCTACATTGACCTGACCAAGTGCATCGGCTGCGGCGACTGCGAAAAGGTCTGCCCCATTGTCCTGCCTGATCCGTACAATGAAAACCTGGCGAAACGACATGCCGTGTACCGGCTCTATCCGCAAGCGATTCCCGCTGCCTTCGCCATCGAGAAACGCGGCATCGCGCCGTGTCGCGATGGTTGTCCCGCCGGTCAGCGCGCGCAGGGGTACATCGCACTGATTGCGGAGGGGCGTTATCGCGATGCCTTGCGCGTCATCAAAGAAGACAATCCGTTCCCAAGCGTCTGCGGTCGCTCGTGCCATCATCCATGCGAAGGTCGCTGTTCGCGCGCGCTGGTGGACGACGCGGTCAGCATTATGGCACTCAAGCGTTTCGTTGTGGACTATGCGCTGGCGTACGGACGCGAGCCAATTCAACGCGTCGCGCGCACGCGCCCAGAGTGGGTCGCCATCGTGGGCGCAGGCCCGGCCGGTCTCACCACCGCGCGCGATCTGGTGATGAAAGGGTACGGCGTGACCGTCTTCGAGGCGTTGCCGGTAGCGGGCGGGATGATGCGGGTCGGTATCCCGGCGCACCGTTTGCCCAAAGGCGTTCTGCAACAAGACATTGACGACATTCTCGCGCTGGGCGTCGTTCTCAAGACCAACTCGCCGGTGCGCGATCCCGTCGCCTTGTTGAAACAGGGCTACCACGCGGTGTGTCTGGCGACCGGTATTACGACGCGGAGCGCGCGCTGGGGTATTCCCGGCGAAGACGCGGCGGGCGTGATTTCTGCCGTGACCTTCTTGCGGAAAATCAATCTGGGCGAACCGCTCGCCATCGGCGACCGCGTGGTCGTGGTGGGCGGCGGAATCACGGCGATGGACGCGGCGGCGGTGGCGGGGCGTTTGGGCGCGGCAGAGGTGACGATTGCCTTCAACCGCTCGCGGACGGAACTGCCGGCATACCAGTGGGAAATCGAAGAAGTCGAACGCGAAGGCATCCGCATCATCGAAAAGACAGTGGCGACGCGGATTCGCACGGAGTATGGCAAAGTGGTCGGCGTCGAGCTGGCGCGCACCGCACCGGGCGAGGTGGTGGACGAGAACGGGCAGAGGCGTCCGAAAACCGAGCCGGGTTCGGAACACTTCCTGCCCTGCGATACCGTGATTCGTGTGGTCGGTCAGGCGTCGGATTTGGTTTACACCGATCCGCAATACGACGATCTGACGGGGGACCCGGAAACGTTGGCCAGTGAAATTCCCGGGCTGTTCGTCGTCGGCGGAGGCAAGCGCGGCGGCGCGTCGTTCATCATTGACGCTATCGCGCTTGGTCATCGCGCCGCCGTTTCGATTGATCGCTATCTGCGCGGCGAGCCGCTCAAGCAGACCACGCCCAAATTGGCGGTCGCCAAGTTCTCGCGCGAGGAACTGGCGCAGCGCGTCCGCAAAGGGGAAATCCAACTCCAGCCGCGCCTTCAAGCCGCGCTGTTGCCAGTGGACGAGCGCAAGCATAGTTTCCGCGAAATCGTCCTGGGCTTGACCGAACATCAGGCACGCGCAGAAGCGCGGCGTTGCTTGCAATGCGGCATTTGCTCCGAGTGCTTGGAGTGTGTGTACGCCTGCGGCGCCAAAGCCATCGTGCACGATATGGTCGAGCGCGTCGAGGAGGTGCAGGTCGGCGCGGTGATTCTCGCGCCCGGCTATGAGGTGTATCGCGCCGAGTTATCGGAGGAATTCGGCTTTGGGCGATTCCCCAACGTCGTCACCAGTTTGCAGTTCGAGCGGATTCTCTCCGCATCGGGTCCGACGAATGGACACGTCACGCGACCATCGGACGGCAAGCCCGCAAAAAAAATCGCGTTTCTGCAGTGCATCGGCTCGCGTGATCAATCGCACGATTATTGCAGCGCGGTGTGCTGTATGTACGCCGCGAAGGAAGCGATGATGGCGAAGGAGCACAACCCCGAGACCGAGATTCATATTTTTATGATGGACGCGCGCGCGTTCAGCAAGGGGTACGAGGAGTATTATCATCGCGCGCAGGAACGCTACGGCGTCAAGTATACGCGGTGCCGCGTGTCAGCGGTGAAAGAGAATCCGGCAAACGGGAATTTGCTGTTGCGCTACGCGTCGGACGATGCAGAGATGCGTCTGATCGAGGAAGAGTTCGATCTGGTGGTGCTCTCCGTCGGCATGGAGATTTCCCCGCAGGTGCGCGCGTTGGGCGCACAACTCGGCGTCGCGCTCGACGATTTTGGTTTTTGCAAGACGATTCCCTTCCGTCCACTCGAAACGTCGCGCCCCGGAATTTTTGCGGCGGGTCCGTTCATCGAACCGAAGGATATTCCCGAAAGTGTCGTGGACGCGAGCGGTGCGGCGGCAAACGCGGAGGCGCTCCTTGCGCAGGTGCGCGGCGCGCTGGCGCGCACGCGCGAGTTTCCGCCCGAACGCGATGTGACGCGCGAACCGCCGCGCGTTGGCGTATTTGTCTGCCACTGCGGTTCCAACATCGGCGGCTATCTCGATGTGCCGGACGTGACCGAGTACGCGAAAACACTGCCGAACGTGGCGTACGCCGAGAACAATCTCTACACCTGTTCGCAAGATTCGATTGCGCGCATCACGGAGAAGGTCAAGGAGCAGAATCTCAATCGTGTCGTCGTGGCGAGTTGTACGCCGCGCACGCACGAGCCGCTCTTCCAAGATTCGATTCGCGCGGCGGGGCTGAACCCGTACCTGTTCGAGATGGCGAACATTCGCAATCAGTGCTCGTGGGTACACTCGCACGATTGGGAAGCGGCTACGCGCAAGGCGAAGGATTTGGTACGGATGGCGGTCGCGCGCGCGTCGCGCCTCGAGCCATTGTACAAAGTTGCGATGTCTCTGGAGCATAGCGCGCTGGTGATCGGGGGCGGACTCGCCGGGATGACAGCGGCGATGAATCTGGCGGAGCAGGGTTTTCCAGTGCATCTTGTCGAAAAGCACGCCGAGTTGGGTGGATCGTTGGGGGTTCGAGGTTCCAAGGCCGACGGTGG